>DGQO01000170.1:0-6877 GCA_002400445.1 Chitinophagaceae bacterium UBA4412
TTTAATATCAACCATGAAATTGCTTTTCACGGTAAATTGTATGAAATAACGGGCAATGAAACATTAAAGAAATTTCAGAAATTATTGCTTCCCGTTTTTGATTATGTACATAACAGCGGCCTGCTAAAAAAACCAGCTAACCTCAAAGCCTTTGTATCCCATAGGGGACTTGTAGATATCCTTGAAACCGGCACACCCGAAGAATTTACGATTGGCATGCGCAACCATTTAGAAAATCACTTTGCCAGGATTTTGAGCGAAGATGTGGCCGCTTAAACTGTTGCACTGTGCAGCGATGGTTAATGAAATGAAGCGGTAGCAGAGAACTTTGCACGCTGCGTTTTCCACTTTTTGCGCAAACGATTGCCTGATTTGCTGGAACACATTTTCAAACGCTTTGAATTACATTTAGCCCTGGCTCTTGATGCCGGAAAATATGCGCATGCGTGTTTCCAAAAATGGCTGATGATTTCGGGAGAAATCATTGACTGTATGCCGGATTTTGACAAGCATAAAACCATGGCTGATTTTGCTTTTTTCGCTGACTCTTCAAAATATTTTTTATGAAAAACTTTTTTATTTTTTGCCAGCTCCTTGTAATAAGCTTTTTCAATGCTGCGTATGCACAGCCATCCCACCATGCCCTTGCGCCCACTCCACCCATGGGCTGGATGAGCTGGAATTTTTTTGGAGATAAGGTGAATGAAAAGGACCTGAAAGAAATTGCCGATTCCATGCTGAGCACGGGCATGGTGAAAGCAGGCTATAACTATATTTTTATTGATGATGGCTGGCAAGGTGGACGGGACAATAAAAATAATATGATTGCCGACCCGGTAAAATTTCCATCCGGCATTAAAGCACTGGCAAAATATATGCACGACCGGGGGATGAAACTGGGTATTTACAGCGATGCTGCACAACTCACCTGCGCTCGTTACACGGCAAGCCTGGGCTTTGAAGAACAGGATGCAAGAACATTTGCCAGTTGGGATATTGATTACCTCAAATATGATTATTGCTTTGCTCCTGCTGATAGTGCCACTGCCCGTATCCGTTACACCACAATGGGCGACGCCCTGCGCAAAACCAACCGGGATATTGTGTTTGGTATTTGTGAATGGGGGCAGCGCCATCCCTGGCTTTGGGCGGCGAATGCCGGCGGGCAACTATGGCGCACTACCTATGACATAAGGGATAAATGGAAAAGACGAGCCACAGAAAACGACGGCGAGGGCATCATAGACATCCTGGATATTAATGCAGGATTGCATGCCTATGCACAGCCCGGCCACTGGAATGATCCGGATATGCTTATTGCCGGACTTTACGGGAAACCAGGCCCCTCCGGCGACCTGGGTGGTTCCGGATGCACAGATACAGAATACCAATCGCAGTTTAGCTTATGGGCTATTATGAATGCGCCGCTTTACGCTACCAATGATGTGCGCCATATGAATGAGGCTACCAAAAAGATATTATTGAATGAAGAGGCCATTGCCATAAACCAGGATGCGCTGGGCAAGCAGGCAGAGAGAAAAATAAGCAACGCATCCTGGAGCGTTTTTGTAAAGCCATTGAGCAACGGCGACTATGCCATTGCATTTTTAAACCGCACGGATACAGAACAGCAATTCAAACTTGATTTTGCTGCACTGGGCCTGCAAGATAAATACGAGGTAAGAGATCTCTGGCTGCATAAAAACATGGGCAGGGCAAAAAGCTGGAAGGGTTTGGTGGCTTCGCATGAAACGATTTTGCTCAGGCTTTCACCTGCAAAAAAATAGGCACGCAAACGATTTGTCCGCACGGCAACTCAAGCGCATTTGTTGCAGATGCAGCATCTACAGATTTGATGCTCGTTCCCTGCCAATGTCATTTTCCAAAAACAAAAAAAATAAGCCAAGCAATGAGCGCACAGCAACAAAGTTTAAGGTGCCAGGTACGTACCCCATATCTTTTTATACTGCTGAGCCTATGCACGCAATTTTCATTTGCCCAGTCTGATCTGCAGTTAAAATTTGATGCACCTGCGCAGCATTTCACGCAATCTGTTCCTTTGGGAAACGGTCGGCTGGGTGCCATGGTATTTGGTGGCGTAAATGCAGAAAGGATTGTGCTCAACGAAATATCCATGTGGTCTGGCGGTCTAGAGTATGCTAACCGGGAGGATGCACATCAATACCTTCCTGCTATTCAGCAATTACTTAGAGAGGAAAAAAATAAAGAAGCCCAGGAACTGCTGCAAAAACACTTTACGGCTGCGGGCAAAGGCTCTGGAAATGGCAACGGAAAAAATGTAAAGTTTGGCGCTTACCAGGTACTGGCCAATGTATTCATTAACTGGCATGATACGGCAAATGCAGCAACCGGCTATAACAGAATCCTGGAGATCAACAAAGCAATAGCTACAACAACATGGACGAGAAATAATATACAGTACAAAGAAGAAGTATTTGTAAGTGCTCCGCAACAAGCCATTATTATCCGGCTTACCGCAAGCAAGCCCAACTCCATTTCATTCGATCTTGCGCTGAACAGAAAAGAAAACGCCACATTTCTTTCAGAAGGCAAAACGATTACCATGACCGGTGAGCTAAATGGCGGTGATGGGGATAAGGGCATTCACTTTGCCGCATTCGCAAAGTTGGTTTCCACAAGTGGAATTATAAAAGCCGTTGGCAATGGTTTGCAAATAAAAAACGCTTCGGAATGCAGCATCATCATCAGCGCAGCCACAGATTTAAACTGGCCACATGTAGAAACCCGCGGCAGTAATCCTCTTCCTTTGGCTAAATCTTATGTAGAAAAAGCTGCGAAAAAATCTCCGGAAAAACTTAGGCAAAACCACATTGCCGATTATACTGCTTATTTTAAACGCTGTAGTATTCAACTTTCCGCAGCACAAAATGATGCGGTAAATCTATTGACCACTGCCGAACGTTTGGTGCGGTATGCAAAAGGAGAAGCCGATGTAACCCTCCCCGCATTGTATTTTAATTTTGGAAGATACTTACTCATTTCCAGTTCCCGCAAAGGCGGGCTACCAGCCAATCTGCAAGGATTATGGGCAGAAGAATACCAGACACCCTGGAATGGCGATTATCATTTGAACATCAACTTACAAATGAATTACTGGCCCGCAGAAAAAACAAATCTTGCTGCGTTGCATTTACCATTAATTGAGTTTACTAAAAATTTAGTGCGGCCCGGAGAAAAAACGGCAGCAGCATATTACAACACGAAGGGATGGACGGCGCATATGATGAGCAATCCCTGGAAATTTACAGCACCCGGAGAAAGTGCTACCTGGGGATCTTCGCTCACGGGCGGGGCCTGGCTTTGCGCACATCTCTGGCAGCATTATATCTATCATCCGGATAAAAAATATTTGCGCAGTATTTACCCCATACTTAAAGGTGCAGCGCAATTTTATACCGGCATATTAATCACCGATCCCCGCACGGGATATCTTGTAACAGCGCCTTCCAATTCGCCGGAGAATACTTACATCACACCCGATGGCTTTTATGGACAGACCACCATGGGGCCCACCATGGATATGCAGATAGGGCGGGAATTATTATTGAACTGCATCGAAGCGGCACGATTGCTACATGTAGATGAAGCATATAGCAGCACCTTAAAAGAAACCGCCGTACGCCTGGCGCCAAATACAGTGAGTCCGTCTACCGGTGGCGTACAGGAATGGATAAGAGATTATAAAGAAGCAGAGCCGCAGCACCGCCATGTTTCGCATTTGTATGGGCTGTATCCTTACAACGAAATCAATCCGATAGATGCACCCGAAATGATGGAAGCTGCCAAACAAACTTTATTACGCCGGGGCGATGAAGGTACGGGATGGTCAAGAGCCTGGAAGGTTAATTTCTGGGCAAGACTTGGTGATGGCGACCATGCATTAAAAGTGCTGAAAGCCTTGCTGCAACCGGCCTTCGACATCGGTGTAAACTATGCAGCCAAAGGCGCAGGTACTTATCCCAATTTATTTTGTGCACATCCGCCCTTTCAGATTGATGGCAATTTTGGCGGCACGGCAGCCATTGCAGAAATGCTGATGCAAAGTACAGGTAAGAAAAATGTCATTCGCTTTCTGCCAGCTTTACCCAGCGCAAAGGAGTGGAATAGCGGAGAAGCAAAAGGACTTTGTGCTCCCCATGGTTTTGAAGTAAGTTTTACATGGGCGATGGGGAAATTAAAGGAGGCGAAAATTAATTCTGCACTTGGCTACGACTGCTTTGTGCAACTGCCAGCAGGAATGCATTGCTATACTTCCAGGGGCAAAAAAATAACCGTGGAAAACCTAAACGGAGATATGGGAAAATTTGCTACGAAGAAAGGAGAAGACTATTTTTTAAGATAGGATGGAATGATACAGGAGCGCATATTCCTGGATTTAAAGTTAACGTTGCTAAGCAGCATGAGCGTGATATCCTTTTTGAATTAGGCTTTCATCATTCCTATTGATGCCTGCATAACCAGCTCTAACTGTGTTTGCTTTTCATACTAAAAACAATTTCACCTCCACCCATAATATCACTGTGAGAGATAGCTGTACCAGGAATTTTCTTGCCATTTACCGTAACGCTTGCTACATATTTATTAGCCACACTTTGATTTTTCACTATGATTTTTAGCTGCCTGCCATTTTCTAATTGCAGGATTGCACTATTAATAATGGGGCTTCCTATCTCATATTCTACAGAGCCCGGTGCAACCGGGTAGAAACCCAGCGTACTAAAAATATACCAGGCACTCATTTGTCCGCAATCATCATTTCCGCCCAGACCATCCACGGCTGGTTTATATTGATGATCTAAAATTCTGCGGATGAGGGCCTGCGTTTTCCAGGCTGCGCCAGAAAAATTATACAGGTAAGGCACATGGTGCGCCGGCTCATTGCCATGCACATAAGTGCCAATGATTCCTTCCCTGGTAATGTCTTCTGATTCTGCAAAATATTTATCAGGCAGATACATGCTGAACAAAGAATCCATATTAGCATTAAACTTTTTCTCACCTCCCATTATCCGCACAAGATCTTTAGGGTTCTGTGGTACAAAGAAGCTGTAGTTCCAGGAATTGCCTTCAATCAAGCCCTGGTCATGCGTGCTAAAGGCATCAAAATTTTCCAGGAATTTTCCTTTGGCATCTTTACGTTTTACAAATCCATCTGTGTCAAATACATTCCGGTAGTTCATGGAGCGTTGCATGAATTGCTGGTAGACATCTTCTCTCCCCAGCTTTTTAGCCAGTTGTGCAATTGCCCAGTCATCGTAAGCATATTCCAGCGTATTAGAAACGGATGTACCAGAAACGTTGTAAGGTATAAAGCCCAATTCCATGTATGCGCCGATGCCTTCATATTTTTCTTTTGTGGCTGTTGCTACGCAAGCATCCAACGCTGCATTGGCATCTATATCCGTATTGCCTTTTACAATGGCATCAGCAATAACAGCCACGCTATGGTAGCCACTCATACACCAGTTGTCATTGGCATAATGACTCCAGATGGGCAACATTTTTAAAACACTCTGATCGTAATGCGCCATCATAGATTTTACCATGTCGTTATTGCGCTTTGGCTGCAGAATATTGTACAAAGGATGCAAGGCCCGGTAAGTATCCCACAATGAAAAAGTGGTATAATTGGTAAACCCATTTGCCTGGTGCACATTCTGATCGAGCCCCCGGTAATTTCCATCTACATCCATAAAAGTATTGGGTGCAATAAAGGCATGGTACATGGCTGTGTAAAAGTTTTTCTTCGTGTCTTCACCGGCTTCTATTTTCACCTTCTCCAGTTCTTTCTCCCATTTTGCAGAAGCCGCTGCTCTTGCCTCTTCAAAATTCCAATGCGGCAGTTCTGCATCCAGGTTTTTTATGGCGCCTGCCGTACTTACGCCGGAGAGGGCAAATTTTATTTTAATTTTTTCTCCTTCGGTTGTTTTAAAATTGAAAAACACTTTCAATGCCCGGCCTGCCAGGTCAGGAAAGTTTTCCCGCTGGTTAAATTTTCTCCAGAAGCCGCCATACATTTCTTTCTTTGCATCGCTGCTGCCGTAACTCTGCATCGGGCGGGATAAAGTCATGGCAAAATATACGGTTCTCGTGCGGGCCCAGCCGAGTGTTTGCCTGTACCCCGTAATCAGCGTATCATTTTCTACTCTTACAAAAGTCCACACATTCTTTTCCGGGTAATTATAAATACCATGTGTAAGGTCCAGAATGATATGTGCCTCATCTGTTTTTGGAAAACTGTATTGGTGAAAACCCACCCTTTCCGTAGCGGTCATTTCTGCTTTTACCTGATAGTCTTTTAGCATCACACTGTAATAACCCGCCTGGGCTACTTCACTCTCGTGGCTAAAGGAGGAGCGGTAGCCAGATGAAGGATCAGCAGCCGTACCCGGATTAAGCTGCAACTTTCCTACGGTGGGCATTATTAAAAAATCTCCAAGATCAGAATGCCCGGTGCCACTAAAATGCGTGTGGCTGAAACCCACGATGGTTTTATCATCATACTGGTATCCTGCACAGTAGCGGTACACTTCNNTGTACCATGCCGAAAGGAACGGTAGCCCCGGGAAAAGTATGCCCCATTTTTTGGGTTCCAATGAGCGGATTTACATAGTCCACCAGGGGATGGGTATCTTTCTGCGCAAGAGCAGCGCAGTAGCAAAATGCAGATAGGCTAATCAGCAAAAGTATTTTTCCATGGGAAGCAGCACGAGCGTTCATCGTTTCATATTTAGTTCTGTAAATGCGATAGTGTAAGGTAATTTCTTCCATTTAATCATTCAGCAAAGTAAAAGAGAAAGCTTCCGTACGCTACCCCATCCCTGGCAATGCAGCG
>DGQO01000170.1:6931-7296 GCA_002400445.1 Chitinophagaceae bacterium UBA4412
ATTTCGATTTGTCCATTTTAGTGCCCAGGACTGGACTCGAACCAGCACATCCTTGCGAACGCTGCCACCTGAAGGCAGTGCGTCTACCAATTTCGCCACCTGGGCCCGAAGATTTTTTCAAATCCGGAGTGCAAATATAGAACCTGCATACTTATTGCAAAAACTTTTCTACAAATCCAATACTTGCCGCAGCCGGCTGTAACCCGTTTTGCTCACGGGCACTTGTGCGCCGGTACTTAANNTTGCGGGTCTAAGCTGTCTTCAAAAAACTGCATGGTTTTATTCTTGAGGAGCACGCCATCCTTCGTATGCAACTTTACGTAATCATCTGCTGCTTCCAGGTATTGAATCTGGCTGGCGGGTAT
>DGQO01000170.1:7450-10576 GCA_002400445.1 Chitinophagaceae bacterium UBA4412
CAGTTGTGGCTGATGTTCTGCAATAGCCTTGAGGCCTTCAAAACCGTCATTACATTCTGCTACAATTTCCGCCTCCGCATAGGTAGAGAGATATTCCCGAATGATGCTTCTTGCAAGCGGTTCATCATCAATTATGATCACTTTCATGGTGCTTGTGTTATAGCTTGTTGTGGAATACGAAGCGTACTGGTAAAAATATTATCCTGGGCCTCCACCTCAAGCAGGTCTTTACGGCCGAAGAGCAAAAATAACCGACGCTGCACAGAAGCCAGCCCAAAACCTGTTCCCTTGCTGGCTTCGCCCATATCCGCATCAAAAGGATTTTGTATCATCACTACCAGTACGCCTTCTTCTTTAATGGCCTTGATCTTTATGAGTACCGAACCGGTTACACCGTAGAGTCCAAATTTTATGGCATTCTCCACTAACGGTTGAAGGAGCAAAGACGGCAGTTGCATGGCACAGGCTTCATCATCACAATTCACTTCTGTATTCAACCGGTGTCCAAAGCGCACTTTCTCAATATCCAGGTAGAGTTGCAAATGCTCAAGCTCATGCCGCAGGGTTGTCCATTGATCCTCCCCTTTACGTAACGTACCTCTTAAAAAATCAGACAATTGCTGAATCATATGCCGGGCTTTTTCCGGCTGCGTACTTGCAAGTGCACTAATGGAATTGAGGCTATTGAACAAAAAATGCGGCTGCAGTTGTTGTCTCAGTTTATACAATTCAGCATCTCTTGCCAGCAAGGCTGTTTCCGCTTTGAGGCGGTCTACTGCGGCCTGTTCTTTTTGGGTGCGGGATAGCAGGCTCATGATAGCCATAGTACCCGTCATCAAAACTAAAAATGCATAACGGATCGTCTCAGAATTAGAAAGTATTACCTGGTAAGTTTCATTCGGTAAAAATTTCAATATGCGGGTGGTAATAAAATATGCGGCCGAACCCATGATAAGGCTTACAACGATAATGTACCAATACTTTTCTTTTTGGGGAAGATAAAATTGCAGATTAAAATTAATGAGCATTCCCACCGATACCAGCATAGAACCCGTTATAGCGGCATCTGCAGCGGCATACCAAAAAGGCACCCCATAGCTCGTGAGCAGGTAGGTTTGCAGCACAGCCCAGGCCAGCATGCTTATTCCGTATCTGTATGATGGGCTGGACCTGGCCATTTAGTTTGTTTCAATTGTTTCCTGCAGTGCACGGTTCAATAAATCTGAAGCCCTTGTTCGCAGTTCACGAATATGATTTACTGCATCATCTGCTTCAGCAATACGGGAGTAAAGTTCGGCGCCATCAGACAGTTCGCTTAACACATGCAGCTCGCACACTTCAATAAATTTCCATTGTACGGGCAGCATCTGCTGGTTTAAAAAATGATCCTGTTCTTTTTCTCCCACCTGCTGTGCCCTGAAAAACGCATGCAAGCTATCGGTGGCAGAAATAAGGCGAAGCTGCTCATCAAACTGGGGTTTGTGTTCTCCATCGCCGCACAAAATCTGGTACACTAATTTTGCTAAATACCATTGCATAAAAATATTTTAAAGCATTCAAAAACTCTTGATTTCTATTCCGCCAAAAATGGACGTACCCCTGATCACGAGTACTTTATTGGCATCGGTAATTACATTACTCATTGAGCGCCGGTCTTCAAAGCCGGCGAAGATAGCAGCTACTTCAGAGCGCACATTCCAGTGGGCAGGTACAATTATTTTGGTGCCGCCAAATGCCTGCACCAGTTCTATTTCTGCCCTCCCCACTATATCACTTTGGGAAAGGTCTATTTCTGCACCGCCCATGATGCAAACAATCTCGCCGCCTAAAAAATTTTTAGTCATCATTCTTTTTTTTATTCCACCAAATATGGCTGTGGCATCAATGCTATCATCGTCACTTACTGTTTCCGGCGTACTAAAAACGGCCGTTTCAGCCCCGGCAACCCTTGTTCCATCGCCTTTGCTCATGCGGCCAAAACGCCTATTTCTACACCTGGGTGATTTCCCATGGGGGCGTAAGATCATCATTAAACCGGCTGCAATTACAAGCACCGGCCAGAGATACCTGCCTGCGTTGAGCCCGGGATAAAAGTTTTCAGCCAGGAAAAATAATCCAAGACCGAGCAGGATGATCCAGGCCGGATTTTGAAAGCGATGCCGCACCGCAATGAGTACACCTATCACGATGAGTATCATGGGCCAGGACAAGAGCCAGCCCGGTATCGCTGCACCCATACGCTGTGCCAGCAATAATGCGCCTACCACCAAAATAATAATACCTGTAAGAACCCGTCCACCTGCATTTGGGAGATCGTTATTTTCATTTGTGTTCATCATATTTGTTTTTAGAATTCAAAACTATGCTGCGCAATGCCTGCCTGCAAGAGCCATTAGGTAATCTGCTGTTGTTTACCGGTAAAAAGCCCAAATCTACCGGTGAAAAAAATATCCTTTGGGCCAGGGCATAAAAAAGCCCCGCTACATGCAGGGCTGATTTTTTTAAAAATACTTATACGCTCACATTAAAATCTCTTAAGGCATCATTCAAACTTGTTTTTAAATCGGTGCTGGCTTTTCTTTTTCCGATGATAAGTGCACAACCTACGCCATACTCACCCGCAGGAAATTGCTTGTTGTAAGTACCCGGAATAACCACGCTGCGGGCCGGCACGATGCCTTTTGTTTCCACGGGTTCGCTGCCACTTACGTCAATAATTTTGGTGCTTTGCGTGAGCACTACGTTTGCACCAAGCACAGCTTCCTTTTGCACACGCACACCTTCTACTACGATACAACGGCTGCCAATGAAGCAACCGTCTTCAATAATTACAGGGCTGGCTTGCAAGGGCTCCAATACACCGCCGATTCCCACACCGCCACTCAGGTGTACGCCCTTGCCTATTTGTGCGCAACTGCCCACCGTAGCCCAGGTATCTACCATGGTTCCTTCATCCACATACGCCCCAATATTTACATAAGAAGGCATGAGCACCACATTCTTTGCTAAGTATGCACCATAGCGGGCCACAGCATGCGGCACAGCCCGTACACCCAAAGATTTGTAATCGCTTTTTAATTTCATTTTATCGTAGAATTCAAATGGTGGAAGCGTATAGGTTTCCAT
>DGQO01000170.1:10743-10891 GCA_002400445.1 Chitinophagaceae bacterium UBA4412
ATGAAAATTGGATTCGATGCAAAACGGGCGTTTCAAAATAACACTGGCCTTGGCCATTATAGCCGCACGCTCATTAGTTCCCTTGCCGAATTTTACCCGGAAAACAGGTATGTACTATTTGCACCTAAGATTACCAACAAGTTTCCCG
>DGQO01000072.1 GCA_002400445.1 Chitinophagaceae bacterium UBA4412
ATTAGCACCTCATGGCAGTTCGTCTTTAGTAGACACAAAAATAAGAAACAATCCCTCCCCACCCGGTACAGCTAACGTAGAATAGTTTTGCTGCCAATACAAGTTTACCGGGTATATTTATAACCCGTATGGAGCCATACTTTGTTCAGGCTGGCAATAAATTGTCATTGTTCAAAAAAGTGTATTGATATCAAATGGATAGCAATATTTTTATGAAGGACTTTAAAAAATATCCTCGCCAGTTAAGAACTGCTGTGTATATTTAAAACTTTACTTTGCTGGTCTGATTAGTTCTACCAACTTTGACGAACGAATGAAAACACCAGCCCTTTTACTGCTTTTACTTTTTGGGGCCCACTGCGCCTCCGCACAAAAACCAGTTACGATAGTATTAGCAGATGAGTACAACACAGCCGTACACGGTGCAGTTATCCGTATGGGAAACACAACACTCGGCGTTTCGGACAGTAATGGAAAATGTAGCGTGATATTACCCCCAAAGCCAAGGCTCCTGGAAATTTCGCATGTAAGTTTTTTTACAAAAACGCTGCTCAGCTCAACCCTGCCTGATACTATTTTTCTATTTCGCAACGAGGAACTGCTGGGCGAATTGCAAATCAAAGCCTTTGAAAAAAATAGTAGTATTAAGAACCTGGCCGTTGCAGCCTCCGTTATCAGTAAAAACAGCATAGAAAAATTTGCCGGCAATTCGCTGGTAAGCGCCGTAAACAGCGCCGCCGGTGTAAAGATGGATGAGCGAAGCCCCGGCAGTTATCGTCTTAGCATCAGGGGTAATTTGCTGCGCTCCACCTTTGGTGTGCGTAATGTAAGAATCTATTGGGATGATATTCCTTTTACGGATGCAAGTGGAAATAGCTATCTCAACCTGGTTTCGCCAGAAGATGTGCAAAGCATACAAATTCTCAAAGGACCCTCCGGCAGTATGTATGGCAGTGGCACCGGTGGCGTAATGCTGTTGCGTTCCTATTTGCCCACGGCAGCGCATCAGCAACAATTTGAAGCAAAAATTTCCGGCGGAAGTTTCGGTGCTTTCAACGCAAGCGTTAGTTTACGCAAAACCACCAAGAATGATAATGCTATTTCCTTAACGCACCAGCAGGCAGATGGGTACCGGCAGCATAGCCGTATGCGCAGGGATATTGCGCATTATACAGGCAGCCATTCCATCAATTCCCGGTTACGCATCAACGAAAATATTCTTCTGGCAGATTTGAAGTATGAAACACCAGGCGGGCTCACATTTGCAGAGCGAAAGATAAACCCACAACAATCAAGACCGGCTGCAGGTATTTTCCAAAGCGCCATTACACAGCAAACTGGGGTACATTTAAGAACCATGTATGCAGGTGTGGCAGCAAACTACCAGCTTAATCCATTCTGGAAAAATACAACTGCATTGTTTGGGTCATATACGGATGCACGA
This sequence comes from Chitinophagaceae bacterium UBA4412, assembly GCA_002400445.1. Classification (GTDB taxonomy): domain Bacteria; phylum Bacteroidota; class Bacteroidia; order Chitinophagales; family Chitinophagaceae; genus Ferruginibacter. Next base: position 1,445 of record DGQO01000072.1, read on the forward strand.
AATCCTACGATCCGAAATTTTGAGCAAAAGCAGGAAAAAGGATATGGAGCAAGAACAGTGCTGCAGGTTTCGTTGCAAAAGTTTACAGGCACGCTGGGCGCCGAAGTACAGTCGGGTAATTTTTACGCAGCCATCTCTGGGAATAATGCTGGCNNCAGCTACAACAATTTTTTCTATGGTTTCGAAAAAACAGCGGGGCCACTTGTGGAGCAAGACAAGCATAACTTTCAGCCAGAGATTGTGCCCCGTTTAGCATTATTAAAAAAGTTCAAAACATTTAATATTTATGCGTCTGTAAGTAAGGGTTATGCTCCTCCAGGTATTGACGAAGTATTTGCCGGTAATGATATCTTCAATCGCTCGCTCACCGCAGAGCAGGCTATTAATTATGAAGCGGGCATCAAAGCGGATGTTATCAAAAACAAAGTTTGGTTTGATCTTTCCGTGTATACTTTTCGCCTTAAGAATACCATCACCAGCAAGCGACTTGCCTCTGGCGGAGACCTGTATAACAATGCCGGCACTACCCGGCAATCCGGTGCCGAAATGAGTGCAAATTATTTAGCCATCAACAGGAGCAACGGTTTTATAAGATTACTTAAATTTTCTACAGCCATTACCGCTATCAATGCCCGTTTTAAAGATTACGAGCAAAACAATGTGCGTTATAATGGAAATTTTCTCACCGGCACAGCGCCCAATACCGCTGTGCTCGATGCAGATGTGCTAACGGCCAAGGGCTGGTACAGTAATATCAGCCTGAACTATACCGATCACATTCCCCTAAATGATGCGAATAGCGTTTTTGCCCATAGCTATTCATTGCTTTTTGCAAAGCTAGGGTACAAGGCTGCCACAGGCAAAAAAGGGGAAATCAATTTGTACTTGAGCGGCCAATATGCATTGCATACGCCTTACAGCCTGGGCAATGATTTAAATGCTGCAGCTAACAGGTACTATAATCCGGCGGCACCAGCTAATTTATCCGCCGGAATTCAGTGGCGCTGTAAATAGGTCGGATATGGCTGCCTTATATTTGCAAAAAAGCTGGCAAATGTTTGAAATTAAAAATCTATCCCTACAAGAAATCATTACCGTTACGTTCACGTTATTTGCGGTGATTGATATGCTTGGCTCTGCTCCAATTCTTATTTCCCTCAAAGCGAAAATGGGCGGCCAGATTCGCTCTTCGCAGGCTACGCTGGCTTCTGGTGCACTCATGATTTTATTTCTATTTCTCGGAAAACAATTCCTGGAATTGCTTGGGCTGGATATCAAGTCATTTGCCGTAGCAGGTAGTATTGTCATTTTTATCCTGGGGCTGGAAATGATCCTGGGGCTGGAATTTTTTAAACCAGAACCCAATCCACGTAGTGGAAGCGTAGTTCCTATTGCATTTCCGCTCATTGCGGGTTCTGGAACGCTCACTACCATAATGTCTTTAAAAGCCAATTATGCCAATATAAATATTCTCATCGGCATCCTCATAAACTGTGTAGTTATCTTCGTAGTATTGCAGTCCTTAAAATGGATAGAGAAGGCGCTTGGGCCTAGTGGTGTGATCGTAGTGAGAAAATTTTTTGGCGTAATATTGCTGGCAATCGCCGTAAAAATCTTTGGAACAAATATCCAGGGATTTGGCAGGTAAAACCGGCCTCGTCGTACAATGGATAGTATAAGAGTTTCCGAAGCTCCAGATCCAGGTTCGATTCCTGGCGAGGCCACAAAGCCGCATCCTGAAAGATGGAATGCGGCTTTTGTTTTTTCATTACGGCACCCAAATTTTTTCCAGCGATGGCGCCATTACAATGTGATTTAATTAGCGGCGGATAAATAATAGGGCGGAGATCTCTTAGTATTTTTTCACAGGTCTCACCNNCGGGCTTTGATATTGATGCTGGTAAAATATTGCTTCCACAGTTGCTGGTATAACTCTTCTCCTTCGTCACAAATATTTGCAATGCTTTCCTGCGTACTTCCATGATGAAATTGCATTTGCACTTCTTCTACGGTGTTGCCATCATAATAAATTCCGTACTTACGCAAAGCATCGTAAATAAGCCAGCGCTGGTCCGCATAGCGATCGGCAAAATGCTTTCTCAACAGGGGAAGCACATTGTAATCAGGTTGCACGATGGCATAGTACAAGCCATCCTTTGTTAACTGAAAGCGAACAAAGGCTACCATACGATGCCGCTCCCGGTGCACTTTTTTGCTCATTTGCTGCAGCATAAGCACATCAGAATTTGCAAAATTATTTTCTATGGATCCTTGCTCATCTATGGCCGCCTGCATATAACGCAGCAGTACGTTTTCAATGCCGTCTATTTCGCTCAGAAAACAATCCTGCATTTGTCGAATGGCTTTTTGCGAAAGTTTTTGTTGCAGCTTTTTATACACCCTGGCTGCTTTTTCCCCGCTCGTAACTACAATGTGGGGGGCAGAAAATAAACTGCNNGTGAGCAGGCCCGCAAAACTTCCGTCATAATGTATCACTTGCATCAAAACAAAGCTAATTGAGGTGAGAAATTAGCTTTGTATTTACTTGTACCCTCATTCAAAATAAAATTTTTAATCTGCCAGCCCTGCCAGTCTTTCTTTTCAAATGCAGNNGCAGATTGAATACCGATACCGGGTACCCGTACAATTTCTTCATAAGTTGCCTTATTAATATCCAGTGGAAAAAGCGATAAATTTCGAAGTGCCCAACTCAGCTTAGGATCAATATCCGCATCAAGAAGTGGATTGTGCTCATCTACAATTTCCTGCACATTAAAACCATAGAAACGCATAAGCCAGTCAGCCTGGTAAAGCCGGTGCTCCCGCATCATGGGTACAGGTGTTCCTATGGCAGGCAGCCGGCTATCACTGCTAATGGGCACATAGCCGGAATAATAAACCCTGCGCATATTGAATTTTTTATAGAACCCCTGGGCGAGGTATAAAATTTCCATATCCGTTTCCGGGGTAGCGCCAATAACCATTTGTGTACTCTGCCCGGCAGGAGCAAACATGGGCGTACTCTTTATGATTTTTTTACTGTCCCGGTTTTCGATGATCAGATTCTTTACGACGGCCATGGGCTGTAGCATATCACTACGCTTTTTATCCGGCGCCAGCAAGGC
>DGQO01000282.1 GCA_002400445.1 Chitinophagaceae bacterium UBA4412
CCAGCGAAGAGGGTGCTGGCTATTAGTTGTGGTGCGCTAATATCACTGGCAATAGCATTTGTTATAAAGCCGCCGATGAACATGGGCAGGGTGCAAATGATGGCCACAATAAAACCTTGCAGGATAATCGATTGCAGTCCAAGATATTTTAAAAAACGAGAACTTCGGTTGATGATGCAGGTGCTTATAAACACGGGAATGCCCACTATCACATAGGTAAGAAAGTAACTTGCCAGGCCATTTTGCACCCACTGTTTCAGCCAAAGCATGACAGGCTCAAAATTTTTAAAGAGGAGGTAGTAAACTGCAAAGCCGGTAGCTACCAGGATGATATTGCCCCACTGGCGATTACTAATTTTTGAAAGATCATTGCTGGTATTGTGCATTTGCAAATCTAGCAGAAGGAGTATTTATCCAGACTGATTTTTTTAAACAGCGGGCAACCTTGAAGGAAAACGCAACCAGACCTTGCAAACGTTTAACAGCATAAAATGTTCTGAGACCAGGCGAAAAACTTCCAGGTTAAAGAGCATAGTAGAATTTAATCGATGTAGTTCTTGTCAGCGGTTGATTGGTTGTTCGTTATCCCTTAAATATTCTAAAATATCTCCTGGCTGGCAGTCTAATGCTTTGCAAATGGCCTCTAAGGTGCTAAACCGGATTGCTTTTGCCTTTCCCGTTTTTAAAATGGAAAGATTAGATAATGTTAAATCAACTCTTTCAGAAAGTTCATTTAGCGAAACTTTTCGTTTTGCCATCATCACGTCTAAGTTTACAATGATAGGCATAGGTTACACAGTTAAATCATTTTCGTTTTGGAGCTCAACGCCCTTTGTAAAAATAGTGGCAATTATATAGATGACGCCCGCCATTAAAATAAAGGCCTCGTTACCTTCCCAGAAGGGATTCAAATTGTCTGTGGTATAGCCACGATGTTGCAAATTCCTCGCTGTCTCCTGCCCTATATAGCCCAGGATACCAATGGAAAAAGTAAAGTAACTCAATAATGAAATTTGCCTTGATACGAAACTACTGAAGGGCTTTGTCAAATCAATCTTACTCAATAGCATGACGACTAAATAAAATAGCACCGCTTTTAAAATGGAAATGACCAGAATAAAGCTATACATACTGAAAAATACTAAACGGCTTCGGCTATACATTTCACTCAGGTCTAGCTTTTGATATAAATTTTGAACAAAAGCGGGATTGTACAGGCTGAAAATAAAATTTACGATCAGGCCTCCTGCTTCTATAGACAAGCCTATAAAGATGAGCCAGGAAATGATATGCAGGAATACAAAGACAANNTTTTTTTAAACTAAAAAAATGGGGCTTTTCATCCTGGAATTGAATATCTCGTACTGGTTTTCTAATGGAGGATTATCCTCCTGTTTCCTTCATCAATATGCCTTTCTCCACGCTTTCATTAAGTAACCGTTCCGCATAGTTCCAGATGGACAGGGAGCCGGCTGCTATGGCATTTACCATGTTGAAGCGTTCGACATATCCTTATTTGAGGTCGAAAAAACCAATTTATTTCGACACGTGTGTATCATAAGCTCAAAAACATTCCTAAAACTTCATACTGCGGTTCTTACAATATCCCTACTGCTCAACCACCATCTCCCACCACCCAATACATACGCCCGATGGTAGCGCATACCCCGGTGAGGGCCTTGCGCCGGGGCTGCGCCGGAGTAGCAGTGTACAGCGGGGCCGCAGGTGAATAAAGAAAAGAAAGCCGGCGTTCAATGTTTTTTGAGGTTGTTCTACCAAAACAATTTTCTTAAACAAACACTTCTTTTTTGGACGCAAGGGTGAAGCCGATGCTGGTACCTACATTGAGTTTGCTGCGCACATGAATAGACTGGCCATGCGCTTCTATAATGTGCTTGCAAATGGCAAGGCCGAGACCACTGCCACCTTCTTTGCGGCTGCGGGCCTGATCTGTGCGGTAGAAGCGCTCAAATACCCGCTGTATTTGTTCTTCGGGAATGCCCACACCCTCGTCACTTATTTCTACCAGTACGCTCTTACCATCCACATTGTAAAAGCTGGCCTCTATGGTACTGTTTCGGTTGCTGTATTTGATGGCATTGTCTACGAGGTTGCTAAGTACACGCCTTATTTTTTCTTCGTCTGCCTTTACCACGAGAGGTAAGTCGCAACCTTTTTTAATGATGCAACGAATATTTTTTTCTTTGGCTTTAAGAAATAGGTCTTCGTACACTTCCCGCAAGAGTTCCTGTATTACAAAACTTTTTTTGTGCAGTTTGAGTTCGCCGCTTTCAAGGCGGGAAATTTCATCAAGATCGCCAATGAGTTTTACCAGCCTGTCTACATTTCTTGCAGTGCTGTCCAGGAAGTTGGTGTTTACAGCATCGTTGTGCAAGGCGCCCGAGCGAAGGGTATCTACATAGCCTTGTATGGCAAAGATGGGCGTCTTTAATTCATGACTTAAATTTTGCAGAAACTCTTTGCGGAAAACTTCGTTTTTGATGAGGGTTTCAATTTCTGCCTTGCGCTGCCTGGCCCAATACTCCACATCTTCTCTTACTTCATCAATACTTTTTTGCGGCAGGATATAATTGTAATAAAATTCTTCCCGCTTGCTGGCCTTGGTCTGATAAATGAGTTTATAGATCAGCTTAATCTTGCGGTAAATAAAGGTTTGCAGCGTAAAAAGAATTAAACCATAACTGCCCAGCAGGATAAGTACAAAGAAAACCAGGGCAATCCACCACACGGGTTTAAAGGCAAAAAATACGATGGAAATAGCCACTGATAAAATGCCGGCGGTGAGGATAGCCAATTGCTGCGGTGAAAAATTTTTTGTGGATAGCATGCCGCAAAGATACGAAGCAAAAGCGGGGAGGCTGCCGCTGGGTACACGACCCTGGAAAGTAGGATGGCACCGGCTATTAGCTCAGTATTACCATTTACTTTTATGCTATGCCGGCTTAGATATCGAGCTTATAACCCACGCCTTTTACGGTGGTAATGCAGTCCAGGTCAAGCTTCTGGCGGATCTTACGGATATGAACATCGATGGTGCGGTCGCCCACAATCACATCCGTGCCCCATATCTGGTCTAAGATTTCATTGCGCAAAAACACTTTGCCGGGTTTAGATGCCAGCAAGGCAAGCAATTCAAATTCTTTACGGGCCAGCATGGTTTCTTTGCCATTATAAGTAACCAGGTATTTTTCCCGATCAATGAAAAAGTCTCCGGAGCCGATGGAGTCTGGCGCTTTTTGCAGTCGGCGAAAGAGAGCATTCACTTTACTAATAAGTATCCTGGTGCTGATGGGTTTGCTCAGGTAATCATCTGCACCGCTTTCAAGACCTTTGATTTCGCTGCTTTCGTCGCTCATGGCAGAGAGAAAAATGATGAGCGTATTTTCAAATTCGGGCATATGCCGGAGCTGGTTGCATACTTCAATTCCGGTTTTGCCAGGCATCATCACATCGAGGATGATAAGGTCGGGCTGGTGTTTACGGGCTTTCTGGATGGCCTCATCCCCGCTTGGGGCGGTAATTACTTCGTAGCCTTCCTGCTGCAGGTTGAACTGGAGAATTTCGAGAATGTCTGGTTCATCGTCTGCAATCAATATTTTTTTTTGTTCCATATACTTGAGTTGCGCAAAAATACAGGATCAGGGGCTGCCGCACCATAAGCATGGAACGTTATAATATTATTAAATTGTAACCATATTATTTGTGAATCTGTGGATTATGCGTTGGTTGTGAAGCAATCCCTTAAAATTGCATCATCTTTGCCCATTACTTGAAACGATTTATGCAGAAGACTTTACTTTTTATACCCTTACTCCTCATCACAATATGTAGTGCGGCTGCACAACAGGATACCACGATTAAGATCCCTGTGTTCAGGCAAACCTTCCATGATAAAATTGATAATGAGCAAGCCCTTGCGGATAAAGCGGACGGCTTGCAGGACCATCAATTGCAAGTGAGTAAAAACGAGGAGATCAACCTGCAGGTGAGCGATGCTTTTTTTAGAAAAGTGGATGAGTTGCAATTGTGGGTAGAGGGCAATGCGCAAATTGGCAGCAACAATGATAAAGTACGTTTCCTTCGCTACATAGAAATGCTGGTGCGTAGTTTTAGGATCGCCTGGAGAAATAAGGAAATGAAACCTGTAGCTTTTCCTGCCCTGTACCGCAGTTTCGAAATAATTATTAAAGATGTAGCCGCCGGCAAGTCGATGCTGCCCGAAATACAGGCAGCAGAATATGAAATCGCAAAAATCAATACGGCTGTTTTTTATGACAGCAAAGAAAACAGCGAAGCTCAGAATATTGTGTACCTCAAATACACCCGCATTCACCCGGAAAATATTTTAAAAACCATACGACCTTTTGTAAACGAATCTTTTGCAGATAGCCTGGTGATTGTGGCCTGCGAGAATAATCCTGTGCAATTGTATTCTTATGCGCAAAGCACCGCAACACCCGAAGGAAAACTCATTCACCGCAATCAAAACCAAATGGTGAAAGTAGTATCGCAACTGAGCCAAACGCCCAATGCACTGTTGTACTTTCCTTTTCTTGATGATTTATTACATGGAAAAAATAATGTAGAAACCATCGGAAAATTGGTAGGAGATGGAATAGATAATTATGATAGCCTCGGTTATTTTAAACTGCTGGTGCAAACGGAAATTTCGTATTTCAAAAGACTGGCACCACCCGCTAGAGATACGCCCATTGCCATGTTTGGGCCAAACGGTTTACGGGAAGTATTGAAAGGGAAAGCTTACCAGCATTTTATTAAGCACATCAATGAATTGCATGAAGCAAGCCTGCCCGTGCGCATGAAAGCCATACAACCACTGGGGCCTCAGGAGTTATACTATATGCTCATTATGGGCGAGGCGGATATTTATACCTCGAGTTATAAGCATAGCTATGCCCGGCTGATGCAGGTGATGGGTAGCAAGCCCCGTGGCGATTCTTTACTGCAAAGTGTGCATTTTGATTTCTTTAAAAAGTTTATCAAGATGGCCGCAAACTTTAACCAGCTAGATGGGTTTTTAAAAACCATGCCAGCGCCTAATTCAGAAATATTGATGAAGGCCTTTGTGGCCAACCTGGATAAAACGGGTAACCTGGAAGATGCTGTGGATGTAGCTGATTCTTACAGCAGCATCAACGATCCAAAACTGTTACGCACTATCCTTAATTACGTGGATGAGAACGAGCAGAAAAATATTGCAGCCAATGATGCGCACGGAAAATTAATTTATGGGTTACTCAAAAAAATATTTCTTTCTTCAGATAGTAGCAACAAAACAGATATTAGCGCCAGCATGGGTATTCCCTCCATTTACTCTCTGGATTTTAAAGAATTGCAGGATGAAAAAGGTAGGGTAGTGCAGCAGGTTTTCTTTTATGGGGATGAAGATGGGAAGGCATTTTTTCCACCCTTTGTCAATGCATTTTCTCCAAAAGACTGGACGATTACTTCTAAAAAAGAATGGGTAGAATTTAGGTCGAAAAAAGGCAATGCCTGGGTATTTGCCAATAAGCCTTTGGATTATAATTTAAACCTTGATGACTCTGCACAGGCGCACCTGGGGGCATATTTAGAACAACAGGATATG
>DGQO01000111.1:0-576 GCA_002400445.1 Chitinophagaceae bacterium UBA4412
CATATTTACAAAAGCTTCCTTTGCAGAATGGAAAATTTTTGCACCCACGCCGGCACCTTTTGCAGCACCAATACTACCATCCGTTTTATACAATTCTACAGGCACATTGGTAACGTTTACGAATGCATGTAAAAACACATCACTCAAAAACATATTGGCTTCGCCAGCTCTTATCACCGAAGGCGTAATGCCATTTTCCCTCATAATATCCAAACCGTATCTGAAAGAGAAAGCAATGCCTTCCTGTGCAGCCCTCAAAAAGTGGGCGTGCGTGTGCAGGTTAAAATCGAGTTTTTGATAAGAGGCTCCCACTGCCCGGTTAGATAACATTCTTTCTGCTCCATTGCCAAAGGGGAATACAAGCAACCCTTCAGATCCCACAGGAATTTTCTTTGCCATATCATTGGCATCAGGATAACTACAATCTGATACCAGTAGTTTTTTAGTATAACTATTGGCAATGCCGGTTCCATTAATACAAAGAAGCGTTCCTATCCTTGTTTGAAGATGGGTGTGGTTCACATGAGCAAACCCATTGATACGGCTCTGTTCGTCATACGCCAGCGTATCTCCAAC
>DGQO01000111.1:581-1681 GCA_002400445.1 Chitinophagaceae bacterium UBA4412
TTGCCACTTCTTTGTCTAACAACCCATGCTCACTAAAGACATCTTTAATTTCCGGGAAAATGGAAGGAGAAAATCCGAAATAATCCAGGATATCCTGAGACAAGCAGTTGTTGCTAAAATCCCAGAATACACCTTCTGATAAAGCAGAGGGAGAAGTCGTTATCTGGCGTGTGAGTTTCATTGCAATAAAATCTCCCGGCAACATTATTTTATCTATCTGTTCATAAAGATGTGGTTCATTTTGTTTTACCCAGGCCAGTTTAGCGGCGGTAAAATTACCTGGTGAATTTAATAGCTGAGATAAACATTTTTCCGTGCCTATCGCTTCAAAAGCTTCCTCGCCAAAGGGGAGAGCCCGGCTGTCGCACCAGATGATGGAATCCCGGAGTACTTCCTGATTTTTATCAACAATAACCAGTCCGTGCATTTGATAAGCAATGCCAATGGCAGCTATATCTTTCACATTGTATTTGCCCGTTGCATGAAGTTTTTTAATAGCCTGTATAACATCTTTCCACCATTGATCGGGAGACTGCTCTGCCCAGCCCGGTTTTAAGGTAGTGATAGAGCGTTCTGTGTCGGGGTACTGCGCACTGGCAATACAGTCCTGCGATGCTGCATCTACCACAGAAACTTTGATAGATGANNATTACTTTCTTTACCGCATTCACAATGGCTTGCGCATCAAGTCCATATTTTTTCATCAGGTCAGCAGGTTTACCACTTTCACCAAACGAATCGTTTACAGCCACATATTCCTGGGGCACAAGATCGTTTGTTACGATCAATTGAGCTATGCTGTCTCCAAGGCCGCCAATGCGATTGTGTTCTTCTGCAGTTACCACGCAGCGGGTTTTTGCCAGGGATGCAAGGATGGCTTTATCGTCCAGTGGTTTGATGGTATGAATATTAATAATTTCTGCATCAATGCCTGCTTGTGCCAATATTTCTCCAGCCTGTATGGCTTCCCAAACCATGTGACCGGTAGCAACTATTGTAACATCTGACCCCTGGTTTACCATCCAGGCTTTTCCTATTTCAAATTTCTGATCTGCAGGGGTAAACACAGGAATAACCGGACGACCAAATCGCAGGTACAC
>DGQO01000111.1:1899-2830 GCA_002400445.1 Chitinophagaceae bacterium UBA4412
TCTCTTGCCCGCTTCCAGTAAACCTTCGCCAAATCCAGATCTTGTATCTTTTTTTTCTGTATAAACGTATTTCTTCATGAATAAAAATTATGATAATTAATAATCGCCTTTTGTTTCTGTGAGCTGAGCCAATGCAAGTGCTAATTGATCGTCATTAGGTGCAACTCCATGCCATTTGTGGCTGCCCATCATAAAGTCAACCCCAAAGCCCATTTGAGTTTTCATAAGATTGCAAATGGGTTTTCCTTTTCCGGTTCTTTCTTTTGCCTGCTGTAGAGCGCTTATGATAGATTTCATTTCATTGCCTTCGCTATGAATGACCTCCCAGCCAAACGCTTCAAATTTTGCCTGCAAGTTGCCCAGGCCCATAATTTTATCTACCGGCCCATCTATTTGCTGGCCATTCACATCTACCGTCATTACCAGGTTGTCAATTTTATGGTGCGGTGCAAACATGGCGGCTTCCCATATCTGGCCTTCCTGCAACTCACCATCTCCATGAAGACTAAAAACCAGGTGATCATCGCCCCGGCGCTTTTTAGTGATAGCAGCACCGATGGCTACAGACAGGCCCTGCCCCAGTGATCCGGATGCTATACGAATACCGGGTAAATGTTCATGCGTGGCAGGATGCCCCTGAACCCTGGAATTAATCTTTCGGAAAGTAGAAAGTTCACGCACATCAAAATATCCGGACCTGGCCAAAACGCTGTAAAACAGCGGAGAGATATGCCCGTTGGATAAAAAGAATAAATCTTCATTACTTCCATTCATATCAAAAGCAGGGTCATGATGCATAACATCAAAAAAAAGGGCAACCATAAAATCGGTACAGCCCAGGGAGCCACCCGGATGGCCAGACTGACAGCCATGCACCATCCGCACAATATCCCGCCTCACCTGGCTGGCCATTTTTTCTAATTCAAGTATT
>DGQO01000255.1 GCA_002400445.1 Chitinophagaceae bacterium UBA4412
CCGCTACAAAAGGCTGCGGCTGTACTCGTGAGGCTCAGACTGTCCAGGCAAAGGGAAAGCTGAAAGGAATTTTCTGTTCCCTGCCATCCGTAAACCCTAACATAATACGTGAGCCCTTTCGTTAACGCCGGGTAAAGAAATTCAGATTCTCCAGCAGCATCATCATTTCTGCAATCAACGTAAGAGAGCGCTCCGCAACTCCCGGTATACAATTCGATAACAGGGTTAAAACCGGCTTGCCCTGGCTTAAGTTCCAATACTGCATTCCCAAAGTTGTAGGCCGTAAACTTGAACCACACATCGTGGGCTGATGAAGAGGGAGATCCGTAACAATTTCCCGGCTCCATGGATTGAGTAGCCCCAACGTTTGTTCCGTTTATTATCCCATTGCTAATGGTTTGCGCTGTAGCACAAGTATTGTTTGCCGGGGCTGCCAGATTTTGACGATTTCTACCATGGGTATTTGCCAAAGCAGGAACCATAAGGAGGGTGCAAAGATTAAAGATGCCCAACCGCAGTAATGATTTCATGTTGTGTTAGTTTTTTATTTTAATAATACCCATGCGCCCCACTTAGCAGTATCGCCGTTCACAAATTTTTTCAATTTTTGCTGCGCTTCAAAAAACGCAGTTTCAATATTGTTGCTGTCGAAAAACTTGTTGTAGAAAGTCTTCATAAAAAAAGAAGTTTCCGCATCGGGCACCTGCCACAAACTCATGATGAGATATTGAACACCCGCCATTTTAAATGCTCTTTGTAATCCATAGACACCTTCGTCGTTATCTATATCTCCAAGCGCAGTTTCACATGCAGAAAGCACAACGAGTTTGGTGTTTCTCAATTCAAGACCTGATATTTCATAGGCTGTTAAAATGCCNNGATTTCTCCTATACGTCCTTCTTTTGTGCTACTGCTGTCGTAAGGCAGATAAAAACCATGCGTGGCTATATGAATAATTGAAGGCGAACTAAATTTGCTTAGATCGCAGAATGCAGTTTCTGTACTCATTACTCCAGAAACCGCAGTCACATTAGCTTTCCTTTCCTGGGCCAATGCGATAATTTCTTTTACTTCTTTTGCCGCACCTGGTAAATCTTCAAAAAAAACATTTTGATCCTGCGAACGAGTACCATAATTTATCGCACCAAAAACGGTGATATCTGCAGTAGAAATATCCTGGGGCTTTGGGAGAAGAAGGCTTGTAAGACTAGCGAGCTGTGTAAAATGATATTGATCTCCCAACACAGTTAAACTATCTACTGGCAAGGCAGCAAAAGCAACCTGATTGAGCACAGCTCCCGGCAGCAGAAAGATATGTTTGTAAGAAGAAAGTAATTTGCTGAGCGGCTTCCAGGTATTCCGATAAATTGCCTGGCTTACATTCCCTGATAAAGCCATTTTTCTTACACCTCTGCTGTTTTGAAGAACCAGGCCGGTTGATTTGGTAACTAATGAATCGAGCAAAACTTTATCAGAAAGATCAACCAACTGTATTTGCTTGTTACCAGGTTGTAAAACCAGCGCAGCATAAAACGAAAGATTGCTTTTCTTGAAACCATCGAAAAAATGAAAGCCTTCAAAGACCACAACTGCTTCATCGCTGCGCAATAGCCGCTGCGGATTTTTTAACGCAATAGATTTCTTTTTCGCAACCTGGGAAATCGACAGTAATTTTTCAAGACTATCTGCAGATACTCTGAGCTTTTTCTCATAACCCCGGCTAAATTCATCATGCCGGTATGCTATGGAAGCAATTTGTTTCTTCAATGCTATCCAGGTATCAAAACGCTGCTGCACTGCGGTATCCTTGTTGTTTCTAAGCGATGCAAGCATCTCCTTCACAGAGGCTAATACCTGGCCTTTTCTTGCCTGGGACACTTCCAACGCAAGCCCGATGCTGCTTCGCATAGGATGGCGATATGCAAATGATAAAAATTCATCCTGGGAGTCAAGTATATGATCAAGAAATAATTTTTTTTCACTTTCTGAAGTAAAAGAAAAAAGATTTTGAGCTAGTGATTGCTGAGAATGGAATGCTTGCCGGTAATAGCTTTGTGCTTTCTCCGGTTTTCCCGAGGCAGCATATAACCTGGCAAGATTGAGGCCGTTGTCTATGTAAAAGGGATGCAGTTTTCCCAAATCGGTTAGCCATGCTTTCCGGGCATTTTCAAGATGCGTGAAAGATTGCTTCCAGTTTTTTTGTTGAAAAAAGATCTTTCCTAAAAGATTTTGAACAATCGTCATTTCCGGCCTGGCCGGCTTCCCAATTCTATGAAAAATATCATATGCCCTCGTTGCATACTGCAATGCAAGATCCTTATCCCCGATATTATTAAAATGCTCAGCCAGGTTACTACAATTCTGCCCATAAAAAACTGTAGCAGAATCTGCCAGGGAATCCCGGATGGCCTTGGCTTCCAATAAAAGCCCAATAGCTGCGGGCATATTGTGATTCGAACTGTATAGGTTTGAAAGGATATCGCAGGATTGCGCTACATCCTGGTGCAGGTGGCCGAAAACTTCTATCCGAATCTTTTTTGCTTCAAGGTATAATTCAAGCGCCTGATCATACTTTCCCATATCCCTGTACACGTTCCCAAGATTAACACAACTGATAGCGTATTGGTAAGGAGGTGCTTTGGGCAAGCTTGCTCTAAGCGCCCTGGCCCGCTGCGCAAGGGGTTCGGCTTTTTCAAGCAATCCCATACTCCAGTAAACGGCCGCAAGATTATTACAACTTTGTGCAAAAGCAAGACTCTCTTCACCAAAAAGTGATCGCCTTATTTCCATGGCAGACTGATGTTCCTGTGCCGCACGACTGAAGTCTCCTCCATCATTGTATAAAATACCCAGCGCATTGCACATGCCTGCATACTTTCCATTTTCCTTCCCAAAAATGCTGGCATAAATTTCTTTAGCCTGGTTGTATTCAAATTCTGCCTGCTTTGTTTGCCGAAGCAGATAATATAGTTGTCCCTGAATAAAAAGATTGTCTGCGTATTTCTCGCTTTGAAAACCTTTATGCAATAGGATAATCTCACCTGCAGTTTTGAAATATTGCTGCGCCTCCTGGTAGCTGCTTTTTTGCTGATAAAGCAGGGCGCCAATCTTAGATTGGAAATCTGCAAAGTCTATTGATTTTTTCTCCGTTTGGGGGTAAATCGCTTCAGCTTTTTTATAAAAATAAAGTGCGGAATCTGTCTCCTTCTTTGCAGCAAACGCAGCAGCCTTCTCCGCAAACCATCCTGAAGTTTGCGCAGCAGCATCCAGGCCTGTAAGCAATAAAGACAGGCACACGAAAACACCGTAAAGACAACGAAAGGGAGAATGCATGTTTAGCGTCTAAAGAAAAGTAAATTGGAGATTTTTGGCTATTCAAGGGAGAAGGATCACGGAGTAGCGAGCAGGGAATTTTTGCACGCTAATTTTTAAAGCTCAATTTGAAGATAGTATTTCTTTATCGTTTCACTAGTAACTGCGCAATGCTTGCCAAAAAAATAACAAGTAAGGCTCCTATTACATTTAGCCAGAGAAATGAAATGACATCTGCCCTGTAAATCGCAATCACTAAGATCTCACTTATGATGGCGCTGGAGAAGATGGCTTTGGCACCAATCCATTTTATCCAGAATGCCACCAGGAAAATGCCCAGTATCACTCCATAAAAAATGGAACCAAGGATGTTAACCGCTTCAATAAGGCTGTTACCAAGATTGTGGGCAAACATGGCGATGAAAATGCAAAATATTCCCCAGCCGAAAGTGTACCATTGTGATACTTTATAGTCCTGTGCGTCTGATTCATTTTTCACAAAAAATTTCTTGTGAAAATCAACCACGGTACAAGCAGCCAGAGCATTGAGGGCGCCTGCAATACTGCCCCATGCAGAAAGAAAGATTACGGCAAACAATAACCCGATGAGCCCAACGGGTAAATTTTCTTTTACNNGCAAAATGCGCATCTACACGCTGCAGGGTATCTGCATAGGGCGTTTGCTGTGCTAGTGTCACCCGGGCGCTGTCAAAATAAACCGGGGCACGATTGTGCAGGTAGAAAACAAAAACGAGCACACCCAGTAAAAGAATAAAAAATTGCATCGGTACTTTAACGAGGCCATTCATGAGCAGACCCCGCCGGCTTTCTTTCACATCTTTAGCCGTAAGATAGCGACCCACCTGGCTATGATCTGTGCCGAAATAGCTAAGCGCCAGGAAAAAGCCTCCAATGATACCACTCCAGATATTGTATTTGTCCTTCCAGTCAAAGCCATTTTCAGTATACCCCGTGGTGATAATATTCATCTTGCCCATGGACTTAGCCTCTGCAATGGCGCCACTAAAATCCATTCCGGCGGGCAGCATGCTAATGGCTATATAGGCCACCAAAAAAAGTGATGTAAAGATGATAACCATTTGCAGCGTTTGTGTGTAAGCCACTGCCCTTGCGCCACCGCTCATGGTGTAAATGATTAACAAACCACCCATCACCACATTGGTATAATAAATATTCCAGCCCATGAGCGAACTCAGGATTAGAGATGGTGCATAAATACTCACGCCGGTGCTTAGCCCACGGGATATCAGAAATAAAAATGAAGTGAGACTCCTTGTTTTACTGTCAAAGCGATTTTCTAAAAACTCGTAAGCGGTAAACACTTTTAGCCTGCTATAAACTGGCACAAAAAAGATACTGATCACAATCATGGCCAGGGGCAGTCCAAAATAATATTGCACAAAACGCATCCCATCTGTATAAGCCTGGCCTGGCCCGGTGAGATAGGTAATGGCACTGGCCTGCGTTCCCATGATGCTCAGTAACACAAGATACCAGGGCAAACTCCGGTTGCTTAAGAAATAGCCTTCGAGATTTTTTGTGCTGCGACTTTTGTATACGCCATAAAGGATAATACCCAAAAGCACCGTTATTAAAACCGTCCAGTCAATATTACTCATGAGCCATTATTTGTTTAGTGGCGGTGCCAGTAAATTTGCCATTAT
>DGQO01000292.1:0-4712 GCA_002400445.1 Chitinophagaceae bacterium UBA4412
GGTATGGATGTGCGTTGCACTTTTACCGGCCCGGAAACAATGATACTTCCGCTGCGCAAAGCCTTGCTTTCCGGCAAAGTTTCACCCGCCACTTTAAACGAACGGGTACGCAATATTCTCCGGGTAAAGTTTTGGGTGGGTTTGTTTGATGAGCCCTATGTAAAAGATGCCGAAGCATCTGTGCGCACAGTACGCAGCGCCGCCAATGAAGCAGTAGCACTGCAGGCTTCAAGAGAATCCATTGTTCTGCTGCGCAATGCACCTGCAGCAGGTGCCGCACAAAATATTCTTCCCCTGCAGAAAAATCTAAAACGTGTTGCAGTTATCGGTCCCAATGCAGATGACGCATCTTACTCTGGAACGCATTATGGTCCGCAGGGTACAACCCGCATCACCGTTTTGCAAGGCATCAAAAATAAACTAGGGAATACTGCGGATGTAAAATATGCGAAGGGCTGCGACATCGTGGATAAGCATTGGCCGGAAAGTGAAGTGCTTCCACAGGCGCCTGATGCCACAGAGCAGGCGCAAATAGATGAGGCTGTAAGCATGGCCGGCAATGCGGATGCGGTAATTATGGTAATGGGTGGCAGCACAAAAACGGCCGGAGAAAATAAATCCCGTACCACGCTCGATCTGCCCGGGCACCAGTTAGAACTGCTTAAAAAAGTGCAGGCAACGGGCAAGCCGGTAGTGCTGGTACTGATCAATGCACAACCCATTAGTTTTAATTGGGCCAAAGAAAATATACCCGGTATTATAGAAGCATGGTATCCCGGCGCACAGGGAGGCACCGCCGTTGCTGATGTGCTTTTTGGCGATTATAATCCTGGCGGAAAACTCACCCTCACTTTTCCACGTTCTGTAGGACAGTTACCCATGAACTTTCCATCAAAGCCGAGCGCACAAACAGATGAAGGAGAATCAGCCAGGCTCAGGGGAAAATTATATCCATTTGGTTATGGACTTAGTTACACCAGTTTTACATACAGCAATTTAAAAATCAGCCCGGAAAAACAAAATGCACAGGGCAATTTCCAGGTAAGTTTTGATGTGCGCAATTCAGGTGCTGTTGCCGGCGATGAAGTCGTGCAATTATATACGCACCAGGAAACAACGAGCGTAACAACCTTCGAAAAAAATCTNNGCTTCTTCGGAAGACATCCGGCTTAATGGTAGACTTGAAATTCTACCTACACGTACATCGACCGGAAAATAACAGACTGGTCAAAATATGCTTGAGTAAAAGAATGGATATTCAAACCCTGAAGTTTAGAAATTATATTATCTAACCGTTCCTGCTAAAAAAAATTTATGATGAAAAAATATCTGCTGTTTGTATTCGCAATGATAGCGTGTCTTCAATTAACTGCCCAGCAAAAACCAAACGTTGTATTTATTTATGCTGACGATTTGGGCTACGGTGATTTAAGTTGCTATGGCGCAACAAAAATTCATACGCCGAATTTAGATAAGCTGGCTAAACAAGGTATCCGTTTCAGAGATGCGCATGCAACCTCTTCTACCTGTACTCCTTCCCGCTTTGCATTGCTTACGGGCGAGTATCCCTGGCGGCAAACTGGCACCGGTATTCTTCCCGGAGATGCAGCATTGATTGTGCCCACAGATCGAACCACGCTTCCTAAATTGTTTAAGCAGGCAGGTTATCAAACCGGGCTTGTAGGTAAATGGCATCTGGGCCTGGGAACGCAGGTGGAAAAAGATTGGAACGGTTCTGTTTCTCCAGGGCCAAATGAAGTGGGCTTCGATTATTCTTTCATTTTTCCTGCCACGGCAGATCGTGTGCCATCGGTGTTTGTAGAGAATAAACATGTGGTGGCTTTAGAAAAGGCGGACCCTATTGCAGTGGATTATAAAAAGAAAGTGGGTGACGAACCAACCGGACTGGAGCATCCGGAATTATTAAAGATGCAATCTTCCCCCGGGCAAGGGCACAACGGTACCATCGTAAACGGTATTGGAAGAATTGGATTTATGAGTGGTGGCAAAACGGCACGCTGGACAGATGAGGAAATGCCGATGACTTTTCTTGTAAAAGCAAAAGAATTTATCAATGACCATAAGGCCAAACCCTTCTTTCTCTTTTATACACTTACAGAACCACATGTACCCCGCATGCCTTCTACGATGTTCAAAGGCAAGAGTGGCCTTGGTTTTAGGGGAGATGCTATTTTACAACTCGACTGGGCGGTGGGCGAAATCATGCAACAATTAGAAACGCTCGGAATTGCCAACAATACGATTTTTATTTTCTCCAGTGATAATGGCCCGGTGCTCGACGACGGGTATGTAGATGGCGCCGTTACGCAATTAAATGGCCATACACCCTGGGGGCCATTTCGTGGCGGAAAGTACAGCGTATATGAAGCGGGCACCAGGATTCCATTTATCATTCGCTGGCCTGGCAAAATAAAACCTGCAGTATCTGATGCCATGATTTGTCAAATGGACCTGATGGCTTCTTTTGCAAAGTTTTTTCAAAAACAAATACCTGCTGGTGACGGCATGGATAGTGAAAATGTATTAAATGCTTTACTGGGAAAATCAAGAACGGGCAGAACAACACTGGTGCAGCAGGGATTCCCAGCCTTAGCGGTGGTAAAAGGAAACTGGAAATACATCGCACCAGATAACGGCAAACCGAAGGATACGCTTACTAATATTGAATTGGGTAATAATTCACTGCCACAACTCTATGATCTGAAAAACGATATCGGTGAAAAAAATAACCTGGCAGAAAAATATCCTGCTAAATTAAAAGAGATGGAAGCGTTGCTGCTATCTATAAAAAACAAGAAAAGGGTGCATTAATTCTTTATCCAAAATTTAGGAATAAAATTTTATGAAATATCCCATTAAAAATTTAAAAAAACATTTTGCCTTTTGGTTGTGTTTATCCATAATTGGCATTACTGCTTTTTCACAAGAGCCCTACAAACCTGCGGTAGAATCTTTTGAATCAGACAAAGGTTTAAATGCTTATCAGGTTAACAGCGGCAAGCTATTAATAAGTGATGCTCATCACAAATATGGCAAGTCTTCTTTGCAATGGGAATGGGCAGGTAATAGCAGCATAGGAACTTCAGCGTTTCAAATCTTAACGGCCGAACAGAGTCCTTTAGAATATGGTTTGTTTTTTCCGGCAAGCCCTACTTTACAAATGGCCATATACAATGAAAAAGCTCAGGAGGGAACCATCACTATATCCTTTGAAAAAAATGGTAAACAAGAAGTTTATTTCGATCTACCACTTTCCTTCACCGGCTGGCGAACAATTTGGGTTCCTTTTTATGAAATGAAAGGAAATGCTCCCAAAAAACTGGCTGCTGTGGATTATGATTATTTTAAAATTTCTACATCTGCGCCTGGTGGAAAATTATTTTTTGATGATATTATTTATGCGCAGTACCAGGATGACAGACACCAATATCCCGATGAACTGGTTCCTTTTATAAAGTCAACACAAAATTTGGCTGAAGATCATTGGCTGCCCTTAATTGCCAATTATGATCGTATTAAAAACTTGAAACCCTTACCGGTTACGGAGTTGCAAAAAACAGATCTAAAGAAAATTGAAATACAAATAGACGAGGCTTTAGAGCTTGATAAAAAAATCAAATTAAATNNAAATTAAATATAAAAAGCCTGGTAGCGGATTTTGCAAAATTAAATATTAAAGATAATGGGAAAACTGTTTTGGGGCCGCCCTTGACTTTTAAAGAAACACAGGATTATTACGACGAAAAACAGCAAGGCACTAAAAAATTTAATGATATTCAGGATTTAGGAAAGCAATTAAAAAAAATAGCCGGTTTCTATAAAAAAGGAAATGCAGCCGAACAAAAAGAAATGAAAACTATGTTTCTAAACGGAACAAAATACTTTCTCGATCAGGGCTGGCAAGCAGGATCTAATGGTGGTACAAGACATCATATTGGATATAATGTGCGACAAATTACTGAAGCATTTTTTATGATGCGTGAAGTGCTGGAAGAAAATAATTTATTAAATGAGGTAGGAGCAAGTTTACAATGGTTATTTAATTTGGGTGAAGTGTTAGATGATCCCAAAAATTTTCATGTGAATATTGATTATTTAAATACGCAAGCCTACTATCACATGATGCTTATTTTCTTGTTCCAAAAACAAGATGCGCAGGCTGCTATGTTATCGGCCTATTCTGATTACCTATCTATTACGCTGGCGCAACAAAAAGAAGAATGGGGCTTTAAAGTTGATGGTACTTCCTGGCATCATAACGGGCATTACCCGGCTTATGGACTTGGTGCCTTTCAAAATGTTCCCAGAATAATCAAGACTTTATCAGGTACGAAATTCAGCATTGGAATAGAAGGCCATAAAAATTTCAGAAACTCTTTTTTAACCACTCGTATTTATAGTCAGTTGTATAATTGGGGTTTTGGAAATGCCGGTCGTCATCCATTAGAAGATAATGGAATAAAATCTTTAAAAGATCCCTATTTGCAAATGGCGCTTGCCGGAAACCCTGAAGGCACCTCTAAAATTGATGTAGAAGTGGCAAGTGCTTACCTAAGACTTTGGGGCAAGGAAGACCCAATCAATACCACACGCTTCAATCAGTTAAACAACATAACCGAAGAAAAATTATCAGGTTATTTTACATTACCTTATGGGGCAACGGCAATACATAGACGCAACGATTGGGCGGC
>DGQO01000292.1:4869-6209 GCA_002400445.1 Chitinophagaceae bacterium UBA4412
GAAGGGAAGCAATGCAGATGGTAATGAATCTAATTTGGGTTTTCCCGGAAAATTAAAAGCTAAAAAATCGGTGTTTTCTTTTGGTGAAAAAATGATTTGTATCGGTACGGATATTTCTAGCATTGATGAGAAAAATCCAACGCAAACAAATATTTTCCAAACTTCTTTATCAAATAATAAAGCACCCATATGCACTTCTTCGGAAACAATAAAAAATTTCCCTGCTGAAATAGAATTGAAAAATGATTCAAAGTCCGGAAGCTGGATTATTGATCCTTTAGGCAATGGTTATCATATATTATTTGGCGCAGCTGTTCATATTAAAAAAGCAAATCAACAATCCTATCATAATGAATATTCTATAAATACGGGAGCGATAGAAGATCCTGTAAAAGGCGCAAAAGAAACCTTTGGCGATTTTGCTTCAGCCTGGATAGATCACGGGTTGGCGCCTAAAACTGCCTCTTATCAATATGTTATTTATCCATTTATGAGTGCGCAAGACCAAAATAATTTTAGTAAAAAAATAAAAAAGGATAAATCCTTTGAAATAAAAAGGGCAGATGGTATTGCACATATTGTTTTAAATAAAGAAACAGAAACTACCGGCTACGTAGTTTTTGAAGCAAACCAGAATTTAGGAAATGAAATTTTAAAAGAAACATCAGCGCCGGCACTGCTAATGATAAATCAAAAAGATAAAAATGCTTTAACCATCAGTGCTGTACAACCCGATTTAAACTTTCCGGAATATAAACCAGGTAAATTTCGAAATTACAGTCAGGCGGTGGAACTAAAAATTACATTGAAAGGAAAATGGGATGCTGCATCAACCGATTTTATTAAAAAAATTGAAGTTACCGGCGATACTACCATCATCACTTTAGATTGTATTGATGGTTTGCCCAGGGAATTTAAGTTGAAAAAAGTGTAAAAAGTAGGGCGTATTAAAATTGTTGCAACTGGGGTGGTTTGTGAAGACACCAACCACGGCCCGACCCCGGTTGGTTTGTGAAGATACAATCCACGGCAGCCCCGGTTGTTGTCCCCACGAACCGAAATCTAAGTGACAATTTCAAATGCACCAAAAAAGGATAAGTTGACATCAAAAATAAAATTTTAGAATAGAACCACATAAAAAACGATGAACACAAACTTTTTTTATAAATGTATCTTGTTTAGTGCCATTATTTTCTGCATGTCGTGTGGGTCTGCAAAAAAGGTATCTGAAAATACAAAAAAGGCAGACTTTCTAAGCAATACCGAAGCTTATTTTAAAAGTAATACGCCGCCAAAAACAATGGTACCTTTTGAAACCGAAGAAGCGTATGAGCACCGGA
>DGQO01000031.1 GCA_002400445.1 Chitinophagaceae bacterium UBA4412
CTGCAGCCACACTGTACCGGTATAGTCCGTGTATTGTGCATTAGATCCGGCATTGATATAAATAGTTTTAAAAGGCTGTGTCGCATCGGAGAAATTTTCCGGGTATGTTGTATAATGCACGTTTAAAACATCGCTCATTATTTTTCCATTCACTTTGGCTACGGCTTCAAGTTTATTATCCCCGTTGCTAAACTGCAGGCGAAAACTTGCTTTACGGATATCGTCTGTTTTACTTTTGCCTATTGCTTTTCCATTGAGGTAAAGCGTTACTTCTGCGGCATTGCTATACACATCCACACTAAAGTGCTGGCTGGCATAACCTGCCCGCTGCGTCCAATCGTGGGCAGCGATGTAAACCATGGGATCAGGATTCCAGTTTGCTTTGTATAAAAAATATACATCCTTGTAGCCCCGGCTCCAGGTCATCATGCCTTTTTGGTTCTCATGAGAAATACTGCCACCAATATTGGGTTGAGAAAAATCAAATTGGTTCCAGATAGCTGTGCCGGCTAAGTATGGCCTGGCATTAATTTGGCGCAGGTATGATTCATGAAAAAAGCGCTGGTAAGTACTGGTAAAATCGAGGCGGTCGGGTACAACAGAATTCAGCCTGTTATCACTGCCGGCACCGTATTCACTGATAAAAATATTCTCGGCAGGATTGCGCTTGTGCACCTGGTCGAAATAAGTGCCGAAGTCTTCCACCTTGCCACTATACCAGCCATTGTAATTATTATGGCCTATGACCTGCGCAATGTTATGCAGGTTATATTTTTCGTAATCACCGCTGCCATGAATGGCCATGGTAGAATAACGTGTGGGATCGAGCGCCCGCACAAGACTGTCTAAACTCAGGGCATAACTGCGCACATTACGGATATAAGATTCGTCGTTTTGTACCTGTATGCGATCGCCCTGCTTGCTGTGTAATAAAATTTCATTCATCGATCCCCAAAGAATAATAGAAGGATGATTGTAATGCTGTGTGATCATTTCGGTAATCATGTGTTTAGCATTGGCCAAAAAAACAGGATCAATATTCATATAATTTACCAGGGGAATTTCTTCCCAAATGAGTAAACCATATTCATCTGCCAGGCGCAGCACTTCCGGTGCCTGTGGGTAATGTGCGAGGCGCAAAAAATTGGCACCCATTTCTTTAATGAGTTTGATATCCCGGATATGATCTTCAGAAGACAGGGCCGAACCTTTGCCTTCCATATCCTGGTGCCGGTTAGTACCATGCAGTACATATTTTTTTCCATTAAGAGAGAATCCTTTGTTGGGATCAAACGAAAACCAACGAAAACCAACCGGGTTTACAACTTCATCTATTACTTTTCCATTCTCCAACAGTTGTGTGGTGAGTTGATAAAGGGTAGGCGTTTCGGGGCTCCACAGGGCAGGATTAGCAATCGTTTCAGAGCTTACCTGCAGTGCCTTTTCTTCACCGGCATTTAATTGCACATCCTGCGTAAAGCGGGTGAGTAGCCGGCCTGCTGCATCATGCAACGCATTGGAAAAAGTAAATCGCCGGGCTTGTGCAGATTCGTTTTTCACGGNNTCTGTGGCAATCAACCACATTTTTCTATAGATACCTCCATATATTCCATAACCTACAGAGAGGGGTGGAATAAAATTATCGTGTGCATTATTTACCTGCACCGCAATGGAATTGGTACTACTGCCAGCCTTCCAATTCAGGAAATCGGTAATATCAATAGAGAAAGCAGTATAGCCACCTTTGTGCTCACCAGCAAATGCGCCATTCACATAAACGTCTGTAACCTGGTTTGAACCTTCAAAAATCAGGAACAGTTTTTTATGTTGATACTTTGCATCAAGCGTGAGGGTTTTACGGTACCAACCAATGCCCCTGAAATAGGTTTCATCATCATCAAAAGGATCTTTTGCATTCCAGGTATGTGGCAGGGAAACCTTCTCCCAACTTTCATCGTTATACCCGGGATTATCTGCATATTCTAATCCGCCTGCATGAAACTTCCAGCCATCCTGCAGGCCTGTAACTATTCTACCCTCTTGTGCATTCGCTTTTTCAACAGATACAAAAAGCAATAGCGTAGCGATAAGAATATTTAGTCCTTTTACGATCACGATGGTAAGTATTGATTTTAACCTTTATTAGTATCCCGGATTCTGCGCCATCGGCTTGTTCAGATTAGCATCTATTACAGCCTGTGGTATTGGAAGAATAGTATCTCTTAAAGTGATTTTAGTACTTACAAATTTGTTATACAATTTAGTTCTGTCGAACCAGGTATGCGTTCTAAGCAAGGTGTACCTTCTGTGCTCTTCAGAAAACAGTTCTCTTGATCTTTCATCAAGAATAAAATCCATCGTAACATCTGCGGCGGCTATTGGTGTAGCGTGCGCCCTGTTTCTAAGTGCATTAATGGTGATGGCTGCGCCTTCAGGATCGCTTGTTTTGAGTTGTGCTTCTGCAAGCAGCAAATAAGTTTCTGCAAGGCGTAAGTACACCTGGTCATTATAACCTGATGAGTTTTGCACGTCATTCACATCATCCGGTGCCCAGTCCCATTTCCGTGGATTAGGCCAGTTTTGAGCTGTAGCTGCACTTGGCAAGGGCTCATCGCAGGCGATACTTAATTTAACGGTATCCCCAAGGTTTGGACCCGTCCAGCCAGGGCTTGCACAAGTAGAAGTTAATTTAGAACCAGCAGGCAAAGAGCTGGCTTTATTCATGATCCAGAAAAACCTCCAGGCATAAGAAGATCCCCTGTCATCACCAGGACCATACAGCGCCAACGCATATTTGGTAGCAGCAAAACGACCAAGGCCACGACCACCATTTTCTTTAGAATAATCGATGGGTGTTTTGTTACCTACTTTGATGGTGTTATAACGATTTACCCACCAGCGACGCATAATATTTATATCGCCACCTACAGATAAATATTCATTTTGAAATACCCACAGCGCTTCTTTATTACCCTCGCTCC
>DGQO01000062.1 GCA_002400445.1 Chitinophagaceae bacterium UBA4412
ATTGAATGTGCTATGCTTAAAGTAGATGGTAGCGAAGTACTCGATTTTGTTGTAGACGAAGGCGTGCAAATTCATGGCGGAAATGGCTTTAGTGATGAATACATGATTAGCCGTGCTTACCGGGATAGCCGAATCAATAGAATTTATGAAGGCACAAATGAAATCAACCGTTTACTTACGGTAGATATGATGCTGAAGCGGGCGATGAAGGGAAAGCTTGATTTGATGGGGCCGGCGATGGCCGTGGCAAAAGAGCTCACCAGCATCCCGGACTTTGGTAGTGAAGACGAAGGTGAATTTGCTGCTGAAATAAAAGCGGTGCAAAATATGAAGAAGGCAATCCTGATGGTAGCGGGAGCTGCCGTGCAAAAACTGATGATGACCCTGCAGCATGAACAAGAGATCCTGATGAATATTGCAGACATGGCGATTCTTACTTTTAATACAGAGAGTGCACTGCTGCGGGTGAGGAAGATGAAAGAGAAAGGTTTGACCACGGATTTGCAAACAGACATGATGCGCTGTTACCTGCAAGATGCTGTGGATGCAGTAAATAAAGCAGGCAAAGACGCAGTGAATGCATTTGCAGAAGGCGATGAACAACGCATGATGTTGCTCGGCCTAAAACGATTTACAAAGACAGCACCGTATAACAGTAAGGAAGCCAGGCGCCGCATTGCTGATCATTTAATTGCAGAGAATAGATATAGTTTGTAAA
Source organism: Chitinophagaceae bacterium UBA4412 (assembly GCA_002400445.1). Classification (GTDB taxonomy): domain Bacteria; phylum Bacteroidota; class Bacteroidia; order Chitinophagales; family Chitinophagaceae; genus Ferruginibacter. The sequence continues at coordinate 719 of DGQO01000062.1, forward strand.
TAAAATTTTAAAAATTACAAATGCCGCAACCAGAACATTGCGGCATTTTTTATATCGAATGTGATCGAATAAGAATCTTGCCAGGAAAGTAAATGAAGACGAAGATGCAGAAGCTCAGGATTGTTGGTTTTCCAAAAAATCTTCCATCAATGAAGAATGTTTTCAGCATGAAACATTCGTTGCATACTATTGAAATTGCCTGGTCTGATTAGAGTTGTAAGTTCTCTTTATCTTTAGCGCTAAGCCTACATTGTTTTACGATGAATTTGACCAGATTGCATTTCTTTCCGCTTAGCCTTGTACTTGGGATTTTCCAACTTCTGTGTTTTACGCCAGTAAGCGCCCAGCCGGCTGAAACGCCCTTTATTAAACTGGTGAATCCAACCAAAGAAAAAAATACGGTAACATCCTCCCGCCAGTTTATTGTGGGGAGCACCTGCAAAACCTGCACCGTAAGTATTAATGAACAGCCCGTAAAAGTGTACAACACCGGCGGCTTTGCTTACGAGCTCCTGCTTAAAGACAGCGAACAGCAAATAACAGTTGTAGCCCAGCTTGCCGGTAAGAAAATTACAAAGCTGCTGAATTATACCGTAAAGCGCCCGGTGGCTGCTAAAGAAACGGAAGACTTCAATATAGAATCTATACAAACTTTTCCGCAGGGAAACCTGGTACTTTTGGCTGGCGATGAAATTATGTTTAAAGTGAAAGCAATGCCAGGTCAGAGGGTAGCCATACAGAACAGGACTACCCTTTATGAGCAACCAGCGGCGGTTGCGGGCATGCGGGGCATTTACCAGGGCAGCTATACTGTACAGCCTGCAGATAGTTTTATGGCAGAACATTTTTTAATAACGCTTACCGATTCTATCGGCACAGTAAAGCAAAGCCAAACCAGCAATTATTTTTCTGTAATGTCTCCCCTTGCATCTGAAGTAGCCCTTACAACTGGCAGGCTTGCCCACCTGGAATATGGCCTGGGAGATGACAGGCTTGGTGGCGCCAAAATTGGGTATTTAGACAGCCTTGTGCAATTGCGCATCATTGGCAAAGTGGGCAGCGATTATAAAGTGCAATTGGCCAAAGGACGCATTGCTTATATACCCGACGACCTGGTAACACTGGCGCCAAAAGGAAGTTTTTTACCGGCCTCACTTACCGCTTCCTGGACGGTAAATGGAGACGCTGGATTTGACTATGTAAAAATTCCACTAAGTGTAAGACTACCTTACCAGAGTTTCCAGGTTGTAGACCCATCCTATATCATCGTTGATATTTTTGGTGCTACTAACAATACCAATTGGATCTCCCAGTTTGCAACAGCAAAAGAAATACAGGATGTAGATTATGAACAAGTGGCAGACGATATCTTCCGTATAAAAATAAGACTAAAGCATAAGCAACATTGGGGTCATCAACTTTACTACAGCGGTAATACCCTGGTGGTAAAAATTCGCCGGCAGCCACCGCTGTTGTCCCTCGATAAACTTACCATTGCGCTAGATGCAGGCCATGGCGGCAGCAACACAGGTGCCGGTGGTCCCACGGGTTCTATTGAGAAAAATCTTGCATTGGCAGTAACCCTTAAACTGCAGAAAATGCTGGAAGCCGCAGGTGCAAAAGTGATCATGACGAGAACGAAAGAGCAATATTTTGACAATAAAGAACGCATCCTGTTTTACCGGGATAGCCTGCCCGATATATTGGTGAGTGTACACCTTAATTCTTCTGCAGATCCCGTAAATGTGGGTGGCACAAGTACGCATTACCGCTACCTGGGCAATCAGAAATTAGCACTATTGGTAAATGAACGCATGCAGGAATTAGGACTAAAGGGAATGGGGGTAATTGGCTCCTTTAATTTTATGCTCAACAGTCCTACAGAATATCCTAATGTATTGGTTGAATCTTTATTTGTAAGTAACCCGGCTGAAGAAGCCCTGATTATGGATGAAAAATTCCAGCAGCTTATGGCCGAAAAAATTATGGCTGGCCTCCAGGATTTTTTAAAAAATGCAGCCAAATAGCTACGCCTAATGAGGTATAACACCACCCTTGTCAAAATAGTATTTTTGAACTATGCCGGATAAAAAAAAGATATGCATCGTAGAAGATAAAACCGACTTGCGGGAAGGGATGAATATGATGATGCAATTGAGTGAGGGCTACACCCTGGCAGGCAGTTTTGCCAATGCCGAAGAAGCCATGGACGAAATTCCCCGCCTATCACCAGATGCGGTGTTGATGGATATCAATCTGCCCGGGGCCAGCGGTATTCAATGCGTGAATGCATTAAAAAACAAGTATCCACAAATGCTGTTTTTAATGTGTACAGCCTATGAAGACAATGATAAAATTTTTGATTCCCTGAAGGCTGGTGCTACTGGCTATATTCTCAAAACAGAAGGTCCGAAAAAAATTATTGAAGCCCTGGATGATTTAATTGCAGGCGGCAGCCCTATGAGCAGCAGCATTGCCAGGAAAGTAGTAGCCAGCTTCACCCAAATGGGAAAAGAAAACGCACTCATAGAAACCCTGAGTGACAGGGAGAAAGAAGTACTGGATCAACTGGCCAAGGGATTGATAGGAAAGGAAGTGGCAGACAGGCTTGACATTAGTTGGGGCACGGTGAGAAAACACGTACAAAACATTTATAAAAAATTACAGGTGAATACCCGTGTAGAGGCTGTTAATCTCTATTTAAAACGGTAGTCATCGCATACGCCGTCATTTGTTTTCCATTTTTCACAGATCGATTTGCGCTTAAAGTACTATGCCATCCTTTAGTCATTTACTCATTTTCTTTTTTGAAAGCGTGTATCTGTTCATGGCTATTTTCTTTTTTCTGCAATACAGCATTTTGCGCAAGCCAGAATATCTCTGGTATAGCTTGTACTTGCTTTTGCTCTTCGTGTACTACCCTCTTGCCATTCCAGAGCTTTTCTTTTCGGTGCAGCCTGCGCAGCCAGCCCTAATATCCGAATATGATACGTTTAAGCGCCCCACACAGTTTATGATTAGCGTATGTTACAGCTTATTCGTAATTTATTATTTGGGCCTGCGGCAAATGAGCCGGCCATTGTATAAAATCTTCGTTGGCTTCCTCGTAATTTATGTGTTGATGGCCATTTTCTGCCTCATGGCAAACCTGCTGCATTGGGCTTATGATCCGGTTTATTACACGGTAAGCTTGTTACTGTTTCCTATGCAGATGTATGCCGTTATTGCCCTTTTCCGGTATAAAGTAAAATACGGCAAGTTCATTATTTGGGGCAGTATCAATGTTTTGTTGGGGAGTACTGTCACTTTACTGCTTTCCCTGGAAGTAGCCCGAAACCCAGATGGATCCATTACCAATGCACATTCTTACATCCCCGTGATGATTGCTATTATGGTAGATATTTTCTTATTTACCATAGCGCTGCAGCGCAAGATTGCAGACAATGAAATATCGCTGCTCAACGCTGCGCACACCCGGCATCAGGCTGTGTTGCTGGAGCGGGAGCGCATCATAGCAGATTTGCATGATGATGTGGGAGGTGGCCTGAGCAGCATCCGCATGATGAGTGACTTAATGGTGCAGGAGAACGGGGATACCAATTCAGTCACAACAGGCTTCCCCGCAAAGATCTCTTCCACGGTACGGGAAGTTGTACAGCGCATGAATACGATTATCTGGAGTTTGAACCAGGAAAATGACAGCCTGGAGAATTTCATAGAATATGTAAGGCACTATGGCCTGTCTTTTTTTGAAACAAGCCCGATCAACTTCCTTTGTGTTACTTCAGAAAATTTACCGTGGGCTGCGCAGATTAGCGGTGTTACCCGTAAAAATCTTTTTCTTATCATCAAAGAAGCCCTGCACAATTCCTTCAAGCATTCAGCAGCACAAAATGTACAGGTGCATATATATATGGAGCAGCAGGTACTGCATGTAGAAATAAAAGATGATGGCAAAGGCCTCGGAAGCGCCGCTAGCCTGGGTAATGGCAAAAGAAATATGAGGAAAAGAGCAGATGAAATCAATGGGGTTTTAGAAGTGATTTCGGCAAATGGAACCACCATTCACGTGGCCGTTCCATTTTAATTTTCGCCATTTGTTTTTTAGACCGCGGCATCGCTGCTACTTTTGCAAAAAATAAGATTTATGAGCAATTTGGTAAATGAATTTAATGAATATCGTACCCGCATGAACGATTTGATCATGAGCAAAGATAATCTCGTGATAAAGCGCCTGTGGAACCTGGATACCAACACGTATGCCGCCGGAGCCCTCGATGTAAAAACGAAAGAATTACTGGGTCTTGTGGCCAGCATGGTATTGCGTTGCGACGACTGTATTAAATATCACCTGGGTAAGTCCCATGAACTTTCCGTGAGTACCGAAGAAATGTATGAAGTTTTTGCCGTGGCCAATATCGTAGGTGGTACCATTGTGGTGCCGCATACCCGCCGGGCTGCTGAATATTGGGAAGCCTTGCAAGGTGCATAGGAACAATTTTTAATGTTTATAAAAGGCTTCAACAATTTCTTTTCAAAATAAGAGAATGATGTATCTTGATGCTTCACCAAAAAAAAGGAGGTATTCATGTCTAATTATAAATCATGCATGCTTCCGGTAAACAATCGTTAACACCGGAAGGATACAACAAATGATTTGGGTCTGAGGAAGACCCAGGGCCGCCAGGATTATTCCGGCGGCTTTTCGTTTTCAGGAAAAATGCGAACCTTAATGGGCAGGCCTGATAAAGGTCATGCGGCACAACCGTATTTTATTTAAATTTGTAACTTAATCAGCATTATGCCAGAAACTACTCCTCTAGAAAAACCCATGCTTTCTGCAAAAGACTTTGCTACAGACCAGGAAGTGCGGTGGTGCCCGGGTTGCGGCGACTATTCCATCCTTGCACAAGTGCAAAAAGTGATGCCTACGCTTGGCATACCAAAAGAAAATTTTGTAATTGTAAGCGGTATCGGATGCAGCAGCCGTTTTCCCTATTATATGAACACCTACGGTATGCACAGCATCCATGGCCGTGCCACTGCTATTGCCAGCGGGCTAAAAGCAGCAAGGCCGGAGTTAAGTGTGTGGATTGTAACCGGTGATGGCGATAGTTTGAGTATTGGTGGAAATCATACCATTCATTTGCTCCGCCGGAATTTTGATGTGAATATTTTGTTGTTCAACAATCAGATTTATGGCCTTACCAAGGGGCAATATTCTCCTACTTCGGAGCAGCATAAAATAACGAAGAGTACGCCCATGGGAAGTATTGATCATCCGTTTAACCCACTGGCCCTGGCCATGGGTGCCGATGCATCTTTTGTAGCCCGCAGTATGGATAGGGATCCAAAACACCTGCAAGCCATGCTCTTGCGCAGCCACGCTCATAAAGGTGCTTCCTTCCTGGAGATCTACCAGAACTGTAACATCTTTAATGATGGTGCGTTTGAAATTTTTACCGAGAAGAGTTCAAAAGCTAATGAGGTCATTTTCTTAGAGCAAGGCAAGCCGCTTGTTTTTGGGGCTAACCAGGATAAAGGAATTAAACTCGATGGCTTCAGGCCGGCAGTTGTAGACTTACAGGCAGGTGGTAGTCTCGATGATCTTTGGGTGCACGATGAAAAAGATTTCTATAAAGCACAGATCCTCATCCGCATGTTTGATGATCCACACCTGGAAGGACACCTGCCAAGACCTTTTGGTGTATTTTATGAAACGGAACGAGCCTGCTATGAAGATATGATGGCGATGCAATTAGAAGAAGCAGTTGCCAAATCGGGTAAAGGAGATTTGGATAAACTACTTCGTGGCCGGGAAACCTGGACGATAGCCTGATCTTTCCCCAACTAAATGTTTTTTTAAACTTGAGATAAACAGTATGGCCACCCTTTTGGGTGGCCACTGTTTTTTGCTTCAATACTATTATTGTATAAATCCTCTTTGTAACAATTCTTCTGCTATCTGCACCGCATTGGTAGCGGCGCCTTTGCGCAGGTTGTCACTCACTACCCAGCAATTGAGTGTGTTCGGCAGGCTCTCATCCCGGCGAATGCGGCCCACAAACGTATCGTCCTTATCGTGGGCAGTAAGTGGCATGGGA
>DGQO01000200.1:0-6230 GCA_002400445.1 Chitinophagaceae bacterium UBA4412
CGAACCAAGGCGGAGGAGGCAATCGGGAGTGGTACCGGCTTCACATCTAGAGCAGGTTATAAGCCAGTATAGTTAATAGAGAGTATAAAATATTCATTGAATTGCTTGCATTGACGTTGATAACTTTGCAATATTGTCCATTAACATTTTCTCTTTTCAATTTACTCCCATGCAAGCTTCACCACCCAATTCACGAATTCAACAGGAACTTGTAAACAGCATCATACATGGCTTTGGAATTATTTTTGGTATTGTAAGCATTCCTATTCTAATTGCTTTCGCTATAAAAAGTAATAATACTCCGGGCGTTATTGGCGCAGCGATTTATGGTTTTTGTTTCCTGCAACTTTTTACTTTTTCCACGCTCTATCACGGGTTTCAGTATGCACAGGTGAAGCGGGTTTTTGAAATTCTCGATCACATCAGTATATATTTTTTGATTGCAGGAACCTACACTCCATTTTTATTAATTTATATGAACAATACGTTTGGCATTTCGCTGCTGATTGTATTGTGGGGTTTAACAGCATTTGGAATTATTTTCAAGATCTTTTTTACAGGGAAATGGAATATTATTTCAACGATTGTTTATGTAGCCATGGGTTGCATCCTGGTAGTAGGCGGCCGTACATTCTTCAGGCAAATTCCGGGTGATGTAATGATGATGATTCTTATAGGTGGAGGCCTTTATCTTTTGGGAGTTATTTTTTACCTCTGGGAAAAATATCCTTACAATCATGCAGTCTGGCATTTCTTTGTGCTGGCCGCGGCGGTTTGCCATTACGTGGCTATTCTACTTTCGGTGTAATTACAATATCCTTATTTTATAACAACAACCATCTGTACTTTCTAAACTGTATGACTACCGGCGAAGTAAAATCAAAATAAAAAATAAAATGTAATTTGAATTGTGATTTTCAAATCTTCCATAACCATTCTTTTATTCCTCAATGTATTTTTTTCATCTGGGCAGCCATCCAAAATAAATAGCTTTCTGAACAAGAAAGGCAACAATGTTTTCGGACCCGCTTTCCTCAGTGCAGATTCCACGTTGGCAAGTGCGAAAGCAATGATGAAGAACGCAAATGATCTGTCTTCCAGGGCTAATGCCTGCAATGCTTTGGCCTTGGCATATTCGTATACGGGCCAGTTAGATTCTTCTGTTTTTTTTTATCAACAGGCAAAAGACATTTCACTTCATAAAAAGGATATTGAAGCGGTAGCCAGAATTAATATAGCGATGTCGAATGCGCTTACCCGGCAATTTAAAATTGATGAAGCACTCCAACTTCTGATTGAATCTGACTCGCTTAACCGGATTATAAAAGACCCGACTCTACAGGCTGATGTGCAATGGAGCCTGGGGATAGTGTATAAGAATAATGAAGAGTACAGGAAGGCTTCCAATTATTTTAAAGCGGCTTTAGTGACTTTTAAAGAGCTAAACAATTTTACCAGGTATATTGGTGCAGGTTGTAATTTAAGTATGGCGTATCGCTCGCTAACACTTAATGACAGCAGTCTTTATGTGCTGATGGATTGTATGAATACTTTCAAACGGGAACAAATTAAAGATACTTTTTTGTATGCCGAAATTTTGGAAAATCTTGGTGACACCTACCTTCAGATGAACCAATATGCACAAGCCCTTGCCCATTTTAATCAGGCACTTACTCATTTTTCAAAATTTAACAGTGCACTAGATATTGTGTATCAAAAATACTCCATTGGTCTAACGCTTTCTGAGATGAACCGGTTCAGTGAAGCGGAAGTAATCTTAAAGGAGGCCTCTCTCTTAAGTGATAGTTTGAATAATTATAAATATTCTCTTTGGATTGCCAAAACACTATCCAATATATACGTGAAGGAAAAAGATTGGAATAGCGCATATACCTACCTGCAAAAATCAATTGTTCTAGCCGATACCATTTCTTTGGAAAAACAGATAGAGAAGACAAATGCCTTGAATAAAAAGTTTGAAACAGAAAAGAATGAAAGAGAAATTATTTTGTTGAAATCCAGAACCCAGATTATTGTATGGACATTTATTTCAGCGATACTGTTGTTGTTGCTTGGAGCTTTGTTCATTTGGCTTTTGCTTACAGGAAGAAAAATACGGGACGAGAAAATTCTTAATTATTTCGCTACTTCTTTATACAATCAAAATACGATTGACGATGTGTTTTGGGACATTGCCAAAAATTGTATTTCACAATTAAAATTTGAAGATTGTGTTATTTACGGTTATGATGAGGCAAGGGATATGCTGGTACAGAAGGCGGCTTTCGGGCCAAAGAATACTAATGGACATACTATCTCCAACCTGATTGAAATACCGGTAGGCAAAGGGATTGTGGGTTCAGTTGCCCAGACACTTCGGCCAGAAATTATTAAAGATACAAGAAAAGATAGCCGCTACATAGTGGATGATGCGAGGAGGAATGCTGAAATTGCTTTGCCAATACTGATAGATGGAAAATTATTGGGAGTACTTGATTCTGAACATAGCCGTGCAGGATTTTTTACCAAAAGGCATTTGGTGATTTTAGAAAAAATAGCTGATATCTGTTCCAAGAAAGTTACCCGTTATTTTGTGGAAGAAGGGTTGCGCAAAAAGATTGCCCGTGACTTACATGACGATATGGGTTCCACACTCAGCAGTATTAATATCATCAGTAAAGTTGCGCTGCTAAAGCATTCCGGTAATGATCATTTAAAAAAGCAATTGGCAAGTATCAAAGATTATTCATCAGATATGATGGAAAGTATGAGTGATATGGTTTGGGCGATTAATCCACATAATGATTCATTGGAAAGTTTGTTGGTAAAGATGAAAGAATGGGCTGCCGAAATTTGCGAGCCGAAACAAATAGTGATCAACTTCGAAGAAAAGGGGAACGCAGGGCATGTAAAATTAGATGCAGAAAAAAGGAAGCATGTTTTCCTGATATTTAAAGAGGCAATAAATAATGCTGCTAAATACAGTAATTGCAAAAACATTTCAATACAACTTGCACATGATGCAGGTCAAAACAATCTTGAACTCATAATTACCGACGATGGAGATGGCTTTGATGTAACACATCATAAAACAGGGAACGGGTTACACAATATGCGAACAAGAGCCGGTATTTTACAAGGACAGGTACAGGTTGTTTCTTCATCTGAGGATGGTAGCTGTATTCATTTGGTTTGCCAGATATAATTCCCTTTATTGGGGTATATCAAAAATGAGAGGATTACTAATTTGCACTATTATATGACGAAAACTTTACTGATATATGAAGATAATGCGACGCTGAGATCAGGATTGTCAGAGTTGCTTTCGCTTGCGGACGAATTTGTAGTGCTAAAGGCCAGCGAAAACTGTTTGCATGCCACCGAAGATGTGCGCCAATATCATCCTGATATTATATTAATGGATATAGATATGCCCGGCATGAATGGCATAGAAGCAGTTAAAAGAATAAGGCGGTTTAATAATGAGGTAGCGATATTAATGCTCACGGTGTTTGAGGATAATAAGAATGTGTTTGATGCTATCTGTGCAGGCGCTTCCGGCTATTTGCTCAAGAAAAATGTATCCGACAAACTGATTCCTTTCATTCATGATGTACTATCCGGCGGAGCGCCGATGAGCCCTGCAATTGCCAAAATAGTAATCAGCTCCATGCAGCAAATGCCTAATTCAGATTACCAGTTTAATGACAGAGAAAAAGAGATTCTTGTATTACTTTGCAAAGGCAATAGTTACAAAATGATTGCGGCCCAAACCGGGTTAGCATTTGAAACTATCAGGTCTTATATCAAAAAAATCTACGAAAAATTACAGGTACATTCTGCTACCGAAGCGGTGTCCAAAGCCATTAATGAAAAGTTAGTTTAGTCCCCTTTTTTGGGGTTGTTACTCTTTGTCATCTGTTGGAATTTTACTTTATAAAATTTTAACTGATGAAAAAATATTCTTTTACATTCATTACACTTTTAAGCGTTGTTCTTTTATTAGTTTCCTGCACAAAACCGGCTAATAAAGATGACCAGGATGCTGACAACGACCCACGCAATGGTAGCAAATGGGAATTAGTGTCCGACACTTACGAAGTGCTATTCACAAACCCCGTGGACGTATCAGGCTATGATTTTAAAAATCCTTCTGGCCCCTCAACTAATCATCTGGATTTTGACGTTTCCGCCCGGGACACCTTACTGGGTAGCGACAAATGGCTGGCACTTTATCAAACAGAATATTATCTACCAAATTTTCCCAAACCACCAGTTCTTATTATGTTGATAAGAAAAAAAGGAGACGGATGGCATGCCAAAAAAGTAGATGGTCCGGTAGTAGGTGATGAAAAAATGTGGTTGCCTACCAAGGCCAACATAGGGAACTTTTATGACGTTTCAACAATTTTTTGGGGTGGATCGGCTAATAGTACACATAGAGCACAGGTTTTTGAAAAATTCAATTCTACATCCGGGGAGGGGCAACGCTTTTCAATGAGTTGGGCAAATCCTACTTACATGGATGGTCCGGACGTAGTACATAATGAAAGTTATACAATTGAGTACCAGGATGCGGGTACTTTAATGAAACGCGGGATTGTTTCTATAAAGGAAGATAATTCGCAAACGAAATCTACATATTTTAATACAAGTATCTGGAAGGTAGTGAAGTTTACAAGGTGAGATTGGGATTTCATCTTATACCTTATCTGCANNAAAAATCATGATAACGGTGGTGGAGGTTCCACCGGGGGTTCTGATCTTTACCTGGCCGGGTTCCAGACAAGTCTTGCACTTAGTCAATTGCTTCTTACTGGAATAATAACAAAGTGGTATATCTGTCTGACACTACCAAAAATGCGATGGCTTACGGAATTGCTATATCCGGTAATGATGTATATGTATGCGGTTTTGAAAATACCTCACCTGCCGATAACAGTACATAGGTAGCCAGTTATTGGAAAAACGGAGCAGGTACCATATTTCTGCCTGGAACAGCGGGCACGAATTCTATAGCATCAGACATAGCAATTGAAGGAAGCGATATATATATCAGGAGCTGAGTCTGCTCCTCCTAATTATATAAACACGCCTAAATACTGGAAGAACGGCGTTTCTCAAACCTTATCCAATACAGCAGTACAAAATACTAATACTACTGAAATATTTGTTGATGGTAATGATGTGTATGTGCTGGGAACAGAAAAAATAGCCGTTAATAATACCAAATTAAAAGTCTGGAAAAATGGCAGTATATGGGATGTAATAACGCCTGGTACAGAGCCCGCTACCGCTAAGGGGCTCTTTGTATCCGGCGGAAAAGTCTATACTTCCGGGTGGGTAGCCGAAGGCAATCATAACAATGCAAAATATTGGATAGATGAAAAGCAGTATGATCTTACTGACGGAACAAAAGATTCTTAATGCAGCCTTCTTTTATGCAGGCCTTGGCAGCCTGGATTATGATGTGATTGGTCTATCTTATTATCCCATCTGGCATGGAAAAAATCCCGATGATTTGCAGGCAGCTATCACTAACCTGGGCAACCAGTTTAATAAAGACGTTGTTATTGCCGAAACCGCTTACCCCTTTACCCTGGGCTGGAGTGATTACACCAATAATGTGATTGGCCTGGCAGATCAGATCCTACCACAGTTTCCTGCCACAGAGCAGGGGCAGCTTGACTTTTTGCTAAAACTGAAAACTATTGTAACTGCAAACACCCCGTGGAAAAGGCATTGCCTATTGGGGCGGAGAATTTGTAATCTTTAAACGAAACATGAGTACCAATGGTTCAAGTTGGGAAAACCAGGCATTATGGAACTTTGATTTTAAAGCGGTACCTGCCATCAGCGCATTCAAGCCTTAGGTGCAGGAGCTGGCTAAGGCTGCACTCCCACATAGCTTGCATCAAGCGGGCCATACTTAGAAAACAATTTATCCCAGGCTACAAGGTTGCGCTGTGTTTCACCTGTAGCTGCTTCCAATGCTTTGGAAGACATTGTACCAAAAATGCCATCCATACTGGCGGAATATGTTCCGGCTTTTTTCAAATAAGTTTGCCAGATGAGTCCCTGATCTTTTTCAAGACTGCTTTTAAAAAAAAGTGCCGTGGGTATCTCCAGGTGAGGTAAGTCTTTAAAACGGTTCCAGTCTCCTCCCCATTCCAGGCCAAAGCGGGTGCCTTCTTTTACGAACCTGTACAAAGGACTATCGCCAAGATAAG
>DGQO01000200.1:6241-12116 GCA_002400445.1 Chitinophagaceae bacterium UBA4412
ACCCGACCTTGTTTAAACAGCCGGAACTGATCATCGGGCTTGCGATGAGCACTCACTATTTTTGCAAGGTGGCCGGCGGGTAATTTTTTGTTGATGGCTTCTAAAATTGCATCAAGCTTGCTGCTGATGTAAGGATGCAGGTAGCGTGGTTCTCTGTCGTAGCCCATGGTATATTGTTTAAGGGATGAAAAAATTAAGCAGGTTTGGCTTGCTTCATGGTATTAAAAACCTGCTTGCGCTTATAGCCAAGTTTTTCCTTATCAAAATAATCGTTGAACCAGGTATAGCTTTCATCCAGCGGTTTGCTAAAACCTTTTTCTTTACTCAACCCGGCCAGGTATCTCGGCCAGAAATGCTCAAACATGCGGCTGAATTCGGTGAGGTAGATATCTGCTACCCTGCGGTTTCCTTTTACCACAATCGTATTCTCATCATTACTGGTGATGGACGATTTGCTAAAATTAGCCGAGCCTGTTACCACAACGGGCGTGGTTTCCAGCGGATCAATTAAAAAGAATTTATTGTGCACATACAGGATGCCTGCACCGGTGGTGGTTTTTGTAGAAATTTCTTTTACCCATTGCTCCAGCGGCGTTTGCAAAATAGCGCCGCCGGTTATCATCAGGTCACGATCATTGCTATGTACCGAGCGGGCTTCTGCCGCTTTTTCAAATAAAATATAGCGGAGGTAATCTTTGTCTCTTGCATATACTTCCCGGAACCGATCATCTATATTGAATGGAAGAATCATGCAAACCATTTTCTCAGCAGCATCCACCAACTGGGCATAATGAGAAAGCAATTGATCCGATGCCCTTGGGCTGAAAAACACATGCGTTCCTTTTTTCAGCAAACCTAAATCTGTGTCTGCCTGCAAAGTTTCACAAACCCTGGCAGCAGCAGCGGTTGCAGGGTTTGGCTGCAGGCATTTCCAGTAATCGAGGTACTGTTTTGCCACATCTGCATCTCTCACCCAGTGGCCGGTATTGCTATGGCCAAAAATGGCTTGAATAGTAATATTGGTAGAGCCGGTGAAAACCTCAATGGGTTTATCATNNGCGGCTTCATTTTTTTCTTTCTGGCCAGGCTTGGCACTGTAGATGATTTGCAGGCCTGCGCCATCTGCCTTGGCCTGTAGCAGGGCCGCTAAAAATTCAGGATACTGCAATTCATAGAAAGCAGCATACAAACTATAGGTATTATCTTTTGCCTGCCGCACAAACCGGAGAAGTCCATCATTCCATAGTTCCCTGCCCAGCATGCTGAGCGCCTGCTCCTGTTTTTTCTGNNTCACTGCTATAGAAACTTCAAAAGCGGCAGTAGGGTTTGCCACTTTTCCCAGCATTGCCTGTATAGTATAAGTGTAAGTTTGCCCAGGGTCTGCGGTATAATCTTTCCAGAAAAAACTTTGTACCAATGAAAACTTTTCTTTAGCTGTATTGGCCAGAGAAGGAAAACGCTTGCTACCATTCAAGGATATCGTTTTACCCTTGCTGTCTTTTCTCTTAATGGAAAATCCTAAAAAATTTTTGCCCTGCACTTTGTATTTGGCAATGGCCAGGGAAATAAGCACCGTTTGCGTTCCGGCTACGATGTACACCTTGAGGGGACCAGCAGTATTTTTAAATCGCATAGAAAATTTTTGTGTGACTCTTACAGATTCTGGCATCGCCTGAGCAAAGGCTTCAATGCGGGAATATGAAGCACAAGAAAATAACTTTTTGCCTTATATGCAATAACCCATTTACCGTATGCGGGGANNAGGTATGCGCTTAAACACGGTAGCAAAAGCGGTGATTAGACTGTTGCCCATACCCTACACTGCCCACTATGTTTGTGCTATTAAAAACAGTTAAACTTTTATAAAATGGCAAACGAAATCACTTTTGAACAGATCGAAGAAAAAATCAATAATGCAGACCTCACCGCATTCGCCAGTGGTGGTTCGAAGCATTTTAGTATAGCAGACATACATGCCGATCCAGGTTCAGTATTAGTAAAAGTCTGTGGCATATATCATGTGATTCATCCAATACTGGAAGGTGTTGTCCTCATCCCCATTATTCCAAGAAAATGGAAGGAGGGTTTAAAAACTTTTATGGGACTAATGGATACCCTTTGTAGCTAAAAAATATCATGAGTAGCTACAATGTGGAATTTGATTTTGCTTCATTCAGGATACACAGACCCTGATCATTAAATACAAAAAACAAATTGGTATGAAATATTTTTCAAGAAAGAGCTTTCAATATGCGATGCTCATTATCATAACAGCTTCTATTTTTGGTTCCTGCAAAAAAACTACGGTAGACCCCGGTGGTTCTGGCAATGGAGGAGGTGGCTCCGGGCAGGCAATGTTTTGGACGGCTTCGGATCTTGGCTGTGGAAATATTTCTGTTACCTGCAATGGAACGACTTTGCTTGTTACCGGTTATAATCAAAATGCACCAGCTTGTGGTTCATCAAATTCTGCAACTTTTACTTTGGCTCCAGGCACGTATAACTATTCCGCAAGTTGCACAGGACTAACCTGGTCGGGAACAGTTACCGTTACATCGGGGAACTGCAGCAAACTCCAATTTACATCTCCAGGCGGTGGTGGCGGGAGCTCAGGTACGGGGCAGTTACTTTTTTGGGGTGCATCAAATTTTGGGTGTGGCAATATAACCGTTATATGCAACGGCATCACACGAACAATAACAAGCTATGCTACCTCGGGAACACCGGAATGTGGTGCCAATGGTTTTGCATCATTTAGTTTATCACCAGGAACTTATAGCTATTCAGCTTCATGCAGTAATTATACNNGCGGCGGCGGTGGTGGTGGCGGCGGATTTAATACGATGGCTAACGTTACCTTCTGGACGGCATCAGACCTGGGCTGTGGCAACATTACTGTAACCTGCGGAGGAACCACTCATACCATAACAACCTATAATAGTTCCGGGCCTCCCGCCTGCGCCGCATCTGGTACAGCAACCTTTCTATTAGCCGCCGGAAACAATTATGCGTACACGGCTTCATGCAGCGGTCTCACATGGAGTGGTAATGTTATCCCTCCGGTTTCTGGCACCCCCTGTATAAGAGTTCAACTAACACGCTAGCATTTTACAAAAAATGCAGTTTTCAAATTCTAAAAAAAACAATTTAATGGCAACTTCATTTAAGAAAATAATAGTGATCATCATCATATTCTCCTCGCTTTCTTCTGTGACAAAAGCCCAGGATGTTCTTGTAAAAAATGATAAGTCTGAAATAAAAGTAAAAGTGACGGAGCTTTCTGATCTCACCATAAAGTATAAAAAATGGGATAATCAAGATGGGCCACTTTACAACATTGCAAAGTCCGATGTATTTATGATAATTTACGCTAACGGGCAACGGGAAATCATGAAGCAAACACAAAGTATGACTTCAGGTGGCACACAAACAGCAGAAAATAATTCCAGGAAAGATTTAGCCAGTTCTTTGCAAGAGACTGTAAACAACGCAGCTATTGATACAACTGTAGATTATAAGAATATAAAAATGAAATATAAGCCTACACGCTTTCTGTATTGGTTAGATAGCCCACCAACTACTCTAGGCATACAACAGGAAATTAGAATTATAAAAAATACACTGAATATTGGTACCCAAATTGACTTCTTCTTTGTAAGCGGCTCATCAAAAATCCTATACAGCTTTTATGCATCGCCCTACCTATCGCTAAACAGGCTCGTGGGCAATTATCAAAACCAGAACAAGGGCTTATTTATCAATGGAAAAGTAGGGTATTCTTCTTTGTCTGTGCAGTATGAAGGAGAAACTACCATAGACGGCGGGCTTATGCTCGGCTTCGGTTCGGATTATTTTATCTCCAAAAGCTTTGGGCTGAGCCTTGCAGGTTTTCAATACAAAAATTCCAAATTTTTATTCCAGGCTGGCGTTTGCATCGGTATCCTCTAAAAGAAATACGATTCTCCACTACCTATATTTCCCAGAGATGATTTATAAATACGCATTAGCAATTATGATTTTAATGTTGTCTTTTCTCACCGCCGGGGCACAGGATACCCTTATCCTAAATGACGGCTCTGAATTGTATGTGCATGTTATTGAAGTTGGAGAAAAAACGATATCCTACAAGAAGCAGGAGAATTTAAATGGGCCAATGTATTCTACTGACATTTCTAAAATATTTATGGCTGCATATAAAAATGGGAACAGGGAAACTTTTAATAAACGGGATAATGATGCTACTCCCATTCTTCCCATGCCGATAGAAGAAAATAATACAAAGGCAAAAATTAGTAACCATAATTTCGAGGTACATCTCGTAAGTACCCGAACGGTTGCTAATAAAAAAAATAAGGAAGTAAACGTAGAAGCAGATATTGCCGCATATACGGGCGGGAGATTATTCATTAAAATATCTCTCTCCACCACGTTGCCAAAAGATTTGCAAAGCCCATTACCAGCTACAGTTTACATAACTACACCCACAGAAAAAATACAAAACTTTTTATGGGAAAAGTATGAAAGCTACTCGGGTAAAGGCTGCCGATGGGAGTTGCCACCGCATTTCTTTTCTTTAGAATCCTCGTCCTGCTCCATAAAATTTTATACACAAAAACCAGGGAACAAAGAAATTTTAGGCTTTGGCGGAATCTCTTACACAGTGATTGATTTGAAAGATTGCTCCTCACTGGAAAATAAGCTTTTGTCTGTAGCATTGATCTGGTTGCAAACAAATTTTGGAAAGTAAACAGCATAATAAAATCAAAATAAAAAATGGAAAAGATGAAAGGACTACCCATACAAGTTTGTTTTGCTACCCTATTTTTACTTCAAAGTTGCACAAAGGAAGGTGATGCATCTACTGGTTCAGGCGGAGCAACGGATCGATCGCCGGCTGCAAAGATGTCGGGAATTTTTATTGGCGTGGGTAAATACCTGCCTGCAAATATTAGCTTAGGTAATACACTCGCCTGCACAGCACCGCCAAAAGATTATAATTCCTTTTATCAAACGGGTATTGCCACAATAAGCGTTGCAAAGCTTACAGACAGTACTGTAAAAATTCAATTTTTATCCGGCCCTTTCCCTGTTGATGGATACCCTATAGTAAAAGTATCTGAGAGCGGGAATACTGTTCAATTTCTGCAAGGCAGCTATGATATTAACTCACGGGCAATTTCATTCTCTGCAGTAGCTCNNTTCAACAGGACTGATGGAATATTCTAACTACACCATTAAACGTTACGAGTTTGGAGGTACCAGGCAATGAACTTTGCAGTTGTTGTGCCTGTAACATTGGGCATCCACCTGTACATTGGGCAAAACGAAAGCCTTGATATTGGAAGCGACCTAGAGAGATTTTAGGGATTGGATAAGNNAAGACCGGAAAGAAACAATTCCTTGATTTCCCTACGCCCCGGTTCGTGGCACACGAAACGAAATCTATGTTCTTGAGCACTGCAGAAATCAATGAAGATTGCCCGCAAGTTTCACAATGTAGTTGAGATAATTTTTTTACAGTTAGCATTTATTAATGGAAACATTTGCATAATCCCGGGAAAGTAAAAATTTAGTAGTTAACTATTTTCGGAGACTTTCAGGCAAGGATTTGCTTAAAGTAAATGCCTTTGTTTTAATGCCCAATCATTTCATCTTATTTGGCAACAGCTTAAAAAGAATGAAAGAAAAAAACAGGGAAGTTTTTTGAAGGATANNTTAATGCTAAATACACGATATACATTCAAACCCTATAAATGCGATCTGGAAAGTATTAAAAGATGGTCTGGAGGTTTTTACTCATCGGCAAGATTTTATGAAACAGGCGTTGATGATTTTGGATTTTCAATGACTTGTATCGAGAATTTGATGGGGCGTG
>DGQO01000021.1:0-2383 GCA_002400445.1 Chitinophagaceae bacterium UBA4412
GCTGCGCCAGATGCCTGCAAGCAACTGCATTGTAGCTTGCGGTGGCGGGGCTGCTTGTTTCTTTGATAATATACAATGGATGAATGCGAATGGCACTACGATATTGCTGGAGGGTTCTGCTGCGTTCATTGTAAAGAATATCATGAAGCAGAAAGGCAGAAGGCCGCTGGTGAAACAACTTGATGAAACAGAACTGCTTTTGTTTGTGGAACAAAAACTAAAAGAGCGCCAGCCTTTTTATAGCCAGGCCCGAATCACGGTGCAATCAGAAGCGGCAACTGCAGCAACTATTGACTTCTTATTAAAATAATACGACCATGAAGAAAGGTTTTTTGCAAACAGCCATGTTGATGGGAGCCATTAGTGTAGCCATTGGTGCATTTGGGGCACATGGCCTAAAGAAAGTTGCAGATGATTATGCGCTTGGTATTTTTGAAACTGCGGTGAGATACCAGTTTTTTCATGTATTTGCTTTGATGGCTGCGGGTATGCTTTTTAAATTTTTTCCGAATAAATATATAAAGGGGGCAGGTTATCTTTTTATGATTGGTATGCTCTTATTCTCTGGCTCGCTTTACCTGCTATGCATGGTTCATATTAAAAACCTTGCAGGCTTTGAATGGCTGGGCCCTGTTACACCACTTGGCGGGCTTGCATTTATTGCGGGCTGGCTGCTGCTGCTGGCGGGCATTAGCAAAAAAGCAATGGCTTAGCGGGTTTTTGAATATAGCCTGATGCGGGTGCCATGATCATTCTCAATGCTGAATTCAATTTTCACATCCTCCATGCGCTTACGCATATTTTTTAATCCATTGCTGAAAGGGCGCAGATGCTCAAAATCTATTCCTTTGCCATTATCATGGATAACCAGGGCAAGGCCTTCTTGTTCCTTTGTCATGGTAATGCGTACCTCGGTGGCTTCTGCATATTTCAATACATTTTGCAATGCCTCTTTAATCACTAAAAAGACATTGCGCCGAATGGTTCCATTCACCACAATGGCGGGAAGATTTTCGGGTATGGAAACAATTGGTTTTATATGCGTGTCTTCGAGATAAAGGATTACATAACTTCTGATATAAGCTACCATATTACCCATACTATCATTCTGGCTGCTCATACTCCAGATAATGGCGTTCATGTTATTAATGAGTTCATCCGCAGAATTTGAAATCTTATCCAGTTCGTGCATAGATTTTTCTCCAAGTTTTGTTTTGGCCAGTTCACTGTACAGTCTTATGGAAGTCATACCTGCGCCCAGGTCGTCGTGCATATCTGCACTGATGCGGTTGCGCTCCTCCTGCTGCGTTTTGTACACGGTAAGTTTATTTTCATAGGATTGCCGTTCCACTTCCAGTTTCATAGCCTCCTGCTCCTGTATGTTTAAAATAAGTTCCTGCCGGTTTTTGTAAAATAAGCCTAGCAAGAAAAAGATCACTGAACAAATGACGCCTAGTTCAAAATAAAAGATGGGCGCATCATAAATATGTGTGGCGTTAGAGCCACTCAGTATGAGGATGAGAGAGATGCTTGAGAATAATAATTGCGATGATACACCAATAGCGAGGTAATTCATTAATGGATTGTGCTTCACAAAAGATAATACGATATATGCCAGCGCTGCAATAAGCAGTACTATTTTCATGAGGGTTTCCAGGTAAATTTCAAACTGGTAAGTTTCGGTACTATAAAATAAAAAAGTATAAAGCAGCATCAGAACTACAAGTATCCTGGCTTCATATCGCAAAAATTTATCCAGCCGGGGATGCAGCTTAGCCGTATCGAGAAAGTGCCGGGTAAAAGCCAGGTAGCTAATAGTGCCTACGATAAGCAAAAAGAGGTCTAAATACGAAATAAAGAATCCCTTAAACCAGCTTGGATTTAGGGCCAGATAGGTAGTGAGGTAAATGAGCAGGAACATGCAAAGGGAATACCCTGAATTGTATAGAAACTCCACTTTGCGGGTGATGAGGAAATTGAGCAAAGTAACCAGGATCATCATCAGGAGCATGCCGCTGAGTACCATGCCAGCAATCTTTTTGCTGTTAAGTGTTTGAAACATCTCGTTTTTAAAAATATTCAGTTGGTTGGCAGCAATCAGTTTAGATTCTAAACGGCTAAACTGCACTTTAAAACATTTGAGCCGGATGAGAAATGTGGTTGAACCTGGTTTTATATTGAGGGGAATAAAGCCGTCGAAAATAGGTCCGGTATTTACGTTGCTCAGGCTTCCGTCATCTCCAACAATAAACAAATCAAGGTTTTTAAACAACTTGCCGGGGTAATGAAAAAGTTTAACTGGGTGAGCAGAAGGATTGCTGATGCTGATTTTTTGATAAAAAACAAAGGATACTTCCCGGGCTTTCACCAGTTCAGAAGCTGT
>DGQO01000021.1:2573-4009 GCA_002400445.1 Chitinophagaceae bacterium UBA4412
CAAATAAAATTTCCCCAGCAGAACCTGCCAATTTTAAAGTAGATAAAGAAGAGAAAGTGGAGGTGAAGCAAATTATAAAGGATGAACGTACCCATAAAATTATGGGGAGCATCTTCATCTTGTTTGCACTCTTGTTTTTTATCGCATTCACTTCCTATCTTTTTACCTGGGATGAAGACCAGGATAAAGTGTTTAAAGAAGGCTATCGCCTGTTGCTGGGTACGGATACTCCCGTGGCCAATCTCATGGGTACACTGGGTGCCTTTATCTCCCATTTCTTTATTTACAAAGGCTTTGGCGTAGCGTCTTATCTCATTTGCAGTTTCTTCTTTGTAATCGGCGTTAATTTTTTTTCCGGAAAAAGAATATTTTCTATTGCCCGCAATATCAAGTACCTCATTATAGGGCTGCCACTCCTTAGTGTAACAGCAGCCGTGCTTATGAAGGGCAGCGCTTTCGCCTGGGGCGGGGCCGTGGGAGATATGTGCCGGCAATACCTTGTGAGCACCATGGGTCAAATTGGTACACTATTGCTGATTGCTGTTGCATTTTTAGCGTATATCATCTGGCGTTTCAACCCGGTGTTCCGTATGCCTGGCCGCAAGCCTGTGGCGGATACCACATTGGCAGAGGATTCAGCAATGCCTGAGGCAATTCCGGCCAGAAAAGATGAGGAAGACGATGATGATGATCTACCTTCTGCAGCAGCTAAAAATCAAAATGGCGCAGGTAATGCACTTAAGGGAGAGAGCGGAATTCTAACCAATCTGCCAGATCAGACTCCGCCGTTTACGCATGAACTCATCATCACAGAAAGACCTGAACCGCCCGTAGCAGAACATATAGCAGAACCTATCGAAGACGAAGAAGAGGAAGAAATCATTCCAATGCCTCGCCCTGTTCGTTCAGCCCCAAAACCTGCGGTGCCACTGGTAGACACATCAGGAATTGAACTCGAAATAAAAACGGCGGAGATCGAACTGAGAGAAGAAGGTGCGATAACAGCAGAGGAGGTGCAGAAATTAAAACCTTATGATCCTATTCTTGATTTGCGTGACTATAAATATCCATCCATAGAATTACTGGATGCCCATGGCAGTGATAAAATTGTACAGGATCCGCAGGAACTGGAGAATAACAAAAACCAGATCATCACTACGCTGAAAAATTACGATATCAATATTCAGAAAATTTCAGCCACGGTGGGGCCTACCGTTACGTTATATGAAATCATTCCCGCTGCGGGTGTGCGCATCAGCCGTATTAAAAACCTGGAAGACGATATAGCCCTTAGCCTTGCTGCGCTTGGTATCCGCATTATTGCGCCCATTCCCGGAAAGGGTACCATTGGCATTGAAGTGCCCAATACCAAAAAAACAATTGTGAGCATGCGCACTTTGCTCATGTCAGAAAAATTTCAGAAGAATAATTTTTCG
>DGQO01000021.1:4104-10167 GCA_002400445.1 Chitinophagaceae bacterium UBA4412
CACTTTTTGGCCAAACTTCCCGGAGAGGAAGATGCCATCATTACCGATACCAAGAAAGTGGTGCATACCCTCAATGCGCTTTGCATTGAGATGGACAATCGTTACGACTTGCTAAAGGAGGCGGGTTGCAGAAACATTAAGGAATACAATGAAAAATTTGCAGCCCGGAAACTGAACCCGGAGAAAGGCCATCAATACCTTCCGTTTATCGTACTGGTGGTAGATGAATTTGCCGACCTGATTATGACAGCAGGCAAAGAAGTAGAAATGCCGATTACCCGGCTGGCACAATTGGCCAGGGCCATTGGAATACATCTCATCATCGCCACGCAGCGCCCTTCGGTAAATATTATTACGGGTACCATTAAAGCAAACTTTCCTGCACGTATAGCTTTTAAAGTGAGCAGTAAAATAGACAGTCGTACCATTTTGGATGCGGGAGGTGCAGAGCAACTCATTGGTAAAGGTGACATGCTCGTGAGTTATAATGGCGAAGTGGTTCGCCTGCAGTGTGCGTTTGTAGATACGCCGGAAGTGGATCGCATCGTAGATTTTGTGGGAGAGCAGCGTGGCTACCCAGAAGCCTTCCTGCTGCCCGAATACGTAGATGAAAAAGAAATGGAGAGCCGGGATTTTGATGTGAATGATAAGGATGCTTTGTTTGAAGATGCTGCCAGGCTGATTGTAGCCAGCCAAAGCGGCAGTACTTCATTGCTTCAGCGCCGGATGAAACTGGGTTATAATCGTGCAGGCAGGCTAATGGATCAGCTTGAAGCTGCAGGAATTGTAGGGCCGAACCAGGGTAGTAAAACCCGGGATGTGCTCATTAAAACAGATGCAGACCTGCAGCAGTTGTTGCATAGTATGTAGGCTTTATTTTATTTTTCTAAAACAACGCATGTCTAAATTTCTAATTGTGGGGCTGGGCAATATTGGTACTGAATATGCCGGCACCCGTCATAATATTGGGTTTGATGTGGTGCATGCATTTGCCAGCAAGCACGGAGGAAGTTTTGATACAGACAGGCTCGCCTACAAAGCGGAGGTAAAATGGAAAGGCAAAACCTTCGTATGCATTTGCCCCACAACCTATATGAATGCGAGCGGTAGGGCTTTCAAATACTGGTTAGATAAAACAAGGGTTCCGCTGGAGCAAACTCTTACGGTGCTGGACGACCTTGCGCTGCCTTTAGAAAAAATAAGGCTGCGTGCTGCTGGCAGCGCTGCAGGCCACAATGGCCTCCGGGATATTGAAGCTACCCTGGGCACCAATGCCTATCCCAAATTGCGCTTTGGAATTGGAAACCAATATCCAAAAGGAATGCAGGCAGATTTTGTGCTGAGCAAATGGCGTAAAGATGAAATCCCTGTGGTGGAATATAAAATTTCCCGCTCTGTAGAAATTATTGAAAGCTTCGCTGCTATTGGTATTGAAAAAACCATGAGCCTGATTAATAACCAGCTCTTTGCCTTGCCGGGTTAATATCTTTTTGATGCTGTTTATTATTTGTTTTTCTTTATTTTCGTTAAAGTAAACCCGAAACCCAACATAAAACCGGCTACGAATGAAGATAATATGCATTGGCAGAAATTATGCAGCACATGCAGCGGAACTGGGAAATGACATTCCGGACGAGCCTGTTATTTTCATGAAGCCAAAGAGTGCTTTGTTGCAGGCACATACACCCTTCTATTATCCTGAATTTACAAATGAATTGCATTACGAATGTGAGCTGGTACTCAGGGTATGCAAAAATGGAAAATACATACAGGAGCGCCATGCTGCTAATTATTACAACGGTATTGCGATAGGTATTGATTTTACCGCCCGGGACTTGCAGGATGAAGCCAAAGCCAAAGGACTTCCCTGGGAAAAATCTAAAGCCTTTGATAACTCCGCTGCTGTAGGAAAATTTATTGACCTTACCCCTGAGTTCAATCGCAAAAGCATCAACTTTAGCTTTAAGAAAAATGGCGAGGTAGTGCAGAGCGCAAATTCTAAAGAAATGATCTTTAGTTTCGACAAGCTGATTGCTTCTATTTCAAATTATTTTTCTCTAAATATTGGCGATCTCATCTTTACAGGTACACCCGCCGGTGTGGGCGAATGCGTAGTGGGCGATATGCTGGAAGGTTTTATTGAAGATCAATCTATGCTCACCCTCGAAGTGAAATAGCCTCCCTTATTTTAATGAAGATTTCTCTCCCCGGGAGCATTTTATAACCTGGGGCAAAACGGGTATGTCAGGTCGGTTACCCATTAGCTATAAAAATCAATAAGGCTGGCAAAATATACATCATGCCATCCTTCTACGATATCCTGGAAACTTTCATTCGGAATATTGCTGTGCCTGAGTTCTGCGGAGGTTCCCTGCTTATGATCATGCAAGATGAGGGTTACAATGGACGCATCGTCCTGCTCGCCGAAATACCATTCCTGAACAATTTTTTTACCGGATTCAAAGGAGATATTCTTTCCCTCTATACTTCCATCCCATAAAGAAAATTCGCTGCCTTCTTCTATACTCATGATGGCCGGTTCCCCGGTCCATAATTGCATGGTGGCAGGGTTGGTGAGCGCTGCAAATACTTCCTGCGGTGGCGCCGGTATAATAAAATAAGCTTTGTAATCTTTCATCTTTATTTCTTTTGATCGTATAATTTTTGGATGGCGTCTAATTTGGTAATAAAAATACTCCGCCCATGGGTGCCCACTACCAATTCATTTTCCCGCACTTGTATAGCCAGGTCGTGCACGGGCACATTCGGCAGGTTCGTGTGCAGGCTTTCGAAAGTTTTACCCCGGTTAAGTGAGCAATACAATCCATTGTCTGTTCCTACATACAAAATATCTGCTTCTTTGGGATCTTCCCTGATCACATTCACGGGTTCGGCGGGAAGATTTGTACCAATAGTAACCCAGCTATTACCATAATCTTCGCTTACAAAAACAAAGGCGCCAAACTGGTCGTTGCGGTAGCCATTCAATGTAGCATATACCCGCCCTTCTATATACTGTGAGGCAATTACCCGGCTCACCCAAAGACCTTGCGGCAATTTTTTGCTCACTAACGTAAAGCTGTAGCCGCCATCACGACTCACTTGTATGTTGCCATCATCCGTACCAATGTAGAGCAGCCCAAANNCCGGGGCTTGCCGCTTTGGTCAAATCAGGCGAAATTGTTTTCATGTCTTCACCCTTGCGCAGGCTGCGATGCAGGCGGTTGCTGCCAAAATACAGGATGTCCTGGTTGTGGCGGCTTAGCAGAATGGGCGTTTGCCAGTTATACCGCAGGGCTGCATCACCCAGTTCATGCATGGGGTGAATAGGAAGGCTGCGGCCCACTCCATCTGTACTCCGGCGGCCGTAGTACCCAAACTGCGAGCCGCTGTACACGGTTTTATTATCTCTGGTATCTACCTGCACCTGCATACCATCTCCGCCACCAAGCCTCTTCCAGGCATACGGATTTTCATAATTCCACTGATCTGTATCTTTTGTATTGGAGGGTGCATACCATACGCCATTATCCTGCAGGCCGCCATATACATTGTAGCGTGTGGCATCGTCTGTAGTTACGCTGTAAAATTGACCCACGGATGGAGTGGTTCCTTTAAACCAATGATCGCCGCTATCGTAAGTGATATTAAAGCCCCCATCGTTTCCAGCTATCCAGTGCGCATTGTTTGCAGGGTTAATCCAGCAGGCATGCCAGTCGGCGTGGGTAGCTGCATTGTCTTTTACGGTAAAAGTTTTACCTCCGTCTGTACTCCTTTGTATATCGGTGCCCATGATTACCATTTTATTTTCATCATCGGCGGCAAGGGTTAGTTTGCCAAAATAGTAACCAAAACTGTTGTAGAGGTCCAGCCCCTTTGTATTTACTTTTTTCCAATGCAGTCCTGCATCATCGCTGCGGTACACTTCACAACCAATTACCGGCGTTTCAAAAAGGGCAGCGTTTGCATCAAAAAAATAATCGTAGAGTACAGTTGGTTTAAGCGCATCATCTTTCACCAGTTTTTTTATTTGTGCTGCAGTATAAGTTGTTGGAAAATTTTGTTTTGCCAGGAAGCTGTCGAGTTTGTTATCATCCAGTTCCAGGAATTTTTCTTTGCTCATGGCTTTAAAATCCCGGCTCACATAATTACTGTCTATTTTCTTTTTTGCGGTATCGGGCCGATGTCCCTGGTTGTCCAGCACAGCAAATACAATATTCGGATTGGCAGCATACACTGCAACGCCGATGCGGCCTACGGTATCGCCTGTAGGAAAGCCAGAACCAGCGGTAGTAAGCAGTTGCCAGCTATCGCCACCATTCATACTGCGGTAAATACCTGATGTTTTTCCCGCTTCTTCAAAGTTCCATGCCCGGCGGGTGCGGTACCAGGCGCAGGCATACAGGATATCCGGATTTTTAGGATTGATATCCATTTCTATGGCACCTGTATTATCGTCTAAGTACAGGGTTTGCTTCCAGGTATTTCCGCCATCTGTCGTTTTATACACCCCTCTTTCTTTATTGGCAGAATATAAATGGCCCACGGCCGCCACCCAGGCAATCTTCTCATTTGTTGGATGCAAAATAATCTTACCGATATGCTGTGTTTCCGGCAGCCCAAGATGCTGCCATGTTTTGCCACTGTCTATAGATTTATAAACACCATTACCCGCATAAGAACTGCGGCTGCTATTACTTTCTCCCGTGCCTATCCAAATGATCCGGCTTTTCCAGTTTACGGCAATATCACCAATGCTGTATGCATATTCTTTCTCAAAAAGAGGCTTGAGGCTCTGTCCATTATTTATGGTATGCCATAAACCGCCACTTGCATAGGCTACATAAAACTCATTCGGGTTTTCAGGATTCACCTCAATATCTACCACCCGTCCGCTCATGTTAGAAGGACCGATATTCCTGAATTGGATGTCTTTAAACGACGTGGTTTCATCTAATAGCTTCCTTTGTTTCCATCCTGTTTCCCGCTCTGCGGCCGAGGATGGCTTTACTTGTGCAAGGGCACAATTAACATTTAAAGCAAGCAGTAAAATGGTAAATTTGAAACCAAAATTGCTCTTCATCTGAAATTAGTTTTGTATGAATTTTTTACAACCCAAAAATAAGCGGGCTGCGCTAAAAGTACAGAAATTAATAGCCCTGGCAGTCTTGCTTATTGTAATGGCTACGCAGGCCAATGCCCAATATAGCTCCTATAAATTAACGACGAGTGGAGATACGGTGAATGCCCTGAGTAAATCTGGCCTCAAAGAAGGTAAATGGATTATACATGTAGATGAACTTAGAGGTGAGCCGGGCTATGAGGAAGAGGGCGTATTTGTAAAAGGTATAAAGGAGGGTGTGTGGAGAAGATATACCCTGCAGGGTGATTTATTAGCTATGGAAAACTACAAACGGGGCGGTAAAGATGGCGCCCAGCAATACTTTACTTTCCTGGGTGAATTGATGCGTGAAGAAAGCTGGAAAGGCTACGACCCCGATTCGCCATACGACACCATTGCAGTATATGGTGCGGGCAGCAATGAAATTATTGAATTCAAAATTGTAAAGGCAGAGCAGTATAGTGTAAAACAAGGGGAGTGGAAATATTATGATCCTTCCACAGGTAACCTGGTGCGCAGCGAAGAATGGGAAAGAAACGTATTGAAAAAACCGGTAAAGGCCAATGTGGCTGCAGTGGATCCTTCCATAAAAAAGGCGCCTGAAAAAACACCTGAAATGCTGGAATGGGAAAAGAAAAACCGGGGTAAGAAAAATGCGATCAGGGATGGTCGCACAGGACTATAATGACAGATGAACCTTAAAACCAAAACCGTGAAAAAGAATTTCAAAATTTTAATGATAACGACAGCTGCAATGCTGTCATTTTTTTTGTGCAGCGCCCAGGGATTTTTACATGCCGATGGCACCCGGATTGTAAATGAAAAAGGAGAAAATGTATTGCTTCGGGGCATTGGCCTGGGCGGCTGGATGCTGCAGGAAGGTTATATGCTGCGCATTTACTCGCAGGCGCAGCAAAATAAAATTCGCTCCCGCATACAGG
>DGQO01000021.1:10206-15815 GCA_002400445.1 Chitinophagaceae bacterium UBA4412
CAAAAAGGCTTCGACCTTACTGACAGTTTACTGGCCTGGTGTAAAGCAAATGATATGTACCTCATCCTTGATCTGCATGCAACACCCGGCGGGCAGGGCAATGATTTAAATATTGCAGATGGCGATAAAAAATTTCCTAACCTCTGGCAAAGCAGGGCAAACCAGGAGAAGATGATTGCGCTGTGGCGCAAGCTGGCAGAGCGTTATGCCAATGAGCCGTATGTGGCTGCTTACGATATTATTAACGAACCAAACTGGGGCTTTGAAAATAATGAAAGCGACCCTAATGGCCTGAAAGAAAAAGGGAATGCTCCGCTCAAAAAACTGATGCAGGAAGTAACGGCCGCCATCCGGGAAGTAGACAAAAAGCATATCATCGTAATTGAAGGCAATGGCTGGGGAAACAATTACAGCAATATTCTGCCGACATGGGACGAGAATATGGTACTGAGCTTTCACAAGTATTGGAACTATAATGATGAAGCATCAATAGCACATATCTTAAACATCCGGGACACTTACAAAGTACCCGTATGGCTGGGAGAAACGGGCGAAAACAGCAACACCTGGTTTACCCAGGCTATTGCACTCTTTGAAAAACATAATATTGGCTGGGCCTGGTGGCCACTTAAAAAACTGGGGTTTAATAATCCATTACAAATAAAAAGCAATACAGCTTATGATAGTTTAGTGAGCTACCTGAACGGCCGCAACAAAACCGTGCCCCCGGCAGAAGAGGTATATAAAGGACTGATGCAACTGGCTAATGATGCAAAGTTTGGTAATAATATTTATCATCAGGACGTAACTGATGCGATGATGCGGCAGCCTTTTACCAATGCTACATTGCCGTTTCATAAGAATCTTGTGAATCAGGGAACTGTTATGGCTGCCGTAGATTATGATTTAGGTAAAAATGGTTTTGCCTACCTGGATATGGATACTGCCAACTATCGCATTTCAACCGGTAAAGCATCAGTGGGCAACCAAGGGCAAGTTTACCGAAATGATGGTGTAGATATTTTCCAGGATAAAGATGATCTTTTTTATGTGGGGCAAACAGAAGCAGGAGAGTGGTTACAATACAGCGTGGATGTATCCGCAGCAGGCAGTTACCAACTCGTTTTCTCCGGAAGAGGCAGCGGTAGCTTTACAGTGTTTGTAGATGGGAAGCCTGCAGGCCCGGCCATTTCTTTTTCATCTTCTTCTTTATGGTCTGATAAGAAAGCAACTCCTGTACAGTTAACAATAGGCTTGCACCGCATCCGGATTCACTTTATCAAAGCTGGCNNTGTTTATTTAATCTCTTTCTGCATTGGGTTTCCACCACCGCCGCCTGCGCCACGGGCATTTCCACTTCTTGCTTTAAACAGTTGAAACTTGGAAGGTTCGCTGGTTACATTCCAGGTATTGTTGCGCTCGTTGATATCGGCTGTTTCCCGCATCGGGTCCAGTTTAATAGAGGCTACTTCTTTCATTTTCAAAAATGTTTTCACCACTTTATTTTCATTCTTGCGCCACACCTGCGCATCTATACGATCTACTTCTTTGCTACCATCTTTAAATGTCCACTCAATGATGATGGGCATTACCAATCCACCTTTATTACTAAATGTGAGCTCATACATGCGGGCCTGCCCACCCATTTCCAGCTTTTGTGCTGTAGTGAGGGTATCATCGCCACTGGAGGGTACCGTATTTTGGAAAGGAGTTTCATTTACCCTTGCCAGGCCACGATCATAGCGCCAGTAAAAATCACGCAGGCTGGTATCTGCATCAACAGCAAACACAATCCGTTTATCTTCCCTGTTTCTCACTTTAGATACATCGTCAAAATTATTGAGCAATGGCTTGGCCACGGGTTGTGTAAATGTGCCGCCAGATGATCTTGCTGGCGTTGCTTCCAGGCTAAGATTGCTCCACCGCACGGTATCCAAAGAAATATCACAAGGCTCCACACCAAAGAACCATCCCCGCCAGAACCAATCAAGATCTACAGCACTTGCATCTTCCATAGTACGGAAAAAGTCTGCAGGTGTAGGATGCTTAAAGGCCCAGCGCCGTGCATATTCTTTAAAAGCATAATCAAAAGACTCACGACCCATAATGGTTTCTCTCAGAATATTCAAACCTGTAGCAGGCTTACTATAAGCATTCGGGCCAAACATGATGATATTCTCACTGTTGGTCATAATGGGTTCCAACTGGTCTGCCGGCATTTTCATATAATCTACAATCTTATAAGCAGGACCCTTGCTCACGGGATATTTATTGTCCCACAATTCTTCTGAAAGGTATTCTACAAAAGAGTTGAGGCCTTCGTCCATCCATGTCCACTGCCGCTCGTCGCTGTTGATGATCATTGGGAAAAAGTTATGGCCCACTTCGTGGATAATTACGCCGAGCATACCATTCTTGGTGCCCTCGCTGTAAGTGCCATCAGCTTCTGTGCGGCCAAAGTTGAAACAGATCATGGGGTATTCCATACCGTTAGCCGCTTCCAGGCTTTGCGCCACCGGGTACGGATAGGGAATGGTAAACTTTGAATATGTTTTGATGGTATGCGCTACTGCTTTCGTGCTGTATTTTCTATACAAACCATAGGCTTCTTTACCATAAGCACTCATACACATTACTTTCTTCCCTTCTACCGTAATGGGCATGGCATCCCATATAAATTTACGGCTGCTGCCCCAGGCAAAATCCCGAACCATATCTGCTTTAAAAACCCAGGTTTTTTTCTCCTTGGATTTTTTCATCTCTTTCCCTTTCGCTTCTGCCAGGGTTACAATTTCCACCGGTTCTTTAGCGGTTTGTGCCTGCTGCCAGCGAGCCATTTCCTTGGCAGATAATACCTGCGCATAGTTTTGACCCTGGCCTGTAGCCATTACCACATGATCTGCAGGTACCGTCATGGCTACTTTAAAATTGCCAAAAGCAAGTGCAAATTCTCCGCTGCCTACAAACTGGTGATTCTGCCATCCCTGGAAATCGCTGTACACACAAAGGCGGGGATACCACTGCGTCATGGTGTACAAGTCGTTACCATCGCCTGGAAAATATTCGTAGCCACCGCGGCCACCATAAGTCATGCGATCGCTGATAAAATAATTCCATTCCACTTTAAAAGCAAACTGCTGCCCCGGCTTTAATGCGGTGGGCAGTTCGATGCGCATCATGGTTTTGTTTATGCTGTACTTCAATTCCACACCCTGTGCGGTAGTCACTCTGGTAATATTATCTCCATATTCCTTATCCCGCTTGCCTTGCAAACGCTGCAAGTCTGTTTCCGTTACACGGGTAGGCATGCCATTGCTGGTTTGAAAGCCCGAATTGTTTACACTGCTGTGTTGATTTTCATCAAGCTGCAGCCAGAGATAAGTCAATACATCTGGTGAGTTGTTGTAATAGGTTACCGTTTCTTTACCAATGAGTTTGCGGTTGGGCTCATCCAGTTCGCAGGTAATATCATAGTCGCAGCGCTGCTGCCAGTACTTTGGCCCGGGTGCACCACTTGCACTGCGGTATTCATTTGGCGTGGGCAGGATGGTGCCTAGCTGCTCAAAGCGATTGCCATGATTGCTACCCGGGTTGTTTTTAATATCCTGGGCAGAGCTTGCGCCAATAGCGCCGAAAAGAAAAAGAAAGACAAAAAATTGTTTCATGCTTGTGCGATTTATTATAGAAGATCAAAAAGAATATGCATTATAATGGCCAGCGCTCGATACACATATTGGCCGAAACCAGCAGGCTAAAACCACTCAAAACCCAAACCCACCACCTGCGAGGAAGCTTTAGGCGATTTACCAGGAGATAGCTTATTACCATGATAATACTTACTACGATAAGCTGTCCTGCCTCCAGGCCCACATTAAAACCAAAAAGCGGGATACCAATGCGCTGATGGGATGCCAGCATAAACCGAATGCTATTTGCAAATCCTAAACCATGTATCAGTCCGAAAAAAAGAGCCAGGATGTAATTTAATCTTAAAGATCGTTTATCAAATTGTATCCGGGTAAAATTAGCAATGGCTGTAATGACAATTGTAAGCGGAATTAAAAACTCAACCCAGCTACTGTCTATGCGCACAAGATCAAAAACGCTAAGGGCTAAAGTGAGTGAATGACCAATGGTAAAAGCCGTAACCAGCACCACAACCTGCTTCCAGTTTTGCCAGAGATAAATGGCAGAAAGTGCCAGGATAAACAACTGGTGATCCAATGCATCTGTACTGATAATGTGCTCCCAACCCAATTGAAAATAAAAGAGAAAATCGTTCATAAGCACATCACCGGGGGAATACTTGCCTTATTGCGGTTTCAAATATCTCCAAATATAACGGCATTACAGATTCTCCCCTTCATTTGGCAGGTAATTTATATAAATGGTATAGTAGCAAAAAGGAGGTTTTCATTTAGTAAATAAATTCAATAACTTAGAGCAGGAAGCCATTCCGGCATCCTGCCTCCCGCCACATTCACATTTAAAACGCATCAAACCATGACCAACAAATCAGTGGCTTATGATTATATGTCCACCTGCCTTTTACAAAATAAAAATATTGCAGAGTCCCTGCCTGGAGAAACTAATTTGAACGAGGAAGATAAATCGGAATTGGCCCAAATGCTCAATCTCGTGAAAGGACTTGGAGAAGACAGGAGCGCCCTGCAATCCATGATGCAGCAGGAGAACCTGGCTATGCGAGGCGAAACGAATAAGATGCTCATGGAAAATATGCACAATACTTTCAATACTATCATCAGCATCAAAACCTCATTGCAGGATGTGATTAAAGATGCTAAAACTGCTTACAGGTATGTATTGTGGATGTATATTCTAGCTTTTCTCATTGGCCTGGGGCTCATTGTGGTGGCGGTGGTATTTGCCGCCCAGGGAAAAACGATTCTTTCTATAGCCTTTGGCACTATTGGCTTGATAGACCTGGTGACCTACTTCATTTTTAAACCCCCTTTAGAAATACAAAACAGCCGTTCTAACCTTGCTCAACTCATGATCATTATTACCAATTGGTTTTCTGATCTGATGAACCTGAATAGCTATATGGCTAATAAGCCAGGCGGAATTGACTGGAAAGAGATGGAAAAAATTTCTGAAAGGCAGATGCTCAATACTTCAAACATGATTGAACTTATTGAAAAGTATGGGGAGTCTCGCATAGCCACAAAGCAGGCACAATAAGGCGCTGTTAAAAAAAATTTTTTATCGGTTACGATGCCGGCGCTGCACTATGTTTGTAAAAATTAATGGATTCCTGTATGCGCCCTGTACTATACTTTTTCCTGCTCAGTATTTTCCTGTTTTCTTTTACCCGTGGCACGCATCCCATTTATGTGAGCGTTACAGAAATGGAACTGAACGCAAAAGAAAAGCGCCTTGAGATTAGTTGTAAGTTATTTACAGATGATTTTGAGAAAACACTGCGCAGCATTTACAAAACCCATGTGGATCTCATTAATCCTGCGAGCCGCCCGGCTATGGATAAACTCGTGACCGAATATGTGCAGGCGCATTTAAAATTGACAGCAGATGCTGTGCCGCTGAAATTAAAGTACCTGGGTTATGAAGTGATTGAAGAAGGCGTGTAC
>DGQO01000021.1:15832-18253 GCA_002400445.1 Chitinophagaceae bacterium UBA4412
CCGGATAATAGGGCAATCATTCATTTTTAAACCCCGGAAGGAGTGAACTTTAGAAGGGTTTTTAGCCATTGTCTTTGTTACTCCTCGTCCATCTCTTCCTTCAATTCCTGCGATATCGTTACCAGCACTTTATCTATACGCTGCCCGTCCATATCAATAATTTCAATTTTGAAATCACGCCAGGTAAACGCTTCGCCCGTACTGGGAATATGTTCCAGTTCGTGCAATACAAAGCCGGCCACGGTATCAAAATCCTGCTCGTCCTGGTCCATCCAGTCTGCACGATCAAAGTAGCTGAGGAAGTTATAAAAATGAATCTGCGCATCTACCAGATAGCTACCATCTTCCCGTTTCACAATTTCATATTCTTCCTGCCCGCTCTGGGGCACATCACCTACAAGAGCCTCCAGGATATCATTAAGGGTAATCATCCCCTCCAGCGTGCCATATTCGTTTACAATAAAAGCGGTATGAATTTGTGTGGCTTTAAATTTCTCCAGCAGTTGGTATGCCTTATTATTTTCCGGCACAAAAAGAGCAGGCTTTGCCAGGGTAGCCAGGGGCTGCGCCATATCAGCTTTAAAAAGATCTTTGATTGAAATGAGCCCTTTTATATCATCTACGGTGCCTTCGCAAACTGGATAAGTACTAAAGGCAAAATGATCTTTTCGGTTGCGGATATCTTCCACCGTCCAGCTTACATCAAACCAAATAATATCTGTGCGATGCGTCATCAGCGAAGTGATGTTGCGATCGCCCAGATGAAACACCCTTTCAATAATTATTTTCTCTCCCTCTTCAATAGAGCCGGTTTCACTGCCCTCAGAAATCATGGCTTTAATTTCTTCTTCTGTTACGGCACTGTCACTTGCTGTGGTTATCTTAAAAACTTTAAATACCAGGTTAGAGATAAATGATAAGAGTACTACAATGGGATAAGCCAGTTTGGACATAAAATTCATGGGCCCCGCCACCATGAGTGAAATTTTTGTAGCCCGCAGTAAGGCAATTCTTTTGGGTATCAATTCTCCCAAAATGATACTAAGGAAAGTAACAATAACCACCACCACTGTAGTAGAAGCTGTTTTGGCATAAGGCGCCATAAAAGAGATTTTTTCAAAAAACGGCTCCAGGTATCTTCCAAATTTATCGCCGGAGTATAGACCGGTTAAAATAGAAATGAGCGTAATGCCAATTTGCACCGTAGATAAAAATTTATCCGGGTTCTCTGCCAGTTTGAGGGCTATGGCAGCCTTTTGGCTCCCTTTGTTCTTTAGGCTTTCCAGCTTACCTTTTCTCACGCTTACCAGCGCCATCTCCGTCATTACAAAAACCGCATTGAGGGCTATCAGCAAGAACAGTATAAAAACTTCCGTCATATTTAAAAGTACTTTAAATCAATATTGATTACTCATCGAAAACCGTAAAGATAGCGCCCGGCTATATTACGATAATGATATTTTGTTGCAAAAGCTATTCCTTTTCTTGCAGGCTGATGATGGGGGAATATTGTAATCGGCCAATGTAGGCCTGGTGCAGGGAGGCCATAAACCAGCCGCAGAGTAAGCCCAGTATGGCGCCGCCCATAATATCGGTGGGGTAGTGTACGCCTGCATATACTTGCGCAAGGCATATCACGCTGGCCCAGGAAAATAGTGGCCATCCCAGCCTGGGATATAAGTGCCGAAGGGTGAGAAAGAAAAACATCGCAATGCCAAAATGATTGGCAGCATGAGATGAAGTAAAGCTTCCATTTCCGCCACAGTAGCTGGCCACCAGGTTCACCTGTGCGCTAAAAATATCATCTGCACAGGGTCTTGGTCTTCCCACCAAGGGCTTAATGATTTTACTGCTGATGCTGTCTGTAAAAGCTACCGTGAGCCCCGCTGCAATAGCCCAACCCCAAACCTGCCTGCCAAAATTGAACAGGCCAAAGAGAAAGATGAAAAAATAAAAAGGAATCCAAAACTTTGCTTCCCTGATCAATAGCATAAAACCATCGAGCCAGTCATGGTGCAGACCGCGGTTTATTTTTAAAAACAGCCATTGATCAAGCGCAAGGATCTTTTTGAACATCATTTTATTTTGAGCGACAAAAATACCGGCTAAAAAGAAAGCCCGGCCCTAATTGGGCCTTTTATCTACATTTGCAAACATCGGATTTATTCGTTGCTTGCCTTCTAAAATACCTGCCCGTTCTACGGTGGGAAAATTTGCAGCAGCAGAAAGCAAATGAAAGAAGCGGCAAACTGCCGGTTTTATTTTTGAAAGTTTACAAAGCGTTAGAAGTATTATGTTCCTTAGGTGGCGTGTGTCTAAAACAATTCAGTGGATCAGCGGGTTATTCCTTATCTACCTGTTCATCTTTACCACTTTCAGGGTGGCCACGGTTGTTTTTTTTAAGCCTGCCAACATTCCCAT
>DGQO01000174.1 GCA_002400445.1 Chitinophagaceae bacterium UBA4412
ACCACTGACATCTATACACAACATAATATCGATTCCTTCGCCTTCCGTGCGCTGGCTTTCATTGCGGGTTTGCGGACGGGCAAGGGCCAGAATTACAAAGGCAAGGCAGAGCATACGGAAGATGAAAGGAAGATGCCGCAATGCGGCCTTCCAGGAATGCAGGCCATGTATGGCGGTGGTAGACACCGTAACTGAACCACTGTGGCGACTATTGTTCCTGATATACCAATAAGACAAAACAGGGATCAAAAACAGTAAAGGAAACACTGCAGGAAAAGCAAAATCAATATGTCTTAAATAATCAAAAATCACTTGCTTAATATTTGGCTGCGATAGCGTTTTTCGAATTGCTCAATACCGGCTTTCATTTTTGTAAATGTATTTTGCTGCTCTGCTAAAGCCGGCATGTACCGGGCAAACTTCACCGCATCAGCGCTTCTCAAAACCTCGGCAATAACAGAAATGGTTTCTGCATGCCCAATGTCTGCCTGCATCTTTGTGAGCAGCTCGCCCGTAGTTTCGGCCATGAGATTGAGATTGGACTTACGGCTGTAATATTTTTTAAAAACATCAGACAAAGCAAGATGTACATTCTTTAATTCCTGTGCTTCAGAAGCAGGCTGCAAATTGTTGATCGCTCTTATAGCTTCCTCGTAAGGCGTTTCTGCGCTTTTAAAAACAGATGGGGTTTTCTTCCTGCGCTTTTTGAAATAACGATAAAGAAGATAAATCAGCAGCAGCCCGAGCACAACGCCCACTGCAATGTAAATCCAGGTACGATCAATCACAAACACTTCCATCACAGGTTTAATATCTCTTAGCTGGCCGGTACTGTCTGCCGGGCTATAATCTACTTTTACTAAAAAGGAATCTGTAGAGAAACGCTGTACGGCTTTACCCGGAAAGGATACGGTAACAGGAAATGAAGGAATGCGCCACACACCAGAGTCGAAACTTGTGAACACAATGTGTTGCCGCAAAGAATAGGCACCTTGTCCGTCTGTAGTATCAAACTGCTTTTGCTCAATGATGTCAAAATGGGCTATAGAATCCGGCACACCAAAATCAACCCGGTAGCCAGAGTTGGCCAGGTTAATCTTTACTTCATAAGTAATTTGTTCGCCAATGAGAATATTATTGGTATTTATTTTTGTACTCACAGCCTGGCCTGTGGCCGTGGTTTGCATAGCGCACAGCCATAAAAAAAGACTCACCATCTGATATAAACCTTGCTTTCGTTTCATGCGGTTTTACCGGGCCCGTTAATTGCGTCGGAGAAAAAACTGTTGTAGTATTTTAATGTAATCCTGGTCTGTACGAATATGTAAAAGTTCTGCGCCAGCCTGCCTGAAATATTTTTTACTTAGCTCTGATTGTTTGAAAAAATGTTGCTGATAATTATTGCGTACGATGGGGTTAGAACTATCAATCCACTTTGTGGCCCCGGATTCTGCGTCCTTCAATTGCAGCAAGCCGATATCTGGCAACTGCATATCCATCTTATCATATACTTTGAGGCCAATTACATCATGGCGCTTTCCTATCACCTTTAAATCATTGTCATATCCTGTATCAATAAAATCACTGAGGATAAAGGCAATACTTTTCTGCCGGGTGGTGTTGTTAAAATATTTAATAGCCTCGTCAATATTTGTCCCGGTATTTTTAGGTTCCAATGTGAGCAACTCCCGCACAATATATAGTGCATGCTCACGCCCTTTTTTTGGCGGAATGTACTTCTCCATTTTCTGGCTAAAAAAAATTACGCCTACTTTATCATTATTGCTGATAGCGCTAAAAGCAAGTGTGGCAGCCATTTCAATCATCAGGTCTTTTTTGCGACGGCCTACAGTACCAAATAAATTACTGGCACTGGTATCAATTAAAAGCATGACTACAAGCTCCCGTTCCTCTTCAAATACTTTAGAAAAAGGTGTGGCATAGCGGGCACTCACATTCCAATCTATAAAACGCACATCGTCGCCAGCGCTGTATTCTTTCACTTCTCTAAAGCTCATACCCTTTCCTTTAAATGCAGAATGATACTCGCCTGTAAATAACTGCGTGGTTACTTTCCTGCTTTTAATTTCCAGTTCTCTTACTTTCTTTAATATGTCGGCGGTAGTCAGCATTTTATTAATCGCTATGGAACATTTACAGTTTTTAAAATTTCATTGATTACATCTATCACGTTTACATTTTCGGCTTCAGCTTCGTAAGTAAGGCCGATGCGGTGCCGCAATACATCTTTGCAGATGCTGCGTACATCCTCCGGAATTACATAACCACGTTTATTCAGAAATGCATAAGCCTTTGCCGCAAGTGCAAGGTTAAT
Source organism: Chitinophagaceae bacterium UBA4412 (assembly GCA_002400445.1). GTDB lineage: Bacteria > Bacteroidota > Bacteroidia > Chitinophagales > Chitinophagaceae > Ferruginibacter. The sequence goes on from DGQO01000174.1 coordinate 2,336, forward strand.
ACTGGCCCGGGGCGAACCACCAAAACCAATAATCGGTTTTAATTTTTGCAGGTTATAATTTTCTGGAAAGCGGGTGGCAAAAACAATATCAAGAATATAATTTTCTACTTTCTCATCAATATATACCTGGCGTACCAATTCTTTTGCAATCAGGATTTCTGTGGTGGATGCTACAGGATTTATGACTGGCGTTAAGAGCCCCAGTGTATTCTGCCTTATGATCATTTGTTCCTCAGCTTTAGACGGATAACTCACAACCACTTTAAGCATAAACCGATCTACCTGGGCTTCCGGAAGCGGGTAAGTTCCTTCCTGTTCTATAGGATTCTGGGTAGCCATTACCAGGAAAGGTTCCGGCAGTTTGTAGCTTTGGTCACCAAGGGTAACCTGGCGTTCCTGCATGGCTTCCAGCAAGGCGCTTTGAACTTTTGCCGGGGCACGGTTGATCTCATCTGCCAGGATAAAATTGCTGAAGATGGGACCTTTGCGTACAAAAAATTCNNCTAAAATCTGCATGTATACTTTGGGCCAAGGATTTTATGGCTAAGGTTTTTGCGAGGCCAGGCACACCTTCCAGCAGGATATGGCCATTACTCAACAATCCAATCATCAGGCGCTCAATCATCACTTGCTGACCTACAATCACTTTACTCAGTTCATCGTTCATTCGGGTAACGAAGCCTGCGGCGTGACCAATTTTTTCATTCAACAGGCGAATGTCTTCTGCTGTTTGTAGCATATTTTATCGGATATTATTTAGGAAATGCAAAATACGAACTCCCACAAAACAAAAATGCTGCCACGACGCTAAGGGACCATCACCCCTGTTAATTCTGTCGTAATGTTTCTGAACCTTATCCTAAGTATTTACCCACGATGGGCACCCTTCTGCCTACACCAAAAGCTTTTGGAGAAACCCGGATAATNNTCCAGCACTTCATAGTCGGGCAAACTGTCAGAATCTTTTTGCCCTGGCCTCAGTTCGGCACTTGGCGGCTTGGTTATGATATGCTTCGGTATGACTTCTTTTTCCCGGTTAATATAATTCGCAAGCGCATATACCTGTAGTTTATAGCAATCTCCAAGTACCGCAAGGCCGCCGGCCATATCTCCATACAGCGTTCCATAGCCCGTAGCCAATTCACTTTTGTTAGAAGTATTTAGCAGGATATATCCAAATTTATTTGCAATGGCCATGAGTAAATTTCCCCGGGTGCGACTCTGAATATTTTCTTCGGCTACGCTAAAGGGTAAGTCTTTAAAAAGCTGCGAGAGTCCATTGAGAAAACTATTATAGATCTCTTTGATAGCAATTAACTCGTACGGATTTTCCAGGTTCTTGCTCAGTTGTTCTGCGTCACTCACAGAATGGGTACTGGAATATTCGGACGGCATGAGCACCGCAGTAACATTCTCTTTTCCAAGGGCCTCGCAAGCAAGAACCAAGGTTACTGCACTATCAATACCGCCGCTGCTGCCCAGTATAGCTTTTGCAAATCCCATTTTCTCAAAATAATCCCTGATACCCATTACCAGGGCCTGGTACACCTGGCTGATATTTAAGCTGGCATCCAGGGTCAGGGGTTGCAATTCTTCATCAGGTAGTTGATTTGCCGGTTGTAAAATTTCACCCTGTATACTTCCATTTTCTTCCAATACAAACAATGCCTCATCTTCTTTAAAACCGGCCAGCTTTCCGCAAAGATTTGCATCCTTATCAAAAGCCAGAGAGGTTCCATCAAAAACGATTTCAGTCTGGCTGCCCACCGCATTGCAATAAAACATCGGAATACCGTATTTCATCACATTTGCTTTTACGGTAGCCTGCCTGTCTGCATCATGGGTATAATCAAAAGGTGATGCAGAAAGATTGATCATGATATCCGGAGAAGCTTCCATGAGCATATCCATGGGACAATAACGATAGAGCGGATTGGTGCCCAGGTTCCAGATGTCTTCACAAATGGTTACAGCTAATTTTTTACCCTGGAAGGGAATAACATTCCAGGATACAGCCGGCTCAAAATACCTGTTTTCATCAAACACATCATAGGTGGGCAAGCAGGTTTTGTGCACCACCTGCTTTACCATTCTATCTTCTAAAAAATAAGCAGCATTAAAAAGATCTTTTCCTTCCACAATGGGATTGCGGGCCGGAGCCCCCAGCAGCACTGCTATTCCATCTGCATGCTGCGCAATATGCTCCACGGCTTCTCCGCATTTTTGAATAAAATCATTAAAATATAAAAAATCCCGTGGCGGGTAGCCGCATACACTGAGTTCACTAAAAACGATGATATCCGCCTGCTGCGCTTTAGCACGGCCCACCGCTTCAATCATCTTGTTTGTATTCAGCTCAAAATTGCCAATGTGATAGTTCTGCTGGCATAAAAAGATTTTCATGGAGCGATAATTTTTCTAAACTTAACTTTATCTGATCGTATGTGGTATAAAGTTATACCATTCAAAAGCAATAAAACTGATGAGAATTTCTGTATTTGTCCTTGGCTTATTTTGTATGACAGCCTGCCATAATAAAGGCAACAATCCTGATGTTTCAAACATTAAAGTAAACTTAGAAACGAAACGTTTTGAGCAAGCGTTCTTTCGCATTGACAGCAGCAGGTTTGCAAATGGCCTGGACAGTCTCATTGCAAAATACCCCTCCTTTGGTGAGAATTTTCTGTACACTATTCTGAACGCTGATCCCAGATGGCGGGGCGACAGTACGGCGATGTATGTAAAAAGTTTTTATGGAGCTTATCAGAATGTGTATGATAGTGCAGAGAAAATTTTTGGTGATTTTTCAAAATACACAGAAGAGATAAAACAAAGTCTCAAATACCTAAAATATTATTTTCCGGCATACAAAGCACCTACTAAGGTGGTTACGTATATCGGGCCTTTAGATGGCTACGGAGACATACTGGATGTAGATGAATTTATAGTAGGCTTGCAGCATCACCTGGGCAGCGGCTTTTCGCTATATCAATCCGAAATGGTACAGGGGGTGTACCCGTCTTATATCACCGCAAATTTTACTCCCACAACCATCGTGGTTAATTGCATGAAGAATGTGATTAAAGACATGTATAACGATGAAAAACCGGATGGCTCGCTGGTGGTACAGATGGTGGAGAAAGGAAAGCGATTGTATTTGCTAAAGCGCCTAATTCCCTCAGCCCCGGAAGAAACTTTAATTGGCTATACAAGCCAACAGTTTAAAGACAGCAAGGCGAAAGAAAAAGTAATATGGGCTTTGTTTGTACAAAACAACCTGTTACAATCCAAAGATGCATCTGCTAACAAAACTTATATTGGCGAAAGTCCAAAAACGGCAGAACTTGGAGAGGCTGCACCCGGTAATATCGGAAGTTTTGCCGGATGGCAAATTGTAAATTATTACATGGAAAAATTCCCTGAAACCCCTATGGATAGTTTGATGAAAATGGACGCAGATCAACTTTTTGCGGCAGCTAAGTACAAGCCTTAATTCAACTTGAGTGGAGCTTCTAATTCAAAAGCCGGAATGATTACATTAAAAGTGCGGCCAGTCTTAATATTTTCCATCAGGTAAGTGCCATGCATACGGCCAATTTCGCTCCGGAGATTGCAGCCACTCATGTATTGATAGGTTTCACCTGGCGGAAGTTCGGGTTGCACACCTACCACACCGTCTCCTTCTACTTCCTTAAGAATCCCGTTACTGTCAAAAATGTGCCAGTGACGACTCAGCAATTTAATAGCAAAGCCGTTGTTATTTTCAATGGTAATTCTGTAAGCAAACATAAACTCACTTTGCAGCGGATTACTAAACTCCGGTTGATAAAACGATTCAACGCTTATTTTAACGCCACCTGAAATCTTGCTTACCATAGTGTGTTTTGCCCTAAGTTACCTCATTTGATTTTGCTGCCCGGAGCTTAGGCTTTTTTTGTTTTAGAATAACCATTTTTTTGCAACCATGCCATGATCTTTTCCCGTTGATCACCTTGTACCAATATTTCCTTGTGTTTCACAGATCCACCAGTACCACAATGGGTTTTAAGTTGCTTGCCCAATTTCTCTGCATCCTCATCCTTTCCTACGAAACCTTCTACAAGAGTAACCATCTTGCCTCCACGATTTTTTCTGTCAAGCAGCACTTTAAGCAATTGCTGCGCAGGTAACAACGTGTCTTCGCCGGGTGTTTCATCTTCAAGGGAGAAGCCAGGATCTGTTGAATATACGATGGCCATAAACTTAGCTTTTTTCTATCACTGCTTTCAAACTTAAATCGAGGCTCACCGCCTGGTGAATTATGGCGCCGCTTGAAATGAAATCAACACCAGTGGCAGCATATTGTTCAAGATTATTATAGTTAATACCTCCACTGGCTTCGGTTTCAAATCTACCACCAATCATTTTCAATGCTTCTTCAATTTTTGCCGGAGAAAAATTATCCAGCATAATGCGCTGCACTTTACCTGTTTGCATTACGATAGCCACGTCATCAAGGTTTCTTGTTTCCACTTCTATTTTTAATGCTGGATTATTGCGTTGCGTATATGCATAAGCATTTTCGATAGCACGGGCAATACCGCCGCTGTAATCAATATGATTGTCCTTAAGCATAATCATATCATACAACCCAAAGCGGTGATTAACGGCACCACCAATGCGCACCGCTTCCTTTTCCAGGACCCTAAAGTTTGGTGTTGTCTTGCGAGTATCCAGCAATCTTGTTTTGTAAGGCTTTAGTTTTTGCACATACTTATGGGTTAGTGTAGCTATACCGCTCATGCGTTGCATACAATTAAGCACCAAACGCTCACATTGTAAGATGGTATGCACCATCGCTTGCACCTCAAAGGCATCTTCACCCGGCTTCATTATGTCGCCGTCATGCTTCATTTGAGAGAAGGATATATCGGGTTGCATGAAACGAAAAATCAACTCAGCCACCTCCACACCTGCTAAAATACCTTCCTGTTTAACCTTTAGAACAGCTTTGCCTTGTGCACCCTTGTCTATGGTAGAAAGGGTAGAATGATCGCCATCGCCAATATCCTCCGCCAGCGCATTTTGAATGAGTAATTGAATTTTCGCTTCTTTCGTCATGATAGCAAAGCTAAGCAACCCATTAAAAAGTTCAGGTCATAAAAAAACTCCCACCGGGAGTTTATAAGAATTTGACATTTTTTAGGATTCAAACCTGATTTCCTGCAGGTACTGCCGGTCTCCCCTTTGTTTCATAAAAATTGTTGTTCTAAACGTACCGTTTTTTGTAACGAGCGTTCCAATACAATACTCAGAGCCGCCCCGGTTACCTTGATGCAGGATGGTGAAACTGCGCACCTGGTTAGTGTTAAAAAAATCCCGAAGGATCACTTCTGCCTGGCTCTTGCTATAGCTACTTGTTTTGGCTGGAAGGGCTATATCTACGGTATTGTCGAAAAATTTTGCTGCCTGCGCCGCATTTCCGGCCTTAAAAGCGGAAACTACATCGTCTATTCCAGCAGAAAGGCTGAAAGAAAACAGGCCAAGCGAAACAGCGATTAAGGTAAATATCTTTTTCATTATTGGTGATTTGATTTCAAGCCCAAATTGACTAAAAACGTGCCAAGGGCTGCACAATAGTAAGATTTAGCACTTATTTGCGCAAATTCAAAATATTCAAATTAGAATACTTTGCATTTAAGTAATTTTGCGGCATGAAAAATAAGAAAGTTTTACTAGCAATAATGGATGGCTGGGGCCACGGACAAGTTAAATCAAGTGACGCAATTCAAAACGCAAATGTTCCTTTTGTAAGTTCTTTATATGACAAATATCCCAATACTACGCTTACTACTTGTGGTACTGCAGTAGGCCTTCCCGAAGGGCAAATGGGTAATAGTGAAGTGGGCCACCTAAATCTTGGTGCAGGGCGCATTGTGTACCAGGAACTGGAACGGATAAACGTAGCAATTCGAAACAAAACCTTTGATAAAAATCCTGTACTTATTGCAGCAATCGAATATTGCAAAACCAACAATAAGCCCCTGCATTTGCTGGGCCTGGTGAGCGATGGCGGCGTACACTCGCACATCAACCATGTGAAAGCCATAGCAGATGTGTGCAACAATAATGGAATGCATAATTTACTCATCCATGCTTTTACCGATGGACGTGATACTGATCCCAAGAGTGGTTTGCATTTTATTAAAGAACTGCAGGACCACCTTGCTATTTCTACCGGAAATATTGCAACGATTACCGGGAGATATTATGCCATGGACAGAGACAAAAGATGGGAAAGAGTTAAAGTGGCTTACGATGCCATGGTGAATGCAGTGGGCACAAAATCAACCGATCTGCTGGCGGCCATCAAAACCTCCTACGAAAATAATGTAACGGATGAATTTATTCAGCCTATCATTAATGCTAACCTGGCTTCTACCACTATAAAAGATGGTGATGCAGTCATTTGTTTTAATTTCAGAACAGACCGCTGCCGGGAAATTACCGATGCCCTTACGCAAACGAACTTTCCAGACCAGAACATGCATACCCTCAACCTGAATTATACCACCATGACCTTATATGATCATGCGTTTAAAAACATTCATGTCATTTTTGAAAAAGATAACCTGGATGATACCCTCGGAGAAGTGCTTGCTAAGAATAACAAAACTCAGTTGCGGATGGCAGAAACAGAAAAGTATCCGCATGTTACCTTCTTTTTTAGTGGCGGCAGAGAAGAAGCTTTCATGAATGAAAAGCGCCTGATGGCTCCGTCTCCTAAAGTGGCTACTTATGACCTGCAGCCAGAAATGAGTGCTTATGAGCTCACCGCTTTAGCCCTGGAAGAAATTGATAAATCTGAGCCGGATTTTATTTGCCTGAATTACGCAAATGCAGATATGGTAGGCCATACAGGCGTATGGGAAGCCATTGTAAAAGCTGTTGAAACGGTGGATACCTGTGTGTCTAAATTAGTAGCAAAAGCACTGGAACATGATTACTGCATTTTTCTCACGGCGGATCATGGAAATGCCGACTTTGCCATTAATGCTGATGGTACCCCAAACACAGCGCATACTACCAACCCTGTGCCCTTGTTTGTGATTGATAAAGAATGGCATGGTAATCTGCGCCCCGGAAAACTAGGCGATATAGCGCCCAGCATCCTTACCATGATGCATATACCTATCCCTGAAAAAATGACTGGCGAAGTAATCATTTCATAAAATAACAATCATGGTTAAAAAAATCCTTCTTCTTATCCTCATCCTTTTTGTGCTTTTTCAATTGTGGCCACGGCCCGCAAAAAATCAAGGCCCCGAAACTGGAAATGAAATTAGCAAACTCTATCCCGTACCGGAGGATGTAATGAACAACCTCAAAACAGCTTGCTATGACTGCCATAGCAACAATACAAACTATCCCTGGTATGCAAGCATTCAACCCGTAGCCTTATGGTTGGATGATCATGTAAAAGACGGAAAAAAAGAAGTGAACTTTTCGGAGTTCCGTACATATAATTTAGCCCGGCAATTTCGTAAACTTGAGGAGATTGGCGAACAGGTAAAAGAACAGGAAATGCCACTTACTTCTTACACCCTCATTCATAGAAACGCAAAGCTCAATGAGACAGACCGACTTGCTATAACGAACTGGACAGAAGCAACAAGAGAGTTAATGCGTAAGACTTACCCGGCAGATAGCCTTGTGAGGAAGCGTAAAACCTAAATAGGAAATCGTACTTAAAACGTAGGAAAATCGATTATAATTTCAGAAGCGGGCAGATTTTGCCTGCTTTTTTTTTGCTGCTAAATTGGAGGAGGTATATTTGAAAACTAAAATTTTAAATACTATGAGAAAAAGAAAGCTGCTTATGGTAAGTCTAAGCATCTCGATGGCGTGGCAAGCAAATGCTCAAAACACGGCAGCTCAGGATTCCCTCAATACAATAGCACTAAGTGAAGTAACACTATCTGTTACCCGGTTTGCCAATAATTCCAATTCTCTTGCCCAACAGGCTCTCATTGTGAATAAACAAAAAATTGCTTTTTATAACCAACAAACCACAGCAGAATTGCTTGCGCACACCGGGGCCGTCTTTGTACAAAAGAGCCAGCTCGGTGGGGGAAGTCCGGTATTGAGAGGTTTTGAAGCAAATAAGGTCTTAATAACCGTAGATGGCATTCGGCAGAACAATGCAGTATTTCGTGGCGGTCATTTGCAGAATGTGATTACTATTGACAATAGCATCATGGAGAGGGCAGAAATTCTTTTTGGTCCTTCTTCTGTTTTATATGGGAGCGATGCGCTTGGCGGTGTGCTCAGTTTCTACACAAAGGATCCTGTGCTGAGCAGTTCTGGAAAAACAAAACTTGATGCAACTGCATATGCCAGGTATGCTACAGCTTACGATGAAGGCACCGTACATGCTGATATGAATGCCGGCGGAAGGCGATTTGCTGCTCTATCAAGTATTACCATCTCAGACTTTGGAGATTTGCGGGCGGGAAAGAATAGAGATGCCGCATATCCTGGTTGGGGTTTAAGACCAACTTATGCAGAGCGTATTAATGGAGCAGACTCACAGATAACAAATAAGCATCCGGAAAAACAAGTAAACACAGGTTATACCCAGTACGATTTTCTACAAAAACTATTATTTAAAACAGGGGCCATAACCCATATACTCAACTTCCAATATTCTACTTCGTCAGATGTTCCCCGGTACGATAGACTCACACTCGCCGACAATGCCGGAGTTCTTAAAAGCGCTGAATGGTATTACGGACCACAAAAGCGATTGCTTGCTGCGTTGCATATGAAATTGCCGGCTACTGCCATTTACGACAAAGCAACCATCACCCCTTCTTACCAGGACATTGAAGAAAGCCGCAACAATCGAAACTATCGCAGTACAAAACTCAACCACCGTATTGAAAAAATAAAAGTGGCTATCCTTAATGCTGACTTTTCAAAACAACTAAAAAAAGTACAACTGGGGTATGGCGCAGAACTTACTTACAACAAAGTGAATTCAACTGCTTTTGTTGAAAACATTCAAACAGGTGTGAGAGGCTCGCTGGATACAAGGTACCCGGATGGTGGCAGCAATACCCAATCCTATGCACTATATAGCAATGCCATAGTAAAGGCCTCAGACAAGTTGACATTTAATGCGGGTTTACGCTTCTCCACGTTCAGGCTTTATTCTAAATTTAAAGACAAAACTTTCTTCCCTTTTCCTTATGATGATATCGAGCAAACCTCGCAAGCCCTTTCTGGCAATGTAGGATTGGTCATTTTACCTGGAAGCGATTGGAAACTTTCGGCCCTGATTTCTACGGGTTTCCGTACACCAAATGTGGATGACATCGCTAAAGTTTTTGAAAGTGGAACAGGTACTTTGATAGTGCCCAATCCAAATTTAAAGCCTGAGAAAACACTGAATTACGAGCTGGGAATTGCGAAAGAAATAACCGGTAAGGCACTTTTCAGCATTACAGGCTGGTACACCAATTATCAAAACATTCTTACCACGGACTTCTCCACATTTAATGGTTCCCCTACCATTTTATACAATGGAACCATCAGCAATATTACTACGGTGGTAAATAAGGCTAAAGCTTTTGCAACAGGCATCTCTGGAGATGCCCGGGTTAATTTGCCCGGTCATTTTTCTGCGCAGTCTATGATCACCTATACCTACGGCAGGATAAAAGAATCTCCTAAAGATTATCCATTGGACCACATCGTTCCATTATATGGTAAAACATCCTTAATGGCCCAGTTTGGCATGTTTACCGGAGAAGCCTTTGCAATTTACCAAGGGGCTAAGAAATCTGCTGATTATAACTTGCGTGGGGAAGACAACCAGGCTTCAAGCGCAGACCCGATACATGGCTATACNNCGTTCAATTTGCAGTAGAAAATATATTTGATAAATTCTATAGGGTGTTCAGTTCGGGGCTAAGTGCACCGGGGCGCAACTTCGTTTTCACCCTGAGGACTAAACTATAATCACATTGGCCTAAAAATGACCGCTAGTTAAAATCGGACATTTTTGCGCTAAGCAGCAAAAGTTGATACAAAATTGTCTAACTTGATGGGATAAATTCAATAATATGACCGAAGAACTCATGCTTGCCGGGAGTATAAAAAATAATGCCGCGGCGCAGGAGGAGTTGTATACCCGATTTAGCCCAAGAATGCTTGGCGTATGCTACCGTTTTGCAAAGAACAGAGAGGATGCCGAAGATATGCTGCAGGAAGGTTTTATTAAGGTTTTTACACAGCTGCATCAATACAGGAATGAAGGCTCACTCGAAGGCTGGATCAGGCGTATCGTAGTGCACACTTGCATTAATATCCTTAAAAAAAATAAGAAGTTTTCTGAAAGCGTTGACCTGATTCATGCTAAAGGAATACATATCAAAGAAGATATTATTCCCTCCATCATGCAGGCAAAACAAGTAGTGGAATGCATCCGCATTTTACCGCTTGGCTACCGTACGGTATTAAACCTTTATGCTATTGAAGGTTTTTCTCATCGTGAGATTGGAGAAATGCTCGACATTGAAGAAAGTACGAGCCGCAGTCAGTATACGAGGGCTAAAGCAATGCTTGAAGAAATATTGGTAAAGAAAGATATTATTCAAAAGACCCGAAAAACTGCGGTTGGTGCGTCGCCCCTTGGATAAGATGCGCTTTTCTGCCGAAAACTAAAACTAACTTAAAAACGCTTTTGTGAAAGATGGAACAGGAATTTTACAAAGATGAATTTGCACAGATGCTAAGGGAGACCACGGAGGATTTCAAAATGTATCCTTCGAGGCGGGTATGGTATAGCATCTATAATAATTTCCACCCGGATAGGAAATGGCCTTCACTGGCTATTTGTTTGCTGCTGCTCACCGCCATATTATACATTGGCGTTTCAAACAACAACCATATCAGCAATGTATCACGAACTACTTTTGAGAATAGCCATGAGTTAGTTAGTCCTCTATCGCCCAGTGCAAATATTATTGCAGAGGTGATTCCTATGCCCGAACAACACAACCTCAGATCGACTCAAGTGCCGCCCGCTCCAAATCCTTTACCCCAGCCGGCCCTGATAATGAGCAGCGTCAAGACAGATGTTGCCGAGGTTAATGCAACTTCTCAAATTATTTCTAAGAATGAGGTCATCATTCCTGTCCTGGAAACTGAAGATAAAGTATCCATTGCCTCAACTGAAACATCCCTTGTATCACAGCAAGACCTTGTGGTAACGATTTCAACAACAAACAAAATCGGAATGAGTAATGCTGTTATTGCGCCGCTCAGGAAAGACATTAAACCAATAAATACTGCAAATGTTTTAGGCGTAGTAGTAAAAAATAATGAAACCATCTCCTGGATGGAAAATGATGTATTCTATAACCTGCGGCATCCCGGTAAATGGAAAGCCAAGATGTCTTTGCAATACTATATCACTCCTTCCATTGGCTACAGATCTTTATATAAAAACAACGATTATGAGCCAACAAGCAGTTCCCTTTTGCTCAGAAGTGTTGTAGTGCAAAATAGCGTGGTAAACCAGCAGGGTGCAATAAATCTTGAGGCCGGATTTGGCCTTGCATACGGCGCATCAAAAAAGCTACGCCTTAAATCAGGCCTTCAGTTTAATGTGAGCAACTATGTGACTTATGCTCATGAATTAAAACATCCCACCCAGGCTACGGTGCTCATGAATAACCTGCATGATGGCAGCGTGTGGCCAAAAACTTTTGCGACGAAGTATGCAAATGTGCTGGGATCAAATTTCAATATGCTGGACAACCGAACAGTACAGCTAAGTTTACCGTTAGGTGCTGACTATACGATTTCAAGTAATGAAAAATTAAGTTGGCATGTAGCGGCCACGGCACAACCTGGTGTTGTACTTACCGGCGATGCTTACCTTATTTCTTCTGACTTGAAAAACTTTGTAGAAGATGCCTCGATGATCAGGAAGTTTAATGTGAATACAGCCATAGAAAGTTTCGTTGCATTTAAAGCAGGTAATGGTTTGGAAATTGGTCTTGGACCTCAGTTTCGTTATCAACTGCTTTCTACCTACAAAAAAGAATATACGTATACAGAAAAACTATTTAACCTCGGGCTGAAGCTGGGTATTACCCGGAAACTTTAATTCGGGTAAGGAAACTATTATTTACAGCGTGCATTTGCACGCTTTTTTTATTTCAGTAAAAAGGCAAATAAGGTAATTTTGAAGATGATAAAAATGAATTGGGTATGCGTACTGAGCATTGTTGGTTGCATGTCTTGCGCAGAACAATCCAGGCAGAAACCACAGGCTACTGCAGAGAAACCTGCAAATTTCTTCCCGGTAACACGTTACCTGCGTGGACAAATTGCTGGCATCGGGAGAGACGGTATTAACCCGATAAGCATTACTATAACAGGAGAGAAAACGGATAGCTCGTGGCTTAAAATGGAGAACTTGCCAGACATATTTGCCGATTTCTTAAATCCAGAAATTGATACGACTAATCTGGTTCCTTTCTTTAAGGAGGAAAGTTTTGCAGATGAAACTATTCACACCTATACCTTTAACTATCTTCCAAAAACGATCTTGCCTGATACGATGGCATTGCTGCGCTGGGATGTGCTTGTAGACCCCGAAACAGATCATGTAAAACGAATTTTCATAGTGAAACGAACAGGTGCGGGCAAAGAGCTACAGCTCACCTGGCAAGGAGATCAGTGGGCAAAGAAAGTAGAAATCGGCACAGACAAAACGGGCAAACAATTTGTTGTTTCAGAACAAACCATTAAATGGCATTTTGATTAGAGCATGACTTCAGCACAGTTTTCAATAATAGCACCTACAATTCCCACCTCCCCGGGGATATACAAATATTTCGATATCTCCAACCAGCTCATCTACGTTGGAAAAGCAAAACACCTGCGCAAAAGGGTGAGCAGTTATTTTACAAAACATCTGCAGAGCTATAAAACTGTTGAACTGGTAAATAGAATTCATAAAATAGAATTCACCATTGTAAACAGTGAACAAGATGCCTTCCTGCTGGAAAATTCTTTGATTAAAGAATACCAGCCCCTTTTTAACATCAATCTCAAAGACGATAAATCCTACCCATTTATCGTTGTTAAAAATGAGCCCTTCCCGCGGGTCTTTTTTACACGAAAGAAAATTAATGATGGTTCAGAATATTTTGGGCCCTATACTTCCCTGGGAAAAGTGAGAGACCTTCTGGATGTAATAAAACAAAACGTACCGCTACGCACTTGCAAACTTAACCTCAGCAAAAAAAATATCGAAAGCGGAAAATTCAAAGTGTGTTTAGAATATCATCTTGGAAATTGTAAAGGGCCATGCGAAGGCTTACAAACACCTGATGATTACCAGGAAGGAATTATGCAGCTTAAGCATATTTTAAAAGGCAATGTAGCCCCGGTATTGCAACATTATAAAACCCAGATTAAAGATCATGCTACTAATTTAGAATTTGAAAAAGCTGCTTTGTTCCAATCTAAATTTGCGCAGTTGCAAGAATACCAGGCTAAGTCTGCGGTTGTAGGAATGCGCACGGGAACGATTGATGTCTTTGCGATTATTGAAGAGGGAGACCAGGCGTATGTAAACTACCTCGCTGTAAATAATGGAAGTATCATACAAACCAAAACCATTATCCTCCTAAAGAAACTTGAAGAAACACCGGCAGAAATTCTCCGTTTTGCGATCGCACAACTCAGGGAAACTTTTAGCAGTGAAGCCCATGAAATCATCGTGCCCATACCTATAGAATACCCCGAGGAAAATATTACGGTGACTATTCCGAAGGCGGGACCTAAAAAATTATTACTTGAACTCTCACAAAAAAATGCCGATTACTTTGCCGGGGAATTACACGCCCGTAAGTTGCTGAAGCTTGAAGATAAGACCAGCCAGGAAAAAGAACGCATCTTAAAACAGCTACAGCAAGACCTGCACTTAAAAGAACTGCCGGCACATATCGAATGCTTTGATAACTCTAATTTCCAGGGGAGTTATCCCGTAGCGGCCATGGTTTGCTTTATAAATGGCGAGCCAAGTAAAAAAGATTATCGGCACTATAACATCAAGACTGTAGCCGGAATAAATGACTTTGCCTCGATGAGCGAAGTAGTGCTACGCCGCTATAGCCGGCTTTTAAAGGAAGAAAAGTCCTTGCCTCAATTGGTTATCATTGATGGTGGAAAAGGGCAGCTAAGCGCTGCATTGGATAGCATAGAGGAATTAGGCATCACCGGGCAAATTACACTCGTGGGCCTTGCTAAAAATAAAGAGGAGCTCTTCTTTGCCGGAGACAGCAACTCCCTGCAACTACCATGGGATAGTGAGAGTTTAAAACTCATCAGGCGCATAAGAGACGAAGTTCACCGGTTTGGTATTAGCTTCCATCGGGATAAAAGGAGCAAGGGCACTTTCAAAAACGAACTGGAAGATATTAAAGGTATTGGCAAAAGCACCGCAGATACCTTGTTGAAAGCTTTCCGCTCCGTAGCAAAAGTGAAAGAACAAACGCAGGAGCAACTTTCAGCAATTGTAGGAGAAGCAAAAGCAGTGCTGTTATTTAAGGCCTTGCATAAAGAAGTATAAAAAAAGGGCCAGGATAGAAATCCAGCCCCGCTTAAAATCCAATATCCTATGAAAAACCGATGTAAAAATAAGCAGTTGTGTTATGCAGTGCAATACGGCATTTGTCGTATTTTTTTTTGCACATAAGTTTGCGCATAAAAAAAGGGCCAGGATAAAAATCCAGCCCCGCTTAATCCAATATCCTATGAAAAACCAAGGGTAAAATTCAACTTCTTTTAGCTGTAAAACAATACTCCCCTGGGAGTATTTTCGTTGCTAAAATTGGGGGCATAAAAAAAGGGCCAGGATAGAAATCCAGCCCCGCTTAAAATCCAATATCCTATGAAAAACCGATGTAAAAGTACAAGCTTTAAAATGCCTTCCTATACCCTAAACTGGGTATTTTTGGAAATTAAAAACCCTCCGAAAAGGAGGGCTTTTAATAAAATTAGCTTTGGTAAACGGGATCAATAACTCCAGAGATCCTGCTCATAATTAAAGATTTCTTCTTTAATATGCTCGCCTTCTAAAAGTTGCAACACGCCATTTTCAGAAAGACCTGGATAATTCTTTATATACTGATCATATGGATTATCAATAGTGCTCTTTATAATGCGACCATAAAACATGCGACTCTCAAACAATTCTTCCCAACTCATACGTGCACCGAAGTTTTTGCCATTGTACACTTCGTACTTAGCAAAGGTTTCCCGCATATCCGGATAGTAAACCCAGAAGAGTTCAGATTCACCCAGGTTTACACCTTGTGATGTAACCACATTCTTTACCGGTGCAATACCGAGTATCCGCCAGAAGAGCCTTGAACTCTCTTTATCAAATATGACTTCTTCTTTAATGCGAAACTTGTAGAAAGAATCATAGTTGATGTCATTGTACATTCTTTTTGTACCGGTGAGTTCACCATTTTCATTATAGATAGGCACTTCAACAGGCTCTCCTGTAATTACCCTTGCAACTTCAGATGTTGTCATTGGTGTAGTAAAACGATCGTCTACAGAACTGAATACCGTAACAGTGCTGTCCTGTATTGCCTTAAGCAAGATGGAAATAAAGCGCTGGTTTCCGTTATTCTCATTGGCGGCATAACGGAAGGGAAGATTGATTTTTTCCCTTGTATCTATTTCCCGCCATATTTT
>DGQO01000214.1:0-125 GCA_002400445.1 Chitinophagaceae bacterium UBA4412
ATGGGTGGATTGAAATAACCAAATTTCAATTGAGGAAATTCCTCCCGGATTAGTTCCAGCATCTGTTTCATGCCCAGGCATTCACCGGTTTCTGTTACGCCAATTTTTCCAAGATACCAATCCGG
>DGQO01000214.1:313-16049 GCA_002400445.1 Chitinophagaceae bacterium UBA4412
CTATGGTTTCCCACATCAGTAATGGTTCGCCTTCACATCCTTGCCCAAAACTAATAATGGGGTAAGGAGCACTCTCCAAATGAGGCACAGTGAATTCAACAATCTCTTCCACATCGGGCCTAAAGCTCAGCCTGTCTTGTGTGCTCACAATGCTTTCATCCACTGGTTGAAAGCTAATGCAGCCCAGGCAATTTGCATTGCAGGCTGGTGAAGTAGGCACAGGGCACTCCCAGCGATGGAGTGAAAAATTCCGGGCAGCGGGGCAAGTGTAAGTCATGCAACAATTTTCCATCAGGTGCTTCACTAACCGGTTGTGGGGATAAGCCTCCAGGAGACCGGCGGCACCATCTTCAATCACCGCATCATCATAACCTTCACAGTCTTGCCGAATGTCCTGCTCTAATCGAATGGCGGGAACATACAATTGATCATTTTGCCATCCGGCAGCGGTGTAGCAAAATAAGGGAAGTGTGGGAGCATCTTGCTTCGTTTCATAGGCTGCTATATAAAATCCAGTATGCGCNNCCCGTGCCCACATCTATACCAATGCCCCGGCGCCCGGGCAATTCGTATAACTGGCCGCCAGCAGGCAGTTCAATCCATTCGTCTACAGGAATGGGCACCGCATCCCAGCCGCTGCGGCCGGTTGCATAGAGAGAAAGGTCTTCATAAATATTACCGCTACCGTCAGAATATAAAAGAAAAGGAGATGAAGCTAAAGTTTGCATCCTGCAAAAATACTTCATCGCCGGCAAGAGCTGGCTATGCAAACAAAAAAAGTAAATGTGGAATAGACTTTACAGGAAATAACTCCGGAGTCTGCACTGCTTAAAGACTTGTTTCCCCCGGCGGTGCAATTTCGATGCGGAGTAGCATTTGTTTGCAAAACAGGTTGAAATCTTCTTCTTTTGGTGATGAGCCCCTGTACAGGTTGAATTGCATTACCTGGTTTTGCTTTGTTTCAATGGTGAGAATATCGTCTTTTAAAATGATATACGCCACCTGCCGCCAGGGATAAACCCGCACAGGAAAAACGGGCATTTTGACGCCCTGCGTATCAACAATTAATACTTTAGGTTGATTGACCAGCAAGCCAATGGCCGCAAAGCAAGCAAGAACCAGCGCAAAGAAAAACAAACCACAAAACGCCCAGGTAAAGGCAATGATCAGGAAGCCGATTTCAATAAAATGACGCTTAGGCCCTTTCCAGAAAATGAAAGCAAGAAGCATAAGCGCAATTGCGACGCCAATAATACCAATGATCTCCCGCTCCTGCCCGGCTTTGCCAAAACTTACCAAAACAAATCCGAAAAAATTGAGTGCAGCAATAAGCGTGGTAACCCATTTATAAGTGGACGCTTTATCGTCTGAAATGGCAATTTTATAGGATGCGCTCATTATGATTTTTGAGAACTCACAAAAAAACTGGATAACTTATATAATATTCTCGCACCCACATTTTCATCCCATTGATTGGGGCTCACGCCAATTTCATTTAAGTCGAAACCAATTATTTTTTTGCCTGCCTGCTTCATCTTTTTAAAAAGGTAAAAAATTTGCTCCAGCTCAAAGCCGCCAGGAACAGGCGTTCCGGTATGTGGTGCCAGTTTAGGATCAAGACCATCTACATCAAAACTTACAAATACATTCTCCGGTAAATGGTTGATCACTTCATCAGCGATCTGCTTCCAGTTATCGCCTTCATACATTCGCTCTTTTATATCTTTGTCAAAAAAGGTAACGATTCTACCGTTAGATTCTTCAATCACTTTCAATTCCTCGTCACAATAATCCCGAATGCCTAGTTGCACCAACTTTTTAACCTGGGCAAGCTCGTTAAGCACATTGTACATGATAGAAGCGTGAGAATAACCAAAGTCTTCATAACACTTGCGTAAGTCGCAATGAGCGTCTATCTGCAAAATTCCAAATTCGGGATAGCGGTCTGCAATCGCCTTTATATAACCAAAAGGTGTGCTGTGGTCACCACCCAGGATTGCCACCAACTTCCCCCTTTCCATAAGGGTTTTGGTTTGATCATATACCCAGTTGTTAAGGAAGGTACTGCCTTCATTAATTTCCCGCAGAGATTTGCACATAAACTTATTGTCCTGAACCACTTCCCCGTGGGCGATATAATTGATGTATAGCTCAGCTTCTTTACGCAGGTAATCACTCTTAGTGAGTATTTTTTTATCTGCAGGACGCATATAAAACCCTTCTTTCCAGGCATCGGTAAAATCCGGATCGTAGAGATCTACCTGCAGGCTCGCATGCAGAATATGTTCTGGTGCACGGGCCGTACCGGCGTTATAGCTTACCGTAACTTCCCATGGTACGGGTAAGATGATCAGCCTTGCGTCGTCTTCAGTGGTAGGCAAGCCAAAAATATTGTGATCAGGATTTCCTACTCCATTTGGGTCGTAATTAGACAGGTCTTGCATGTAATGCGCTTTAAAAATTTTGGCAAAGATAATAGCAAAAAATCTTACCCTTCCCTGACAAAAAATCAAATTGAAAACCAACAACACCCGCCTAATTGGTTTAACTTTGCTCAAATTTTTGGCGCTGTATTGAATGTGGGGTAGTTACCAGCATAGTGACTTACAACTCCCCGGATTAAAGCGAAAAAGTCAAAAAATATACCATGAAAAAAACGCATATTATCATCCTGGTGGGTATTGCAGCGCTAATCGTTGGATTGCTCACCTACTCGATTGATCTCTCTACTTATGACACGATCACCTCTGCAAGGGCAAAGCCAGGCAAATATTTACACCTCATTGCCAAGCTAGACAAAACCCAGCCCATCACTTACGATCCCATCAACAACCCTAATTACCTGGAATTTCACGCAGTAGATAGTCTCGGTGCACAAACTAAAGTAGTGTACAGAAATAGCAAACCAACAGACCTGGAAAAGAGTGAGCGTATTGTGATGAAAGGAAAAATGGAAGGCGACCATTTTGAGTGCAAGGAAATTCTGTTAAAATGCCCAAGCAAGTATAAAGACAACAAAGAAACCCTGAAAAAAGGTGTTTCCGAAACAACGTCTTATTAATCATATTTCTCTTTAAGCAGTTGCAATGAACTTTACAGGTGAACAGCTTTTCCCGGGTCAACTGGGCCATCTTTTTATTATCCTTTCTCTTTTCGCAGCTATTTTATCCACGATATTTTTTGCCAAAGGTTCTTTTGCAAAAGATCCGGCTGCGCAAAATATGTGGCTACGTTATGCCCGTGGCACTTTTATTTTCCAGGTTGTGGGCCTGGTTATTATTTTCAGCATTGTGTTTTATATATGTGCCAATCACATGTACGAATACATGTATGCTTACAAACATGCATCCAAAGAACTGGAAAGTAAATACCTGCTAGCCTGTATCTGGGAAGGACAGGAAGGCAGCTTCTTATTATGGTCTATTTGCCATGGTATTCTCGGGCTGATCGTTATTGGAAAACGGAAGGCAGCGATGGTTAAGGGCTGGGAACCATACATACTTACGGTGATAAGCCTGGCACAGGTTTGCCTGTTACTCATGATCCTGGGTGTATATGTATTTGATGTTCGTATTGGCAACAGTCTCTTCACCCTCACCCGCAATGAAATAGATGCGCCTATTTTTTCCCGGCCAGATTACCTCAGTTTTGTAAAAGATGGTATGGGCCTTAATATTCTGCTCAGGAATTATTGGATGGTTATACATCCGCCGGTTCTATTTATGGGTTTTGCCACAACGATCATCCCTTTCGGATTTGCCTATGGTGGTTTGGTTACCAAAAATTTTAAAGATTGGGTAAAACCTGCAATTCCATGGACTTTGCTTAGTGCTTGTATCCTGGGCGTAGGTATCATGATGGGCGGAAAATGGGCTTATGAATCTTTAAGCTTTGGCGGATACTGGGCATGGGATCCTGTGGAGAATGCTTCTCTCGTTCCCTGGCTCATCCTGATCTCCGGCCTGCATACCATGTTGGTTTTCCAGGCAACAGGCCATTCCTTGCGGGCGACACATTTGTTTGCGTTGCTGCCACTTTGTTTTGTTTTCTACTCTACATTTCTCACCCGCACAGGAGTGCTGGGAGATACTTCGGTGCATGCATTTACAGAAGCTGGCAAGGCCATCAATGTCATGATTCTAATGCTGGTAATGTTGTTTACGCTGCCATCTCTTATCCTGTTTGCTGTACGCTATAAATCTATACCCGCCATACAAAAAGAAGAAAACAGTAATTCCAGGGAATTTTGGATGTTTATTGGATCCCTCGTATTTTTCTTCTCGGCCATTTTTATCATTGTAAAAACTTCAGTGCCGGTAATTAACACCGTTTTTGGAACCTCCATTGCTCCACCGGAAGATGTTGAATTTTCGTACAATAAAGTAGCAGCACTCATTGCGGTGCTCATTGGCCTGCTCACCGCAGTTACCCAATACTTAAAATATAAAACCACCCGTAAAGATTACCTGCTTAAAAAGTTGGTTTTGCCCACAGTGATTGCAGCATTAATAACAGTTGCCATTGCTATGATTTATCCCCTTACTTATTCAAAGCAGGGTGCAGGATTTTTAGGAGCAATTTACCTGGCTTTTTTTGCGGCTATTTATTCCTTTGTAGCAAATGCCATGTACATCTGGACTACGCTGAAAGGCAGGTTGCTCAGTGGCGGCGCCGCTATTGCGCATGGAGGTTTTGCCCTCCTGCTCATCGGTATACTCATCTCATCGGCCAATAAGCAGGTGATAAGCAGTAGCATGGTGAACGGGATCAATTTTGCTGCAGGAACTGATCCCATGACAAAGCAACAAGATGATCCCCTGGAGAATCTCACGCTCATCCGGGATGTACCCACCACTATGGGTGATTATTTAGTTACTTATAAAAAAGATTCACTCGGTCATGAAGAAGGCCGCAAGTTTTTTGAACTGGAGTTTTTGCGTAAGAATAAGCAGAATGAAATAAAAGAAAGATTTGTTGTAAAGCCGGATGTGTACATCATGAAAGACAATAACATGAGTAGCAACCCGGATACAAAATCCTATTTGTACAAGGATGTGTACACTTATATTTCTTTTGCATTGAACAGCGCCAAGAACCAGGACACTGCTCAATTTGATATCCGGGAAATGCATGAAGGAGATACAGCTAAATATAGTAAGGGCTATATTGTCCTTAATGCCGTGCAAAAGAATCCCAATAATGAGCGCTTTCACTATGGCCCTAATCATTTGGCACTGGGTGCTGATGTTACAGTATATACCAATGACAACAAGCAGGTAAAGGCCATGCCGGTGATAGAAGTGGATTCTATGGGAGTAATGCACCGGGATGATACCCTTTACGCACAGAACCTGTACCTGCGTTTTGAAGGCGTGGCAGATAACCACCACATCAAACTAGGTATCAAAGAATCCAGCCAGCTTATAGACTTCGTAACTGTTAAGACCTACGTATTTCCGTTTATAAACCTGGTGTGGCTTGGCTTGATTATTATGGCTATCGGGCTAGTGGTAAGTATGGTGCAGCGTGGTAAATTCTCTCCGTTGCAAACCGCCATCACGCTGGGATTTGTTACTATTGCGCTGGGATATATGTTCTTATTTGCAGGAGGTTAAGCATTAAAAGTTGCAGGAGCAGAAGGCAGCCAATAAACAATAGTTCTATGCACTCCAACCACGATCATTCAACAATCGATAATTGCTTTACGGCATGAAGCCTCGTTTCCGCATATTACTTTTCGTCATCATGATGACCTGCACCATGCAGGGAGAATTGTATGCGCAAACCTTTGCGAACTTTGATACCATCCGATCTGAAGCTATTGTGTACAATGGTGATACGATGGAGGCTAAAACGCTGGCCACTTTGTTGCTTTATGCCTGGCTTCCTGAAATGTCTGCAGCGGAAAAAGCGGCCTACCAAAGGCTGAGAAATGCCGTACTTGTTACCTATCCTTATGCTTACAGGGCTGCCGAAATATTGAACGACATGAACCAGTATCTTGAAACTGTTTCCCGAAAAGATGAGCGTAAAAAATACATCCGCAGCAGGGAAAAAGAACTGAAGCGGGATTTTGCAGAACCTATCAGCAATCTTTCAGTATACCAGGGGCGGGTGCTCATGAAACTTATTAACCGGCAAACCGGCAACAACTGTTTTGAAATCATCAAAGAATACCGGGGTGGCCTTAATGCAAGGGTTTATCAAACCGTTGCCTTCTTTTTTAACAGCAGTTTAAAACAGCCATACGATGCTATGGGAGAAGACCGGCTCATAGAAAAATTTGTACGGGAAGCGCAATACCGGTATGGGTATTATGACAATCCCTGGGTACATCATCAACCTTCCAGATAAGCTAAACCTTGCTCCGGGCAAGCTTCTGCAATCGTTTGTCTGTAAAAATGTGCCTCAAAAACTGTACATTGCACCCGGTGAAAACCATGCGTATATGAAGTTAGATGTATTGGCAATCGGCGCCCATCCGGATGATGTTGAACTGGGCTGTGCGGGCGTTCTATTAAAAGAGAAGAAAAACGGCAAAAAAACCGGTATTGTAGATCTTACCGCTGGTGAACTTGGCACAAGGGGCACTGCGGAGAGCCGCAAGGCGGAAGCAGCGAGGGCAACTGAAATTTTGCAACTTGATGCCCGGGAAAACCTGCAAATGGCAGATGGCTTTTTTTTAAACGACAGGCAGCACCAGCTCAGGCTGATTACTGCCATCAGGAAATACCAACCGGAAGTTTTATTTTGCAATGCACCCGAAGATCGCCATCCTGACCATGGACGTGGCTCAAAATTGATAGCAGACGCAGCTTTTTTATCTGGCTTGAGAAAAATTGAAACAAACGAAAATGGGATTGCCCAGGAAGCATGGAGACCCAAATATGTTTTTCACTTTATACAGGACAGGTTTTTACAACCGAATTTTGTAATAGATATCTCAGAAGAATTTGAGACGAAAATTGAAGCTGTAAAAGCGTACGCAACACAGTTTCACAATCCCGCCCTTAACGAACCTCAGACATATATTTCTACACCCGATTTTTTAGACAGCGTGGTGTACAGGGCAAAGATGCTGGGTAAAATGATTGGAGTAAAATATGGTGAGGGATTTATTTCAGAAAAAATGATCGGTTTGCGTTCGCTGGACGATCTGATCAAAAACAATACATAATAAACAACCATGAGTACATTTGCAACACCAAAATTCAGGAAAGAAAAGGGTTCCACTTTTCACCAGGAATTAAAAACAAGGGTAAATAATTATTTTGTCGAAAACAAAAAATCGGCAACCGGTAATTGGAGCCTTTACTTTAAAGCCATTCTTTTCTGGACACTTTACATCGCCCTTTACGTGCATGTAGTATTTTTTACGCCTAACGGCTGGATTGCTTTTGGCGAAACGCTTATCATGGGTGGCCTCACTGCCGCTATTGGATTCAATGTGATGCACGATGGCGGCCATGGCAGTTTTAGCAAGAGTAAAATGTGGAACACTATTGCCGCATATTCTGTAAATGCACTGGGTGCTAGCGGTATTATGTGGAATAACAAACACAATATTATTCACCACACCTATACTAATATCGATGGCATTGATGATGATATCGAAATCAAACCAATGCTGCGCATGTGCGAAACACAAAAGCGTTATAAAATTCACAAGTACCAGCACATCTACGTCTGGTTCCTGTACACCCTGCTACTCATTATCTGGGTTTTCCTCACAGATTACACGAAGTATTTTTCTAAAAAAGTGGGCGAAGTGCCTATTAAAAAAATGAGCTACTTC
Source organism: Chitinophagaceae bacterium UBA4412 (assembly GCA_002400445.1). GTDB lineage: Bacteria > Bacteroidota > Bacteroidia > Chitinophagales > Chitinophagaceae > Ferruginibacter. Next base: position 8,109 of record DGQO01000214.1, read on the forward strand.
CAGCACTTTGCATTTTGGTTTGCCAAAGTGGGGTATCTCTTTATGATGGTGGCATTGCCTATTTATATGGTGGGGTTCACTAGTTGGCTGGTTGGCTTCCTGGCTCTTAGTATGTTTGCCGGATTTATCTTAAGTATTGTTTTCCAACTTGCACATACCGTTGAAGAAACCGCATTCCCAATACCTAACAACAGTAATGATATTGAAAGCGAGTGGGCTATACACCAACTGCAGACTACGGCTAATTTTGGCACAAACAATAAACTGCTTTCCTGGTTAGTGGGCGGACTGAACTTCCAGATAGAGCATCACCTGTTTCCAAAAGTTTCCCATGTACACTACCCTGCCATCAGCCAGATTATTAAAAAAACCTGCCAGGATTTTAACGTGAAATACAATGAGTACCAGAAAATGCGACAGGCAGTTGTATCTCACGCAGCATACCTAAAAAGAATGGGCACAGCTTAATTACAATGATGTAAATGATATCGTAAAAACCTGTGAACCACCTTCACAGGTTTTTTTATGAACCACCCAAAATGCACCTGTTACATTACATTTGCATTTCATTTTGAAACTACTATGAGCGAAGAAAGAAGTTTGAATTTTATTGAAGATATCGTGGAGGCAGATCTCGCTGCCGGAAAGTATAAAAGTATTGTTACCCGGTTTCCGCCAGAACCAAATGGCTACCTGCACATGGGGCACGCCACCAGTATATGCCTCAATTTTGGGCTTACCAAAGATTATCCAGGATACACCAATTTACGGTTTGATGATACGAACCCGGTAACAGAAGAAACCGAATACGTGGATAGTATTAAAGAAGATATCCGCTGGCTGGGTTTTGAGTGGAAACATGAATTGTATGCATCAGACTATTTTGAGGAACTCTACCAGTTTGCCATCAAGCTCATTCAAAAAGGACTGGCTTATGTAGATGATTCAAGCTCAGAAGAAATTGCAAAACTCAAGGGCACACCTACGGAGCCCGGAACCAACAGTCCTTTTCGTCATCGCCGTGTGGAAGAAAACCTGGATCTGTTTACCCGGATGCGCAAAGGTGAATTTGCGGATGGCACGCATACCCTGCGGGCTAAGATTGATATGGCGCATCCCAATATGCTCATGCGGGATCCGCTCATTTATCGCATAAAGCATGCGCATCACCATCGTACCGGCGATGCCTGGTGCATCTACCCCATGTATGATTTTGCCCATGGCCAAAGTGATAGCATCGAGCATATCACCCACTCCATTTGCACGCTGGAATTTGTTCCACACCGGGAGTTATACGATTGGTTCATTGAGCAATTAGAAATTTTTCCATCGCACCAATATGAATTTGCAAGACGTAATCTCTCCTACACGGTAATGAGCAAACGCAAACTCCTGCAACTCGTAAATGATCAATATGTGAATGGCTGGGACGATCCCCGCATGCCTACCATTAGTGGAATGCGCCGGCGGGGCTTTACGCCCGCAAGTATTCGTAAGTTTTGTGATACCATCGGCATTGCCAAAAGGGAAAACGTGGTAGACTTTAGCCTCCTGGAGTTTTGCCTTAGAGAAGATTTGAACCTTACCGCCTTGCGGGCAATGGCGGTACTTGATCCAGTGCGCCTCGTTATTACAAACTATGAAGAAGGCAAAGTAGAAGAGCTAACTACAGAAAACGGGCCCGACGCTGCTTACGGCACACGCACCGTTCCATTTAACCGGGAACTTTGGATAGAGCGGGAAGACTTTATGGAAGAGCCCGCAAAGAAATGGTTCAGGCTTGCACCGGGTGCTATGGTGCGCCTCAAAAGTGCATACATTATACGATGCGATCATTTTATAAAAAATGAAGCTGGCACAGTTGAGGAAATACAGTGTACCTATTTTCCGGAAAGCCGCAGCGGCCAGGATAGTAGCGGCCTGTCTGTAAAAGGTACTATTCACTGGGTGAGTATCCCACAAGCAATACAAGCAGAGGTCAGGTTATATGATCGGCTGTTTAAAGTAGAAAATCCATCAAGTGAAGAAGGCGATTTTAAAGACTATATTAATCCCGATTCCTTGCAGGTGATCACCGCATTTTTAGAACCATCGCTTGCAGATGCTACCATAGAAAAGCGTTTCCAGTTTTTACGCAAAGGATATTTTTGCCTGGATAAAGATGCCACAACAGGCAAACTTGTATTTAACAGAACCGTTACGCTTAAAGATGCCTGGGCTAAAAACACGAAACAAGGCGCATAGCATTTTGCACTTACGGGGATACGATCTGTTTTTTTGTAAACGAATGTTTCACTATTTCACAGCCGGTTTAAACATAAACTCACTCACGATGGGCAGATGATCAGAAATCATATTTGCGTCACGCATGGAGGAAAAGGCAAGGTGAAAAGGAATCGCCCGGGCAGATACTAACTGGAGTCTTTCACTTTGATAAAACATATTGTCGAATTCGCTGGCAAGGCAATCGTTGCCCTGGCAATCTTTCCGAAGCGATGTTTTGGAGGCAATAAGTGCTGGCAGATAACCCATCTTTTTCAGCGGGTTAAAAACGGTATGCACCTGTGGCAAATTAAAATCGCCACAAAAAAGAAGATGAAGATCAGGATAGGCAGCAGGTAAAAATTTAAGATATTTCACTTCGGTTTCCGGCTGCATGTTTTTAGTAATGGCATGAAAATTTAGTAAAGTAACCGTATCAGACCCAATGAGAAAGCTGGCCACAAACGGCTCCCGGTTGATCTCTGCTTCAAATTTTTTTTCCAGCCAGGGCTTTCCCAATAGTGTAAGTTTAGAAGGCTTCCATAGAAAAGCGTAGCGTTCTCTCTTGTAGGAATTTTCGCCCGATGTAATATCACTAATCCGATATTCCCATTGAGAACCCAATCGCTGTAAAGCCTCTCCCAGCCTACCCACAGCCTGCGCACCAGCAGGATCTTTTGCCACCACTTCCTGTAGCAGCACCACATCAAATGCATTAACCGTTTGAGCAACAAATTCAATTTCTGCGTCAGATTTACTAAGTCCCAAATCTTTCAGGTTCCATGAGCAGACGGAGAAACTGTTTTGCTGTGCAAACAGAGAGGAACTAAACAACCATAAAGCAAAACAAAAAAAGGTGCGAAACATGAATAGTACTTTCAGGGATCCTTCAGCGTGAATTGATCATTCTTCTGGCTTAGGTTTCAATTGCATATCCGGAAATAAGGAGGCCATGAAAATAATCAAAGGAAGAAAAATGATCAGATAAATACCTGGAAGCTTTTCCGGGCAGTAGGCATTATAGCAGGATGTATAAAGAATATAGGATTTAATACCGTAAGCAATCATGACCCCGGAAACAAAAAGCAGCGTGCGCTGAGCCCAAACTTTCTGCGCAAGAAAAAGTGCAATCGCAACTACGGCCAGAAAAATAAATGTTTTACCCGGCTTTCCGTAAGCAGATTGCTCAGAATAAAAGCCCGTGAAGTTTTTATGTACATCTGCGTGATAGGTCCAGGGTAAATAACAGGCAATGCCCAGTGCAATACAGGCGAGGATACCAATCCATTTACTATACTTCATACGAAAGAGAAAATTTGTACCTGCAAGATCAGGAAGTTTACGCTGTAACACACAACCTGTTTAAAGAAAAGCCAGCTTTTTAATAAGCAGGTCGGCTACAAACTTTCTCCAGAAGTTGATAATCCCTGTTTTCGTTTAGCATCAGCGNNCATCTATCAATACAAACTCTAGCCCGGCAATCTCCGCAAAGTCTTCCAGGTATTGGGCAGAAAGATTTTGAGAATAACAAGTATGATGTGCACCACCTGCCAAAATCCATGCGGTGCATGCGTCCTGCATATTTGGGTATGGCTTCCATAAAACCCTGGCCACAGGAAGCTTTGGCAAATCATGTTCTGGCGCTACAGCCTCCACCACATTTACCAGCAAGCGAAAGCGATGACCCAGATCAACAAGGGAAGCGTTTAACGCATTTCCGGCTTTGGCATTGAATACAAGCCGCACCGGATCAGACTTTCCGCCAATTCCCAAAGGATGAACTTCGCAGGAAGGTTTAGAAGCCGCTATGCTTTCGCAAATTTCGAGCATGTGCGAACCGAGTACCATTTCATTTCCGGGTTCAAAATGGTAGGTATAATCTTCCATAAAACTATTTCCACCATCAAGGCCAGTACCCATCACCTTCATAGCCCTAACGAGTGCGGCTGTTTTCCAATCGCCCTCTCCTGCAAATCCATAGCCAGCATTCATCAATCTTTGCGCAGCAATGCCAGGTAGCTGTTTCATGCCATGCAGGTCTTCAAAAGTATCGGTGAAACCTTTGTAGTTACCCTGCTCTAAAAAATATTTAATGCCCAATTCAATTTTTGCAGCTTCTTTTAATGAAGCAAAATGAGCACCGTCTTTATGTAAAACTTTATCGACATTGTAAGCTGTAAAATATTCTTCCACTAATGCATCCACTTCAACATTGCTCACGGTATTGATCGTTGCTACGAGGTCACCAATACCATGGGTGTTTACAGAAAAACCGAATTTGAATTCTGCTTCCACCTTATCTCCATCTGTAACGGCAACATACCGCATATTATCTCCAAAGCGCACAAATTTTGCCCCTTGCCAGTCGTGCCAAGCTGCGGCTACCCTCGCCCAGGTGGCTATTTGCCCGATCACATTTTTATCCTGCCAGTACCCCGTGACTACTTTACGTTTTGTTTTAAGCCGGCTGTTGATATGACCAAACTCCCTGTCGCCATGCGCAGATTGATTCAAATTCATAAAATCCATATCGATCTCTCCCCATGGAATATCCCGGTTATACTGTGTATGCAAATGCAATAAAGGTTTTTGCAAAACCTTCAATCCGTTAATCCACATTTTTGCAGGCGAAAAAGTATGCATCCAGGTGATGATGCCAATACAGTTTTTTGCGTTGTTTGCTTCTGTGCACACAGCATACACTTCCTCCGTTGTTTTAGCCACTGGCTTAAAAATAACATCTACCGGAATGGTATCTGTATTATGAAAATAAGTAGCCATCTCCTGCGCATGTTCGGCCACTTTCTTCAATGTATCTTCTCCATAAAGGTGCTGACTTCCCACTACAAACCATACTTCTAAGTTGGCTAAGGGATTATTGTCTGAATTATTTTTACGCATGATGTATTTTGTTATAAATTATTTGCTGAATAGATGGCTTTCATATGTTTAGCAAAGGCACAACCTTTTATTTGAAGACGTTATTGTCCGTAGTAACTATCAGGGCCATGTTTGCGCTCGTAATGCTTTTTAATCAATGCATTTTTTAGTCTCGGTGCATTGTGGTTAATGCTTTCAGTGAGATAGGCCATCTTGGCAATCTGCTCCAGCACTGCACTATTATGCACAGCTTTCGCTGCAGTTTTACCCCAGGTAAATGGTGCGTGGTTTCCCACCAAAATCATTTCAACTTCATTATAATCCAATTGACCTTCTTTGAAACAATTGATGATCTGCAATCCGGTTTCGGATTCGTAATCGCCCTGTATCATTTCATCGCTCATCGGTGCGCTACACGGGATATCAACGGTGTTATAATCTGCATGCGTAGTGCCAAAAATCGGGATATCTCTTTGCGACTGCGCCCAGGCGGTGGCGTAGGTTGAATGGGTGTGCACGATACCGCCAATATTTATCCAATGTTTATACAAAACTGCATGCGTCTTGCTGTCAGAAGATGGGCGAAGATTCCCTTCCACCACTGTTCCCTCAAAATCTACGATCACCATATCTTCTACCTTCAGTTGCTCGTAAGGCACGCCGCTTGGCTTGATGGCAAATACACCCAGGCTTCTATCTACCGCACTTACATTTCCGAACGTAAATAATACCAGGTCTAATTGAGGCAACTGCATATTAGCTTTATAGGCTTCCTCCTTTATATGATTGTACTTACTCATTGCTAATAAATTTTCCTAATGCTTTATATTTTTCATACCGTTGGGCAAATAAAAATGCTTTATCTGCATCAGGTTCATACACAGCATCGAAGCCCTGCCCCATGGCATGCATAGCATCCTCTACTTTGGTGTAAATACCTGCAGCCGTGGCGGCAAACATTGCAGCGCCGATGGCACATGTCTGTTCACTTTTATGAATTTTAATGGGCATATTCATTACGTCTGCCATGGTTTGCATGATATATGGCGACTTGCGTGCAACACCACCTAAACCAATTAACCCTTTTACTTTAATGCCTTCATCATTGAATCTTTCTACAATTGCTTTAGCCCCAAAACAAGTTGCCTCTACCAGGGATTTAAAAATTTGAGGAGCACCTGTTCCTAAACTGAGGCCTGTAATCGCTGCTTTTAATGTTTGATTTGCGTCCGGAGTTCTTCGGCCATTCAGCCAGTCAACAGCCACTTCATCATGCTCGCTTAATGGAAGCAATGCTGCCTGCTCTGAAAGTACTTTGATAATTTTATCGCTTACAATTTGCCTTAGCTGTTTATCTTCTATGAGCGTAAGGCTCCATGAGAGTATATTTTTAAACCATGCATAAGCATCTCCAAAGGCAGACTGTCCTGCCTCCATGCCAATCATACCAGGTATTACAGAGCCATCAACTTGTCCGCAAATACCTCTTACTAATATATGATCTACTTCATCTTTTGGAGCAACCAGCATATCGCAAGTGGAAGTACCCATTACCTTGCTTAAATAATAAGGCTCAATCTGACCTCCTACTGCACCCATATGTGCATCAAAAGCGCCTATGGCAACAACAACATCACTATTTAATCCAAGTTTATCTGCCCACTCTTTGGATAGATAGCCAGCAGGTTGATCAGACGTGTATGTTTCTGCCGGAAGTTTCTGCGTAAAGCCTGCAAGTTTTTTATCCAGGGAAGCAAAAAAATGATCAGGCGGATAACCTCCAAAAGACTCNNCCCCCCGTGAGTAAAAAAGGAATCCAATCGCAATGTTCTACCCAGCTATGCATCGCAGATGCTACTTTTTCATCTTGCCTTAAAATATGCAACAGTTTAGCCCAAAACCATTCGCTTGAATAAATACCGCCCACATATTTTAAATAATTGACCGGAAATTGTGAAGCATGCCGGTTAATTTCCTCTGCCTCTTTTATAGATGTATGGTCTTTCCATAATACAAACATGGCATTCGGATTATCTGCAAAATCGGCCAGCAAAGCCAGGGGCGTACCATTCTTATCTACAGCTACTGGCGTGGATCCTGTAGTATCTACGGCAATACCTTTGATGTTTCGGGCTACTTGTTCTCCAGCCTGCGTCAGGCAGTCTTTTACGGTATATTCCAGCCCTTCAATATAGTCTAATGGATGCTGCCTGAACTGGTTAAGCTGCGGATTGCAATACAAGCCATCCTTCCACCTGGGATAATAAAAAACGGACGCTGCCAGCTCATTCCCATTCGTAGCATCCACAATAATGGAACGAACAGAGTCTGTTCCATAATCTATTCCAATTACAAATTGTTGTTCCATATCATTGAATTGTTGAAACAGGGTTTCTCGTGAGCCCAGACTTTTTACAAGTGTTAAATTGACACTTTAAATTGACTGTAAAGTAACACTCAAAAAGAGATAAACAAAATTATTTCGATAATTAAATCGGCCGGAATCAACAGAAGCATTCATACCCTGTTCGGTACAGGCAGCCAACAACAAGATAAAGCCAAAATGATACAGAGATGTTCGATCAAGAACTGGGGATACTTTCTTCCTCTTGAAAATTTAATATCCCCGAACTGGTAATCCGCATCAGAAAAACAAAGGACTTTTGCCTGATCGTTTTGGCACTTACATTCTTTCCCAGATCCATTCGTGAGCAATCTTTCTCGGCTCCATTACATCTTTAAATTCTCTATATAATTCTAAAAGATGTTGTTTTTTTTCATCCGTTGTTTCGTCAGTAA
>DGQO01000213.1:0-934 GCA_002400445.1 Chitinophagaceae bacterium UBA4412
TGCTAGTTTAGCTTCTTGAATCGCCCATAAAATAAACGGGCGTATTCCTATTGTTTACGATTCCTTCCTGCGCCGCTCACTTGCGAGTTTATCACTTATACCATTGAAATCTTCCACCTGGCAAATGTAATTGCTCCACTCTATGGCTATTAACAAAATCTTACCCGCAATAGATTAATCTTTAACAGCAAAAAGTTTTCTCATAAAGCAGGGCGACTGAAAAACCCGCTCTTCTTTATTTATGAAAAAACAAATTCTACTCTCCATTTTGTCATTGGTTTCGTTTGCCACATTTGCACAAAGCAATATACATTTCGGTGTTAAAGCCGGACTCTCGTCTGCCGGTATCCGGGGCGATGCTGCAAACAATCTTAAAGACCTGCTCGATTTTACAAATGGCAGGATAACAACTGCAAACAGGACCGGATTTTTTGCAGGTGGCTATGCGAATATTCCATTGTCTGGCCAAATCTCTGTAGAACCCGGGCTCTACTATAGCCAGAAAGGTTATGCGTTGCAAGGTGAGCTCGGCATTAAAGGCGTTGAATTCCTGGGCGCTAATGCAAAGGCAACACTAGAATCAGACTACATAGATATCCCAGTATTGCTTAAGGCAGATCTCGGCGGCTTCCAGGTATTTGCAGGACCCCAATTTTCTTATCTCTCCTCTGCAAAATTAAAAACGAATGCCTCTATACTTGGCATCAACCTGCTAAACAGAACCATTGATGCAAAATCGCAATTCAATGATTGGGATATGGGCGTTACGGCAGGTGTCGGCTACCAGTTTAAAGGTGGCTTCAATGTATCTGCAAGCTATGATTACGGCCTTTCGCACATTGATAAAAACCAAAATGTAAACGCCTATAACAACGCCTTCAAAATTGGGCTGGGCATTTCATTCTAAAAATATTCCGGGGTGATGGCAAACTTT
>DGQO01000213.1:942-3943 GCA_002400445.1 Chitinophagaceae bacterium UBA4412
GTTACAGCAATTTTAAAACTGGCAGCAAATAGATCTATGGAAATAGCCGGTTATTTGGCTTCAGCATTTATTGGTATTTCTCTCGGCCTCGTGGGAGGTGGAGGATCTATACTCACCGTGCCGGTGTTAGTGTACTTGTTTGGCCTCAATCCAATCCTGGCCACGTCTTATTCGTTGTTCATTGTGGGCAGCACGAGCCTTGTGGGTGCATACAGCAATTACAGAAAGAAACAGGTAAATATCAGGGCCGCTTTGTTATTCGGCTCAAGTTCCATGATCACCGTTTTTATCACCCGAAGGTTTGTGATTCCTGCTATTCCTGAAACCATTTTTACCATTGGAGATTTTGCATTTACACATAACCTGCTCACCATGCTGCTCTTTGCAGCACTCATGCTGGTAGCATCCCTAAGCATGATCCTGCATCGAAAAAATAATGCGGCATTGCCTCCAGATAAAGCCCGGCATAATCATCCGGGTATCCTGCTCCTTTTTGGTGTGGGCATTGGTATCATCACCGGGCTGTTGGGTGCAGGAGGTGGTTTCATGCTTATTCCGGCATTGGTAGTGCTACTGCATATGCCAATGAAAACGGCCGTGGGAACATCACTGCTCATTATTGCACTTAATTCTCTGATCGGTTTCCTGGGCGATCTTTCTCATTATACCATACGATGGCCCTTTCTTTTTACCCTCACCGCTATTGCGATAACCGGTATTTTTATAGGAATGGCCATCGGAAAAAAAGCCAGGCCACAGCATCTCAAAAAATGGTTTGGTATTTTCGTGCTGATCATCGGCATTGCCATTTTGATCAAAGAAATATTATTTAAAAACACCTGATCATAATTATAAACATGAACAAATCTTTCCTGGGTATCGCCCTCACTTTCGTAATGCTACATGCTTGCAACAGTAATGCACAAAAAACAAACTTGTCTGTAGATAGTTTTGAGCAAAAAATAAACACTCCCGGGGTGCAGGTGCTTGATGTTCGCACCGCTGAAGAATTTAACGGCGACCATATCAAAGATGCACTGCAGGCAAACTGGTTAAATAAAGAAGAGTTTGTAAAGCGTGCAGAGGCCCTTGACAAATCAAAGCCTGTTTATACGTATTGCCTTAGCGGCGCAAGGAGTGCGAAAGCTACAGCCTGGCTCAATTCGCATGGCTTTGAAGCCTACAATATGGACGGTGGTATTAAAAGCTGGAGAGCCCAGGGCAAAGATTTAATACAGCAGCAAGCCGTACCGCAAATAAGCATGGAGGCTTTTACAAGTTCCATTCCTGAAGATAAAACCGTGCTGGTAGATGTAGGTGCAAAATGGTGCCCTCCCTGCAGGAAAATGGATCCAATCCTTGATGAACTCGTTCAATCTAATGGCAAGAAATTTATGCTGCTCAGGGTAGATGGTGCCACGCAGGCAGAACTGGTAAAGGGCCTGGGTGCAGATGAGTTTCCTACTTTTATCATTTATAAGAATGGCAAGCCTGTTTGGAAAAAACAAGGTCTTGTGAGTAAAGAAGAATTGCTGGCGCAGTTCTGATCGTTATACCGCAGTAAGCAATACCTGCCAGGCTTCATTCACTTTTCCTGCTTCGAGTAATTCCCTGGCGTAGAGCTGTAATTCTCTTTCCATCTCTACGGTGTTGATGGAATAATATTGTACAATTTGCTTTAGCCTGTCATCCTCAAATGCAGGATTGATAAAAGGTTGTTCATNNNGGCAATACCAATCGCCGCCCAGCCTGGCTACATGCTCCAGCCTGGTTTGATCAATCATTTTATTTTCATTCAATAATGACTCGTCAATATGCATGAGCAACACTTCTGCAATAACCAAATTTCCTGCGCCACCTGAACTGCCCAGTGGTTTTACTTCAAGCACTTTACATTCCATTTTCACTTTACTTTCCTGCACCAGCGGTGGTTTCACCAGTTGTGCGGCCTGCATGGTAAAACCCGCCATGTCAAATTCATTTATACCGGCTGCATATTCACAACTCGCCAGCGATACTTGCTGCACCATTGACGCATCCACAATATTGATCACTACTTCCGGCACTTCCAATACATTCTCAAGTGTATGCTTAGTGCTGTTATTGCGCACCCGCCTTGCCGGTGAAAAAATAACGATGGGCGGCGTGGAAGAAAACATATTGAAAAAACTAAAGGGACTCAGGTTTACCTCTCCATTCAAATTAATGGTAGAGGCCAGGGCGATGGGCCTTGGTGCAATAGCGTGCTGCAAATAATTTTGCCGCTCGCCTGGGGATAATTCCTGGATGTTGATGATCATAATCCTGCTTTATCTGTAGTAGTTGTTTTCTTAAGCGCAAGCAAACTAAACTCGCTATCTTCCTGTTCTACCCGGTTTTTTAATGTACCCAGCGCTTCTATATTCATTTCAATGACATCACCTGGCTGCAGCCATTGAGCCTTATAATTTGGATCATTGTACAGGCCTGTTCCGTTCAGTTCTAAAAAACAACCCGTGCCCACCGTACCACTACCAATTACATCGCCGGGAAATAAGTTTACGCCATAACTGGAGCGTTCAATAATTTCTGCAAAAGTCCAATCCATATCTGCCAGGTTACCTTCACTTACTTTAATTCCGTTTACGCTGCAGGTCATGGGCAGGTTCCAGCTTTTGCCGGTATGGTTTTCTTTGCAGGGCACTTCATAAGCCTGCAATTCATCCAGCGTAACCAGCATGGGTCCGATGCAGGTAGCAAAGTCTTTGCCTTTGGCCGGGCCCAGGTTGAGCAGCATTTCTTCCATCTGCAAAGTTCTTGCACTCATGTCATTCATGATCATCAGGCCGGCAATGTAGTCGTCTGCCTCTGCCGCCGGAATATTTCTTCCGGGCTTGTTTATTACAATGGAAGCTTCAAGTTCAAAGTCAAGTTTCTGAAAATGATCTGGCATGCAATACACGGCACCAGGCCCTTGAATGCTGTTGTGGTTTGTAAAATAAAAAATAGGATACTCATCAAA
>DGQO01000213.1:3968-10459 GCA_002400445.1 Chitinophagaceae bacterium UBA4412
TTTTTAATTTTCTGTTCCACCATATGTGCAATGGGAAATACATCTTCCCAATAATTAAGAAACATCACCATGCTCACCGGAAGATCGGGATGGAGGGCCTCCATATCGTATAAATTACCATCTACTAACATCCCGAGCTGGCTCTGGTCATCCTTCATATAGGTAACTAATCTCATACTTTAAATTTTGTGTCAAAAATAGGCATTTCAGCAGCGGCTGCCAGAAAATGTACAGCGCAAAAAGGTTGATCAGCATCGAAAATTACGGGGTTATGTTAAAGCCTACCCATTACTGCTATTGCTTTTGCCTTTCAAATATTTATCTTTACAGTTGCTTAAAACGCAGTTATGAAGTTTGATAAAATTCACAATAAAGGTCAGGCGCAACTCTTCAGGAACCAATACCTGGAATACCTCACTAAAACACATCCGCTTTTCATCTGGGGTATGTACCTGCCTGTGCTGCTATTTTTTCCCTACTACGCCTATAACAATCTTTTTTATAGCGGCCTTCAGGTGCTCTTTCTTTTCCTGGGAGGTATGTTCTTCTGGACCTTTACTGAATACATTTTGCATCGTTTTGTTTTTCATCATCACCCCACTAGTGAAAGAGGTAAACGAATTAATTATGTGATGCATGGCAACCATCATGAATACCCAAGAGATAAGGAACGCTTATTTATGCCCGCCGTACCAAGCCTGCTGCTGGCCTCCGTGTTTTTCCTGATGTATTACGCTATCATGGGTAATAATGCATTTTCTTTCTTTCCCGGATTTATGCTGGGTTACCTCCTATATGGCAGCATGCATTATGCCATTCATGCCTGGAATCCTCCCTTTAAATGGATGAAGGGATTATGGAGAAACCATCATCTGCATCATTATAAGGATATGGATATGGGCTTTGGGGTAAGCAGTACCATCTGGGATCATGTATTTGGTACCATGTTCGATTTGAAAAAAGAAAAAGAAAATAAAGAAGAGGTGGCAAAACTGATGTACGGCAAAAAAGAGAAAGTATAGTTACCATCTTTCTTCTTCGGAAATATTATCCTGATCCCGGCGGTGTTCCTGCCGGGATTTTATTTTTTGTACCTGCCGTTCTATTACAAGTCGGGCAATATTCTCCGATGCATTTGTATCCGGATTTTCTTTGAGGAGGGTTTTAATTTTTTGTTCGCTCACATCGTGCCGATATAACAATCCGAGAAGCCTGTCAAAATCATGTACGATTAAATCATTGATAGAATCACACAGTTGCGCAAAAAGCAGTTTGTCATGGGCAGCATTTTCATCTTTAATATTGAGTACAGCCTGCCAGGCATCGTTATGGGGAAGCATTTGCATCAGCATCAATTTACAATTTTACAGGCTTGCCGGCAAGATAAATTTTGCAGAGCTGCGTATAACTGTTAAGATTTAAAACCTCTCCAGTACGCCCAGCGCAAACAAAGCATAATCATACTTGCAGGGATCTTTTGCATCAAGGGTTTTCATCAGGTTCGTAATTTCTACGGCTGCCTGCCAGTCTGTAGCCGGGCGGGTAAGCAGGCCAAACGAGCGGGCTACACGGGCAGCATGTACGTCGAGAGGAAGTACAAGCTGGCTGGGCTTAATGTTTTTCCAAAGCCCAAAATCCACTGCATGTTTATTGCTGCGCACCATCCATCTCAGGAACATATTCAGGCGCTTGCAGGCAGATTTTTTTGCCGGGCAGGCAATATGTTTCATCGTTCTGGCAGGCACATCGGGCAGCGAAAAAAAGTATTGATAGAATGCATTTAGCCCATGCGCTGTATTTTCATCCGTTCTTTTCATTCCAGCCGTAAAGGCGCTTTCCAGGGAAGTGTACTTGCTGTAATGCGTGTGAAAGAATTGTACAAAATACAAAAGGTCGGTGCTGTTAAATGTGCGGTGTTTAAACTGGAGCAAGCGGTGCAATTCTTTTTCAGAATGCTGCAGGCAGAAATCATGAGGCGCATTGTCCATGAGCTGCAGGAGTTCGGTTGCTTTATTGATGATGGTAGTGCGGTTTCCCCAGGCAAAGATTGCTGCAAAGAATCCGGCAATTTCAATGTCTTGCAACTTGCTGAACCTGTGTGGTACACAAATAGGATCTGCAGCAATAAAAGAAGGCTGTTCATACAGCCTTACTTTTGCGTTTAAAAATTTTTCCAGTTCCGGATGCATACCGAGTTTATTGACCAATAGCTTGCGTGAGATCATCTATCAAATCCTGTGCATCTTCTATACCAACACTCAGGCGAATGAGCCCATCACTTAAACCATTCTTGATACGCTCTTCTCTTGGTATACTTGCATGGGTCATACTTGCCGGATGATTAATGAGCGATTCTACACCGCCGAGGCTTTCTGCCAGGGCAAATAATTTTGTAGAGCTCAATACTTTGTGCGCAGCCTCTATACTTTCATCTTTTAAAGTAAAACTCATCATGCCGCCAAAGTCCCGCATTTGAGATTTCGCAATATCATAATTTGGATGGTCTGTAAAGCCACACCAAAATACCTGTTCCACTTTTGGATGTTTACGTAAAAAGTGAGCAACCAGGAAGCCGTTTTCGCAATGCTGCTTCATGCGCACATGTAAGGTTTTAATACCCCGCAAAACGAGGAAGCAATCCATGGGGCCAGGCACCGCCCCACAACTTTTCTGAATAAAATACAATTGATCCCGAAGGGCTTCATCATTCAACATTAGAGCACCCTGTATTACATCGCTATGGCCGCCCAGGTACTTGGTAGAAGAATGCATTACCATATCAGCACCCAGATCCAAAGGATTCTGCAGGTAGGGTGATGCAAAAGTATTATCCACGCAAAGCCATGCGCCTGCTGCCTTTGAGATAGCTGCAACTGCGGTGATATCTGTGATGTTCATCAGCGGATTGGTAGGCGTCTCAATCCAGATCAGTTTTGTGTTTGCCGTAACAGCGGCCTTTACATTTTCTGTATTTGTAGTATCTACATAAATAAAACGGATACCATACTTTTCAAATATTTTACTAAACAGGCGATAGGTTCCGCCATACATATCTTTTGCACAAATCACTTCATCGCCGGGAGAAAGTAATTTTATCACTGCATCGGTTGCAGCCACACCACTACTGAATGCCAGGCCGAATTTTCCATTTTCAATGATGGCCAGTGCAGTTTCCAGGGCAGTACGGGTGGGGTTTTGACTGCGTGCATATTCATATCCTTTGTTCACGCCTGGTGCTTCTTGTACAAAAGTGCTGGTTTGATAAATGGGTGTCATAATAGCACCGGTAGAAGGATCTGGTACCGTGCCGGCATGAATGAATTTTGTACCCAGGTTATTTGCTCTCGGTGTATCGTTTTGCATAAAAGTGAATTGTAGAAATTTAAATTTGAGTGTATTCTTTTGTAAAATAAGTTATAACAGTTGAGCGGCGCAAAGATAACGCCAGTCGCTGTTCTCTGCATGGTGAGCGCTGCGGGGAGTTACTTTCTTATGCAGCACTTGCGGCCGAAGCAAATCTGCATGCACAAGACGTCTCTTTGCTTCGTGAATATATTCCACGAGTTGAGCATCCTGCATCCAGGCAAGTTGGGGCGGCTCGTAGCCTACCTTCTCCGTGCGCCATACAATATCATCGGGCAGCTTGTCATTCATGAGCCGGCGTAAAATCTTCTTGGTGTATCCGTCGGAAATTTTGTAGCGTGTGGGCAGTGAAAAAACAAATTGCACTAAGTCTGCATTCAAAAAAGGAAGGCGCACTTCAGTGCCATGTGCCATGCTGCTGCGGTCAGAAAAACGCAGTAACTCTTCCAGCCCAAATTCCATGGTATTGAAATACAAAATATCATTGAGCTTGGTTACTACTGGTTTGTGAATGCCATCCCATTCCCTTCCCCGGATAGATCCCAGCAGGTGCTTGCTGATATCCGGATGATGAATGATATGGTTGTATTCCCGCTTTTCAAGCTGGATAGAAACATGTGGCGGAAGATAAGCTGCCAGCAGGTTAGACAAGCCCCACTTAAAAGGCATCTTATGCTTGTCAAACAAAAGTTTTTCTGACCTGGCTTGAGAAAATTTATTTCTAATGAGCAGCTCCTGTAAAAACCAGTGTAAATATTTATTGTAGCCTGCGAGAATTTCATCGGCACCCTGCCCATCCAGCATCACTTTAGTACCATGACTGGCGGCAAGTTCAAACACCTTGTACTGCGCATAAATACTGGAAGAGGGAAAGGGCTCTTCCTGGTGCGTACAGAGTTTTTCAAAGTCCTGGATAAGCCCCAGGGCTGTAGGTGTTACTGTGTAATTTTCCAAAGAAAACTGCNNACACTGTAAGCAATAGTGCTGCTATCCAGGCCCCCACTAAGGCTTGCACCCACGGGCACATCGCTGCGCAGCCGGGTAAGTACAGAACGGTTCAGAAGTTTTTCAAACCTCGCCATTACCTCTTCATCAGATAATTTTAGTTCAGTTTGCTTATCAATATCCCAATAAGAATGCAGGGAAAACTTTTCTGTTTGTGGCTCATACCTCAGGTAATGCGCAGGCTTTAGGGAATAGATTTTCTGGTAAAAAGTCTGGCCCTTATCTGCAGGGTTCTGTACATAACCCAGGGTAAGATAATTGAGCAACATTTTTTGCTCCGTGTTCCTGGGCACACCCACCGCCCAAAGCGCTTTCATCTCGCTGGCAAAAATAAAAAGGTCATCTTCCTGGTAATAATAAAAAGGTTTTTCGCCCAGGCGATCTCTTGCTGCAAAGAATTGTTTTTCTTTCTCATCCCAGATACCAAAAGCAAACATTCCATCCAGGTACTGAAGGCAACGCTCTTTATAATGATCGTAAGCGGCAAGAATAACTTCTGTATCGCTGTTACTTTCAAAATGATAACCCAGCCTTATTAAAGATTGGCGGAGTTCTATATGGTTATAAATTTCTCCGTTATACACAATGGTATACCGCTGGGCAAAGTGCATGGGCTGGGCTGCAGCTATACTAAGATCAATGATGGCGAGGCGGCGATGACCCAAACCGCAAACCCGGGAAGGGCTGATCCAATGACCTTCTCCATCAGGACCACGGTGGGCGAGCGCATCACTCATCCGCTGCAAGAGCGTATGATGTATAAATGAAGGGTTTGGGGTGATGATTCCGGCAATGCCACACATAACACAAAGATAAGCTACCGAAAGACCTTATTTAGAAAAGCTAATGGGCAACAGTGCTTTTACGTTATCCCAACTCATCAGCAGGTCGGCGCCAGAATCTGTGGAAGTAAATACCATCGTAAAATCTTCCAGCGCCGGTGACTGCGTGCTGATGGGCACTTCTACCCGGAGCACGTCTTTTGCAGGATCTATTTGCAAGCCCCAGCTAAAGAGGTTTGAATTAAAGGCGATGATCCACTTATCTGCATAAGGAACGCAATACATCACGTATTTTCCGGCGGCTACATTTTGACCATTGATAATTACAGGTCGAAAAAATTCAATCTCCGTGGCTTCATTGGCACCAAGTCGCCAGGGCTTACCATACACACAAAGGCTGCTGGTATCCTGTCCAAAAATAGAGCGGCCTTTACGATGAGGGCGACTATAAATAACCCTGGCTACGGGGCCGTCTGTAACGGTACCATTAATCTTATGCTGTGGATATTCTTGCGGACAATAACTTACATCCATCGGCGACTGATCAATAGAGGCATAGGCGTTGCCAGGAAAAGCCCTGGCCGCTTCTGCTGGAGTGGGCTGCTCCTTTTTATCATTGCAGGCCCAGAAGCCAGTTAAACAAAAAAGAAAGAAGACAGCAGCTATTGTTATACGCATCGTTTCAGATTATTGCAGGATAATGGGCAGAGATGCTTTCACATCTTCCCAAAGAACCGACAAGATAAACCCACTGCTGCTCTTTTCAAAAAACATTGATAAAGATTCTGCGGTTGAAGTTTGCTTTTGTACCGGAACGTCCATACGCACCAGGTCTTTCTTTTCATCATACCTGAAGCTGCCCCAGGTATCATTTTCTTTATTGATGATAAAGGTCCATTTGTCTGCATTAGGAATGGCGTACAAAGTGTACCTGCCTTTTTTAATTTTTACGTTATTGATTTTCACGGGATGAAAAAACTCGATCTCTGTGGCTTCATTGGCACCCACCCGCCACACTTTATTATAAGGAATAAGGGCACCAAAGATAGAGCGGCTGTTCATTTGCGGGCGGCTGTAAAGCACCCTGGCAGTCATAGGCTCATTTATTTTATCCTGGATTTTGAGCATGGGATAATTGTCCGGGTAATATGCCATATCCAGCGGGGAAGCATCTACCGGTGGTAATTTCGCCTGCGAAAAACTGGTGCTGCTGATGAATGCAAAGGCAATAAGGGTAAAGTAATTTTTCATGCTTTCTGTCTTTTGTCAAAGATAGAAGAATGAAGCTTTATGAACGACCTGTAAGAGCCTGAACATATTTTTTAACAGAACCGAAAAAAG
>DGQO01000213.1:10569-11738 GCA_002400445.1 Chitinophagaceae bacterium UBA4412
CGCAGACGCAAATTCATGTTGATCATTTGCAAGAAAATAATCTAAAACGATATCCGTAAAAGGGCCAGCATATAAACGGTAATGTGGCCTGAAGAACGCCATAATATGATGCGTGCTTTCATGTGCATCGGTAAATTGGTCGATAGCCCGGTGGAGGCGAATTCCTTGCTGCACAGCCGGGGAATAATCAAACTGTTTCTTACCCTTTATAAAATCGCTGATCATATTTCCCATCAGTAAATCCGGATCGCCAAGGGACAGGTATGCATGCGCTAAAAAATTCATTTATTAAAGGTAGTGGAAGACAGACTGCATTCACCACTGCTATCTTTTAACAAAACTGCCGACCATTTTAGCATTTCATTGTGAAGTGGAGAAAAACCCTTATCTGTAACGGGATGCAGTAGAATAACACAAAAGTTCTATGCCATACAATAATCGATTTTTGCCATTCGTCATCCCAAAAAAAAATTGCTTTTCCTCTGGCCACAATTCGCTTGCACAGGTTTTTATTCCGATGCTACTTTGTATTGCCATGAAAGCGGAATGAACCGCAATCAACTAAAAAACAAAAAAGTATAGTCATGAAAAAAACAATCACTTTAATGCTGGCCTGCGTACTATTTTACAGTAGTCAGGCTTTTACAACAGACCGAAATTACAGCGGACCTGGTACCGATGCAGTTAGTTCAAGAGTACAGGCTGCGATGCTCACAGAATTTAAAAGTGCATCTGATGTAAGCTGGACGGTAAATGAAGGCTTATACTTCGCCAAATTTTTAATGAATGCCACCAACTACACCTCGGCATTCAATAAACAAGGAGAAATGCTGGCCGTATATCGTACTATTCCCATTGCTTCTGTTCCCCTTGCGGTAGCAAAAGCGCTGCAGTCAAAATACAGCAGCTATTCCTTGCCTTTGCAAGTGACGGAGATGGTGATGTATGGTACTACAAGTTATTATTTGTATGCTACCGGTAAGAAGGCTGTTTACCAGCTCTGCTGCACAGCCGATGGCGCCATTAGTGTACACAAGAAAATAAAAAAAGATTAACAACACTTAGCCCGTGCATTACCGAAATGCCCGGGCTATTTTTTTACCTCCCATAACGCCAAAGCCAATCGGTAAGAATCTCGAGGGCTTTGGGAGAAAAACTTTCTTCCAGCA
>DGQO01000213.1:11778-15265 GCA_002400445.1 Chitinophagaceae bacterium UBA4412
GCCATTAAGGGCAAGCACGTTGCATTTTATTTCTTTCAAGTATTTAGCGGGCTCAAACCTTAAAAAATAGTTGAACCAGGGCGAAATGTAAGTGTCTATCATTTCTTTTGATACTTTATTTCGCCCCTCAGGCGTATTCATTTCCATCTTGCGTAATAGCGCTGTATCTGCCCCGTCGATCCACTGCTGCATAACGAGGTTCATTCTTTTTCTCAAAAGGGTTGTGTCGTTGGTTTTTTTAAACTCGTTTGCAACAAGGGTAAAGATTTGCGCACTGGCGGCAGTTAGGCTTGAGTCCTGTGCACTTGCTTTTCCTACTGCATTAATCTGTTCCACCATCAATTGTGTAACGGGCACGCCCGGGGCGGCAAGCAACACGATATGATGCACATCCTTGCGGCGGGCGGCAATCATTTCTGCAATCATGCCACCTTCGCTATGGCCAATAATACCCACGTGCGCTTTATCTACTTCCGGTTGACTTTTTAAAAAATCAAAAGCTGCTTCAGCATCTGCAGCAAAATCTGCGCTGGTGGCACCAGCAAATTTTCCGGTGCTCTTTCCCACGCCCCGCTCATCATATCGCAATACAGCAAATCCTTTCCGGCTAAGGGCATCTGCAATTACAGCAAAAGGCTGATGAGAAAAAATGTCTTCATTTCTATCCTGCGCACCACTGCCGGTAATCATAATAACCGCCGGATATATGGGCTCTCTAAAATGGTCTACAGCACTGTCTTTTTTAGGCCAGGTGAGCGTGCCGGCAAATTGAATTGTTTGAGATGGGTTGCTGAATGTAACCTCCCGGGAATTGTAAGGGAAAGGAGGCTTTGGCGTTTGAGGTCTTTTTAAACTTACCAGCACATCGTTTTTCACAAGATTTAAAGACATATCAGCACCTTGCCTGAATATCCCGTTGATACTGCTATCTGCTGCAAGTTTTCCACGATATGAAAAGCCGAACTTTTTTGCAAATATAAACAAGCTGTCTCCCTGTACATAGCAGGTATCCATGGGCAAAATCATTTTGCTCTGGTCCGGGCTTTGCATCCTTGCGTGCAATGCACCTGCACTATCTGTAATAAAAAATACAATACGCAAAGGCATAGAAATTTCAAGCTTGCCCTGCCAGGTACCCACAAATTTTTGCGCAGAAATGTGTTGGGCAAAAAATAATAACAGAATTGCTGTAGCATATTTTCTCATATGAAATAATTGAGTGCCAAATGTAAAAGTTACGAAGCTTTTAGCCGGAGCAGAAAAGATAAGCGGTAAAAAAATTACTTTTGGCCTCTAAAATTGTTAATCATGATCAAAGGACCCGTTTCTACTTTTATAGAACATCACTACAGGCATTTTAATGCAGCCGCATTGATGGATGCTGCCAAAGGATATGTAACGCACCTGGAAGAAGGTGGAAAAATGATGGTTACACTTGCCGGCGCTATGAGCACCGCAGAGCTTGGCCTCAGCCTGGCGGAGATGATAAGGCAGGATAAAATTTCTATCATCAGTTGTACGGGTGCAAACCTGGAAGAAGATGTGATGAACCTTGTAGCTCACTCTCATTACAAGCGGGTGCCTAATTATCGTGACCTCACACCACAGGATGAGTGGGATCTCCTGGAAAATCATTACAACCGGGTAACGGATACCTGCATTCCGGAAGAAGAAGCTTTTCGCCGCTTGCAAAAGCATTTGGTAAAACAGTGGAAAGATGCTGCCGAAAAGGGCGAGCGCTATTTTCCGCATGAGTTTTTATATAAAACCGTATTGAGCGGCGAGCTAAAACAATACTACGAGATCGATCCTAAAAACAGTTGGATTGTAGCAGCCGCAGAAAAAAACTTACCTATCGTGTGCCCCGGCTGGGAAGACAGCACTACCGGAAATATTTTTGCCAGCTATGTAATAAAAGGAGAATTAAAAGCAGACCTGGTGAAGAGCGGCATTGAATATATGGTTTGGCTGGCAGACTGGTATCGCAATAATTCCGCTGGAAAAGGCGTAGGCTTCTTCCAGATTGCAGGCGGTATTGCCGGCGATTTTCCTATTTGCGTAGTGCCCATGATGTACCAGGATTTAGAGTGGCACGACGTACCGTTCTGGAGTTATTTCTGCCAGATATCTGATTCCACTACTTCTTTTGGTTCATATAGCGGAGCGGTTCCCAATGAAAAAATCACCTGGGGAAAGCTGGATATTCACACCCCCAAATTTATTATTGAAAGTGATGCCACTATTGTAGCCCCATTGGTATTTGCATGGGTGCTGGGTTGGTAAAATAGCTTTTGTGCAAGAACGGCTGCTTCAAAGAAATCATTGCCTTGTAATGCAATGACCGAAACATTTGAAGCAGCCCTTTTTTATGAATTGAATTTGCGAAATATGGGTAGCAGAAAGTAAAGACAGCATCCAAAAGATCTTTATAGAATGCCGGTGCCGCCTGTGCTATACGCTTGTTTTTGCTAAACGCAGTATATGTTCAAATGAAATGATCATTAGATTTGCTTTAACTTCAAAGTTTCATTCTAGCCTATGTATTTTAAATATTTGTTGATCGCCTGCTGCCTGCTGGCATGCAAAAAAAGTTCGAAAAATCCCGAGCCTCAGCCGCCCACAGTTCCACCATTGGAGATAAGGGCAGCCGATGCTTCTTTTCTTCCCGAAATCAGGACATTTAGTATCGCTACCAAAAACCGGGCTGGCCAGCCGGAAGATATGCTTACCACCCTTAAACAAGAAGGCTTTAATACCATTCGCATCAGGTTATGGAAAGATCCGTCCTATGCATTCTCCGGCATGGCGGCAGTAAAAACTTTTGCCGCAGAAGTAAAGGCAAAAGGAATGAAAGTGTGGCTCACGGTGCATTATTCAGATACCTGGGCAGACCCTGGTAATCAAACAAAACCCGCAGCCTGGGCCACTGCTCCCTTTGCTGCACTGAAAGACAGTGTNNAAATGGGATCAGCCTACCCAAATGAAAGCTTTACTGGCCGAGGGTTGCAGGGCGGTTCGGGAAAAATCACCTCAAGCAAAAATTATCATTCATTATGCAGGTTTTCAAAATGCAGCCTTCTTTTATGCAGGCCTTGGCAGCCTGGATTATGATATGATTGGTCTATCTTATTATCCCATCTGGCATGGAAAAAATCCCGATGATTTGCAAGCAGCTATCACAAACCTGGGCAACCAGTTTAATAAAGACGTTGTGATTGCAGAAACCGCTTACCCCTTTACCCTGGGTTGGAGTGATTATACGAATAATATCATTGGCCAGGCAGATCAGATCCTGCCACAGTTTCCTGCCACAGAGCAGGGGCAGCTTGACTTTTTGCTAAAACTGAAAACCATTGTAACTGCAACACCCCGTGGAAAAGGCATTGCATACTGGGGCGGAGAATTTATAGCCTTTAAAGGAAACATGAGTACCAATGGTTCAAGTTGGGAAAACCAGGCATTATGGAACTTTGATTTTAAAGCGGTA
>DGQO01000212.1:0-3631 GCA_002400445.1 Chitinophagaceae bacterium UBA4412
AAAATGCCTTTAGTTTTTATTAACAAACCGGCCTGATTGCATCTCTAATCAAGATAAACAAAAAATACTGGCTTGCAAGCAGTATTAATACACAATTCCAGAAATGAAGGTATTCCCCGCAAGGGCATTCGTTCATTGCATTCTGGCTTAATTGGAGTAGGTTTGCGCCTTTAGAAAAATGAGCTCTTCGCCAATCATATCCAGCGCTTTACATAGCATAGAATTACAGGCTGCTGCCATTGGCGGCCTGGCCGCATTTACCGGAGAATCTTTTGAAAAAACGGTGCAGGCCATTGCTAAAGCAAAGGGAAGGCTAGTGGTAAGCGGCATTGGCAAAAGTGCAATTGTAGCCCAGAAAATTGTGGCCACCATGAACAGTACCGGCACCCCCGCATTATTCATGCATGCTGCAGATGCTATTCATGGCGACCTGGGAATGGTACAGCCGGAAGATATCGTAATGGTGATAAGCAAGAGCGGTAATAGCCCTGAAATAAAAGTATTGGCACCCCTCATCAAAAATTTTGGTAACCTTCTCATAGGCATGGTAGGTAATATGGATTCTTACCTGGCTAAGCATAGTGATATGGTGATTAATACCACCGTAACGCAGGAAGCCTGTCCTAACAATCTTGCACCTACTACGAGTACCACAGCGCAGATGGTTATGGGAGATGCAATGGCTATTTGCCTCATGGAAACAAGGGGATTTGACTCGGCACATTTCGCACGCTATCATCCCGGCGGCACGCTGGGCAAAAAATTATACCTGCGTGTGGGCGATATGGTTGGTCCTCATGAAAGGCCTTCTGTTCGTTCTGGCGCTACTATAAAAGAAGCTATCGTAGAAATTACAAGGAAACGCCTGGGAGCAGTGGCCATCCTGGATGAAGAAGAAAAAGTACAGGGCATCATTACCGATGGTGACGTGCGCCGCATGCTGGAAAAATATGATTCCTTTGCGCAGCTTACAGCAAACGATATCATGAGTATAAATCCTAAAACAATTGAGGCCGATGCCCTGGCCGTAAATGCATTGCAATTAATGCGGGCTCATAATATAAACCAATTGGTGGCATTAAGTGAGGGTAGGTATTTTGGCATCCTGCATTTGCAGGACCTGGTGAGGGAAGGCATTATTTAAAACAGAACTTTAAAAAATCCATGGATAAAAATCATTACGTTGCTATAATGGCCGGGGGAATTGGAAGCCGCTTTTGGCCAATGAGCCGCACCGATTACCCAAAGCAGTTTTTAGATATTCTGAACACAGGCCGTACATTGATACAAGCCACTTACGACCGCTTTGCTCGTTTTTTACTCCCGGAAAATATTTACGTTGTTACTTCCCAGCAATACGAACATATTGTGCGGGAACAACTGCCAGACTTGCCTGTTGAAAATATATTGTGCGAGCCTTCCCGTAAAAATACCGCAGCCTGTATTGCTTATATTTCTTACAAACTCAGGGGAATTAATCCCAATGCGAACCTTATTTGTGCACCAGCAGATCATTTGGTTACAGAACCGGATGTGTTTGAAAAAATATGTATGGATGCCTTGCGTTTTACATCGCACATAAAGGCGTTGATTACTTTGGGCGTAAAACCCAGCCATCCAAATACAGGCTATGGCTACATTCAGTATGAATCATTTGCAGTGAGTGAGAATGTTTTTAAAGTGAAAACTTTTACAGAAAAGCCAGACATGGAGCTGGCGAAAACTTTCATTAGCAGTGGCGACTTTTTGTGGAACGCCGGCATATTTGTTTGGCAGGTAAAAAGCATCATTACTGCCTTTGAAAAATTACTGCCGGAATTGCACGAAGTGTTTGATATGGAGACAGACCGCTTTAATACGCCGGAAGAAAAGGAAGCCGTTGAAAGGATTTACCCGCAATGCGTGAATATTTCTATTGATTATGGCGTGATGGAGAAAGCCGATAATGTGTATGTAATTCCTTCATCATTTGGCTGGAGCGATCTCGGTACCTGGAAGAGTACTTACGAAACCATAGAGAAAGATTACCTGGGCAATGCCGTAGCCGGAGAAAATGTTGTGGTGTTCGACTCCACGAAAAACATGGTACACACTGCCAACAAAAGATTATTGGTATTGCAGGGCCTGGATGATTTTATTATTGTAGACACAGAAGATGTGTTGCTCATTTGCAAGAAAGACCAGGAGCAGGAGATTAAAGAATATGTGGCGGAGATCAAACGCAGCAAAGGAGAAAAGTATCTTTAATCTGCTTGTGCAGCAGAGATAAAAACATTTTATGCAGCTACACACCATCCAAAGTAAACTTCCCAAAGTAGGTACCACTATTTTTACCGAAATGACTATGCTGGCCCAGCAGCATAATGCCATTAATCTTGGGCAGGGCTTCCCGGATTTTCCGATGAGTGCAGGTATTGTGCAAAAAGTGCATGGAGCCATGAGTGCTGGCTTTAACCAATACACACATATGAATGGCCTGCCCGCTCTGCGGGACTTGCTGGCTAAAAAAGCTAATCATTTATACGGGGCCGCCATTGATCCGGAGCAGGAAATTACGATTACACCTGGGGGCACTTATGCTATTTATACTGCCTTTACTTGCTTGCTGCAGCCAGGCGATGAAGTCATTGTTTTTGAACCTGCTTACGATAGTTATATTCCAAATATTGAAGCCAATGGCGCAGTAGCAATTACCATTGCCCTGCAGCACCCGGGCTATCACATTAACTGGCAGGAAGTAAAAAGCAAAATTTCACTAAAAACACGGGCCATCATCATCAACTCTCCCCACAACCCTACAGGAGCTGTGCTCAGTGCAGAAGATATGAAATCGCTTGAGGAGCTGGTTGCAGATACAAACATCTATATCATAAGCGATGAAGTGTATGAGCACCTGGTGTTTGATGGAATGACGCATGAATCTGTATTGAAGTATCCGGCATTGTATAAGCGAAGTTTTGTGTGTTTTTCTTTTGGTAAAACCTACCATTGCACGGGTTGGAAACTCGGCTACTGCATTGCGCCTCCGGCGCTTTCTGCCGAGTTTAGAAAACTGCACCAGTTTAATGCTTTTTGCTGTAACACACCCATGCAAGTGGCGCTTGCCGCACACCTGCAGGAGCACCAGGATTACCTGCAGCTTGGTGCTGAAGTTCAGCAACGCCGGGATTATTTCCTGGAAGCTATGCAGCAGAGCAGATTTAAGCCATTGCCATCTCATGGCAGCTATTTCCAATTATACAGTTATGCACAGGTAAGTGATGAAACGGAAAAAGAATTTGCGAAAAGACTCGTTCGGGAATATGGTGTGGCCACCATTCCGGTAAGCGCTTTTTACCAGCAGAAAACAGAGAACCAGGTGCTGCGTTTCTGTTTCATTAAAAAAGAGAAAACCTTGATGGCTGCGGCAGGGAGGCTTTCGAAGCTGTGATCATAGCCACATCCTTACAAAAGCGACGGCTACACACCAAACTGCCGTAAATGATGGTCTAAATGCTTAAACATGGCCTGCCCCCATTGATCTTTTGTAAACGCTCCAAACATAGGATGCGGGAAAAGACCCACGCCCCCGGGACCTTTCGTATGAAATTCATTTACGAGGTTTTCGAGTGCCTCTTTTTCGGTATAAAAA
>DGQO01000212.1:3844-8641 GCA_002400445.1 Chitinophagaceae bacterium UBA4412
TCCACCATGCGAATACGCACGCCATGTTCCAGGTAACGCAATTGTTCTAATTTTTCTGCCTGCTCAGTGTAAGCTGCGGGCCAAAGTGTAAACTGAAGTAAGGCTTCTCTCCTGAATGCATACACGCCTACATGTTCAAAATACGTGGGCAAAAAAGTTTCGTCACGCAGGTAGGGAATTACGCTTCGGCTAAAATATAAGGCGTCGTTTTTTTTATCAGTAACCACCTTCACATAATTTGGGTCAGGTACCAAATGCGGATTACTGAAGGCTTTCATGAGAGAAGCTACCTGCACGTTTTCATCTTTAAAACAATCCAGCAACGCTGCCAGCGGGGCTTTTTTTACAAAGGGCTCATCGCCTTGCACGTTTAATATAATATCTGCATGCATTGTGGCTGCAGCTTCGGCTATACGATCGCTTCCACTTTCATGGCTGTGCTTACTCATAATGGCCTTACCACCATTTTTTACAATCTCATTAAAAATTTTTTCATGGTCAGTAACCACGTAAACTGCATCAAACAAACCGGTGGCCAGCACGTTGTCAAAAGTTTGCCTGATCACTGTTTTGTTGCCCAGGGGCTGCATCATTTTAAATGGAAACCTGGTGGAGGCGTAGCGTGCCGGTATCATTGCAATTTTGATCATATCAATCGTAAAAGTATAAACCTTATGTTGAATTAATTATCTGCCATATTCCATGGGTGGAGAATTTTACATGAGTGGCTTTATCAATAGCTGGCACCTGGTACCTGATCTGAGCGGGCTCATCTGCGGCTTAAGATTCTAACGCCGAGGGCATGTGGTCGAAAAGGGTATTGCAGGAACTGCAGCGATATTTTTTCAGATAGATGGCTGTTTGCCCATAGGCGGCCATATTCTTCAACTTTCCCCAAAAGTCAGCGGGAGCATCATTCGTTTCTTCCGGGAGAATAGTACACGCACCACAGTTAGGGCAAGGTACAGTAGCCAGGTAAGCCCTTTCTGCAGCATCCATATATCCCTTTGCCTCATCTGCCTGTTCGGAAACCACCATGAGTTTAATACCGCCCACGGCGGGATTGAGTAATGGATCGATCGTTACAATATTTTCATCTTTCAAATGACAGTTGATGCCATTTTCCTGCAGCATACCGAGTGTCATGTTTGCCAGCAAATAATTATCGTAAGAAGCAACTTGAGTAAGTTCCATGATGCAAAGTTGATTTATGAGTGAAACCTGGCTTAGAGTTCGTCGTCTTCGGCGGCTTTTTTAAGAATGTTTTTTTCTTCTTCTGTTAGAAAGTGAAAACCTTTTTGACTGATTTTATCTAAAATTTCATCCACCCGTTGCTGGGTTACATTGGAGGTTTTTTCAAAAGGTTTACGGCCGTCGGTATTGTAGAATACCATTTTCTTTATTTTTTCCTGGGTAGGGCTTGTAGCCGGTTTAAAAAGATTTATAATCCCGGAATAAAGCTTATTCATCCAGGCGCTCATATCTACGCCATGCTTAAGCAACAGTACAAATACAAAGCCTGTGGCCACAGCACTCAAGTGAGATAGGCTGTAGGCGGCATCGTTTTCTGCTACGCCGGCAAAGTCTACAAGAATATAAATGCCCATAAGTACCCAAATGGGAACGCCATTTCTTATTTGCTGAAAAAAGCGATAGTTGGGCGACAAAGTAGTCGTGGCCATCGCTACGGCAAGCACACCATTATTGGCTCCCAGTAAAGCAGTAGTGCCACGCAAAGCTTGCGCCTGCGGCAGGAGATGATGGGCTACCATAAATATGAGGCCGCCTACCAATCCTCCATAGATATAAACGGGAATGAGTTTATCGTTTCCGGCCATGTTTTGCAGTAAGTATCCAAAAGCCCATAGCCAAATCATATTTGTAATAAGCCTGATTATTCCCCGGCCTTCTTCGCTCACCACATAAACCAGCAGCGTCCAGGGCTTCTCAGAAAATTTTGTAAAGGANNAGGATAAGATAAAAGAAAACATTTATGGCAAACAGTATCACCAGGGCATTATCATCCTGGCCGAGTAATAAGCCACGGCGTGGTTTGCGGTATTCACCATATCTGTCTAACTCGCCCATAGGGTATGCTTCAATTTGTTTCTAAAAGTACTAATACCACAGCAAATACATGCCCGGTTTAGGTTTACTGAAATCGTTTATGATTGGTTCTGCCCCAGGCCATCACCAGGATAAAGCCCATGATAAGACCGCCAAGGTGCGCAAAATGCGCAATATTGCTTCCCGTAGGATATACACCTCCAAACAAATCTATTGCAGCAAAAACGGCCACCGCCCATTTCACTTTTACCGGGATAGGAAAAGGGAAAATAATAAGTTCTGTATTTGGGAAAAGATAAGCAAATGCAGCCAACAAGCCCATGATGGCACCAGATGCCCCTACGGCGGGCGCATTGGATAAAAACATTTGTGCTACACCTGCTGCCAGGCCACAGGCAAAATAAAACAGGATAAATTTCTTAGGCCCCCATGTACGCTCCAGGATAGAACCAAAACTCCAGAGTGCAAACATGTTGAAGAAAATATGGCCCCAACCGCCGTGGGCAAACATATGCGTAACCAATTGGTAAGGTTCAAAATACCCGCTCTTAATGGGCCACAGCGCAAGGAAGGCAGTAACTTTACCAATATCTCCATCCAGCATTAACTGTGCAAGAAATACCAATACGTTTATGATTACGAGGTTAAGCACAACCGGTGTGGTACGTTGAAAACGGTTTCCGAGATTACTATAGGCCATATATATATTCTTTGCTCCCGAAGGAGATTGATTTAGGTATTTTGTTTTAAGGTGAGCAAGGCTACCGTTTCAATGTGGTGAGTATGCGGAAACATATCTACCGGCTGCACTTTGAGCACATCGTATTTCTCTGAAAGCAGGAGCAAATCTCTTGCCTGTGTAGCACTGTTACAACTCACATATACAATTTTGGGTGCCTCCATTTCCAGCAATTTGAGCACTAATTTCTCGTGCATGCCTGCTCTTGGAGGATCTGTGATAATAACATCTGGCTTGCCATGTTGTTCAAAAAAAGCGTCATTACAAATCTTGATCACATCGCCGGCAAAAAATTGTGCATGGTTGATATTATTCAGTGCCGCATTCTTTTTAGCATCTTCAATCGCATCTTCAACCACTTCCACACCAATAATTTTTTTAGCCAGGTGGCTCACAAAAATGCCAATACTTCCCGTACCGCAATACAGGTCATACACTATTTCATTACCGCTGAGGCCTGCAAAATCCCGGGCAATACTGTATAATTTTTCTGCCTGCCGGGTATTGGTTTGAAAAAAGGATTTTGGGCTGATAAAAAAGTGGTAGTCGCCTAATTTTTCGGTAATGTATCCATTGCCCGTATACACTTGTGGTTCTAAATCATAGATGGTATCGTTCCACTTAGGATTGATGGTGTAAAGCAGTGTGGTTATACCAGGAACTTCCTTCAATAAATGCTCAAACAAAGCAATACGATCATTTTCTTCTTCATTATTAAAACACAAATTTATCATTAACTCGCCTGTGCTGGTAAGCCTTACGATTACATTCCTCAGCCATCCTGTATGCTGCCTGGTATCATAAAAACTATAACCCTTATCCTGGGCAAAAGCACGAATGGTATTGCGGATGCGGTTATTCACGTCATCCATCAGGTAACATTCCTGGATGTTGATGATTTTGTCGAAAACTCTTGGTGCATGAAACCCAAGTGCGCCGGGCCTCGGCTCCTGCGGCATTTCAGGGTCAGTTTCTAAAGGCGGAGCAGCAAAATATTCTTTATTGCTAAAAGTAAATTCGAGTTTATTGCGGTAATGCACTGTTTCTTCTGCGCCTACGATGGGTAAAAATTCTGCGGTCGTTATCTTCCCGATGCGTAGTAAGTTTTGCTGTGCTTCCTGTGCCTTATACTTTAGTTGCTTTTCGTAAGGCAGCATTTGCCATTTGCAACCACCACAAACGCCAAAGTGCATGCAGAACGGCGTTACCCGGTCTTCGGCAAAATGGAGCATACGATCTACCCTGGCTTCTGCCCAGTCCTTTTTACTTTTTGTGAGGCGAAGGTCTGCCACATCTCCCGGCACAGCCCCTGAAACAAAAATCACTTTTCCCTCATGACGGGCCAGCGCTTTTCCTTCTGCTGCGTAATCAGTAATGGCGATAGCAGGAAGCACCACCTGTGTTTTCTTTTTCTTCACGAGCGCAAAAATAATGTTTATGCAGGCAAGTGACATGTTAAGCCTCTATGCATCCTTCGTTTTCTTATAGCTTTGTTAAGGGAATGAGAAGCAGTCGGAATTTAAATACATTTGTCACGCTTAAAATAATATGAATAAATTATTATTGATCCTCCTGGGTGCCCTGGCTGCCAGCCCGGCGAGCGCCCAAACTTATAAGATAACCCTGCAGTCAAATTTTACCTCGGGCATTGCTTATCTCACCCACCATGCAGGACCAAACCTGAATGTGGACGATTCTGCCGCTGTGAGTAATAAGGGTATTGCTGTTTTTGCTGGTAACAAGCGCCTGCCAGATGGTATTTATGCCGTGGTATTTCCGGGCAAAAAATTCAGTGCAGATTTCCTCCTCGGAAAAAGTCAGCAAATCAGTATCAAAGCAGATACAGCAGATTTAGTGAATATGCAGGTTTCCGGCTCACCGGAGAATGTCCTGTTTCAGCAGTACCAGCAATATGTTGTAAAGCAGGGAAAATTGCTAAACAAAGAAAGAGAGGCGTATCAAAATGCTAAAACAGCTTCAGACTCTGCCTT
>DGQO01000212.1:8739-10522 GCA_002400445.1 Chitinophagaceae bacterium UBA4412
CCTTTTTTCCCGGTAAAACTGCAGCGCTATTATCGGGATGTAATACCGCAGGATGCGGATAGCATTATCCGGGATGTGGATTACAAATTATTACTGGCCCGTAGCGCCCCGGAACTGTATAAATACCTGCTCAACTGGTTCACCGATGAATACATTAATCCGAAGTATATGGGGCAGGATGCAGTGTTTGTGCATCTTTTTGAAAAATACCATAGTAAAGGACTTTCTCCCTGGCTCAATGAGAAGCAAATGGAAACCATCAGCCGGCGGGCATATATGCTCATGAGCAATCTCGTGGGCGAAAAAGGGGCGAATCTTGAATTTGCAGATACTGCGGGCAAAATCAAACCGTTATACGAAGTAAATGCAGATTATACACTGCTGGTATTCTGGGATCCAAACTGTGGTCATTGTAAATTAGAGCTTCCCCGCCTCGATTCCTTTTATCGGGCCGTGTGGAAAGACCAAAAATTAAGAGTGTATGCAGTGATGACGGAACACGACGAAGAAGGTTGGAAAAAATTTATCATTGACCATGATTTAAAAGATTGGTACCATGTGCACCAAACCCTCAAAATGCTAAAGGAAGAAACGGAAGCACAACGCCCATCTTTTAAGCAACTGTATGATATTACGCAGACGCCCACTTTGTACCTGCTGGATAAAGAGAAACGCATCATCGCCAAAAAACTAAGCCTTGAGCAGGTGAACGATCTGCTACAGGTAAAAATAAAGTCGGGCAAATAATCCCGGCACTCATAAACCGATTTTTAAATAGGATGAAAAAGATTTATCTCATGGGAATACTTTCCCTTGCTTATGGATGCAGCTATGGCCAAACTTTTATTACCTATGGCAATAACAACATTAGCAAACAGGAATTTTTAAAAGCTTACAACAAAAACAAAACCCCGGTAGCCGATAAAGAGAAATCTTTGCGGGAATATGTGGATTTGTACACCAACTTCAAGTTGAAAGTAAAAGCTGCAGAGGAGTTGAGTTTGGATACGCTATCGCAAATCCAGTTTGATATCCGCAATTTCCGGGAGCAGGTAATGGACAATTACCTCAACGATGAAAAAGGAATGGATCGCCTGGTAGACGAGGCTTTTGAGCGTTCGCAAAAAGACCTGCATATCCTGCACTATTGGGCGCAGCTAGGGCCCGCCATGCAACCTGCAGATTCTGCAAGAGCAGCCACATCCATTAACGAACTGTATAATATGCTGCGCAAAGGAAACGCAAGCGATGCAGCCATTACCCAATATATAAACAGCACAAACAAAGTGCTTACGCAAGCAGACATGGGCTTTGTTACTGCTTTTACCTTACCCTATGTTTACGAAAATATCGTGTATGGTTTACAGCCCGGCGAAACAAGCAAGCCCTATATGAGTAAGAGCGGATGGCATGTGTTTAAGGTGGTGGGCCAGCGAAAGAATCCCGGCAGATTCCGGATTGCCCAGATATTGATCACTTATGCTCCTGATGCCCGTGAAGATGCCAAAAAAGAAGCTGCAGATAAAGCAAACCTCGTATATCAAAAATTAAAAGACGGAGATAATTTTGCAACCCTGGCCAAGCAATACAGCGATGATAAACTTACTTACCTCAATGGAGGAGAGCTCTCAGAATTTGGTACCGGGGTATATAGCCAGGATTTTGAAAGCCAGGTGCTGAAGCTGGCCAATGATGGCGACATCAGTAAACCTTTTACCACCAGTTTTGGTTACCATATTATCAAAAGAATGGGCTACCGCCCTACGCCTGCTACAAAAGATGA
>DGQO01000212.1:10564-20736 GCA_002400445.1 Chitinophagaceae bacterium UBA4412
CGGCCCTACCCATCAGTAAGAAAAACGTACTTAAAGTAAAGCATGAAACCTACACTGGCGCAGACTGGCTCGCATTTGTGCGGGATTATAAAACCAATCTTTCTCTTTACCAGGGAGAAACAAATGCGCAGCTTTGGGATAAGTTTACCCAAACTATGGTTCTTAATTATTATAAGGCCCATTTAGAAGAGTACAATAATGAGTTCGCTTTCCAAATGCAGGAATTCAGAGAAGGCAATATGTTGTTTGAGATTATGGAGAGAAATGTATGGGGTAAAGCGATCAATGATACTGCGGGGCTGAGAAAATATTATGCTGCGCACGCCAATAATTTCAAATGGGCAGCAAGTGCCGATGTACTCATTTTTAATTGCAGCACCGCAAAGATCGCCGATGAAACCATGACAGCGCTAAAGAAAGGAAAGAACTGGCGCATGATTGCGGATGATCCTGCCCTGGCAGGCAGTTTGCAGGCTGATAGCGGAAGATATGAGATTACACAGATCGTTGGTACCAATTATGCCACTCCTCCTGTACTGGGAACCTATACTTCTATTGTAACGAATATTGATGGCACAGCTACATTTGTGAAATATGTGCATATTTACCCAGCCAATGAACAACGCAGTTTTGAAGATGCCCGTGGCCTTGTGATTAACGAATACCAGCAGTTGCTGGAGCAGCAATGGGTGGCAGACTTGCGCAAAAAGTACCCGGTAAAAGTAAATGAGCCGATGATCAAAGACATGCTGTAAATACTTACACGTATAAAGATAAAGAGGCTGCACATGTGCAGCCTCTTTACATAATATCTCATGCCATTACAACTTGCGCACTACATCGCAAATAAGCTTGGGACGGCCAAGGGTATAATAATGTAATACAGGTACGCCAGATTTTTTAAGGTCTTTAGATTGCATGAGCAACCATTCTGCACCCACCTGCTCCACCTCTTTATCGGTTTTACATTTTTCAATCTCGGTGCTCAGGTCCCTCGGCAGATCAATGTGAAATACTTTTGGGAGTAGTGTAAGTTGTTTGATGTTGTAAATGGGTTTCAGGCCCGGAATGATAGGAACAGTAATGCCAATTTCACGACAGGCGTTTACGAAGGAATAATACTTGCTATTGTCAAAAAACATTTGCGTTACAATGTAATCCGCTCCTGCATCTACTTTCTTTTTAAGGTATTGCAGGTCACTATCCATATTCGGCGCCTCAAAATGTTTCTCCGGGTAGCCGGCCACTCCAATGCAAAATTTAGTTCGGGAATTGTTTTTCAAATCTTCTTCAAGGTAAACACCAGCGTTAAGATTCGTCACTTGTTTAAGCAGATCAATGGCATATTTATGCCCGCTTGGTTCAGGCTCAAAACTCGCTTCATTTTTTGCAGCATCGCCCCGCAACACCAGCACATTATCTATACCCAGGTAATTGAGGTTAATGAGAGCATCTTCCGTTTCATTGATATTAAAGCCGCCGCATATCAGGTGCGGAACGGTGTCCACATTATATTTATTCATGATGGAAGCACAGATGGATTCTGTACCAGGGCGCTTGCGCACGACCACTTTTTCAAAACTTCCGTCTACACGTTTTTTGTACACATGCTCACTGCGGTGATAAGTTACATTGATAAATGCTGGGTTAAATTCCATCATAGGATCCAGGTGTTCATAGAGAGAACTGATTCCTTTTCCTTTAAGAGGAGGAAGAATTTCAAATGATACCAGGGGCTCAGTTGCCTGGTTGATGTGGTCTATTACTTTCATGAGTTATAAATGAAGACTCGCCTGCATTAATAGAGGCAATAACTTCAATGGTAAAATTTTAAACAAAAAAAATGCGCCTAAAGATAATCAAATCAGGCGCAGGTATAAAGTTGAACTTAAAAATTGAAGCCAATGCAAATTGCTGAGCGCACGCCGGCCCATGGTCCTTTGAATTGGATATCCGCTCCGTTACCATCTACTTTGTAAGTATAGTCTGTGAGTGGTATGTCTAAACCGTCGAGTGCATCCCGTACGTCTTGTTGCTCTGATAAGGATAAAGTTTTTTTGCCGGAGATATTACCGTTTGATCTGCCATAGTTAGGGCCCAGGATCCACCAATCCAGGTAAATCTTACTGCCCAGCGCCCATTGTGCGCCAAACAGTACGCCACCGGTAAGCGTACTCACTTTTCCACTTAAGGGTATGTAAGACGGGGTGCCGTTATCGTCATATTGGAATTCAATATCGGTTGAATAAGATGCAATATCTGCATAGGGAGCAATGTAGAATCCGTGAAACGCTCCTTTTTTACCCACATAAAATCGTACTTCCGGCATTACCGCAAAATTGCCAATCCTCGTATTGTTGATTTGTCGTTCTGTTTCAGGATCGTCTACCGCTTTTATAATCTGCTTGCTGAAAGGTAATTTTCCTTTCGGCATAAAACGCACATTGGCTGCCACGGTTATTTTTTTAGCTACAGCCCGCTCATATTGCAGCGCAAAGTTCTTTAATGGAAGAGAAGTGAGATTAAGCTTGATCATATTGGCCTCTGTCTTTTTTTCATCTTTCTGTGCTGATGCAGATACGCAGCCAAAGATCACCAGAAGCATGAATATTAGTTTTTTCATTTTGCTGTTTTGGTTTTAAAATAAACTTAATTCAATATACAACGGCTATTTGATATGGCAAGAAGTGGTATAGCGGTTTTAGAAATTTATGGTAATCCTTTTGCTTATCCGGCTTCCTTAATTCACAAGGCTTATTTTTGTTTACAAAATAATACTTGTGAGCCTTACCATTTATTCAAAAGACCTCGTAAAAAAATACGGAAGCCGTACTGTGGTAGATCATGTGAGCTTTGAAGTGAGCCAGGGCGAGATCGTAGGATTGCTCGGGCCAAACGGCGCCGGAAAGACAACTTCATTTTACCAGGTAGTAGGTTTAATTAAACCAGATGAAGGAGAGGTTTATTTGAATGATATTAATATAACGAAGTTGCCCATGTACAAGCGGGCACAGATGGGTATCGGCTATCTACCCCAGGAAGCCAGTGTGTTTAGGAAACTGAGTGTAGAAGATAATATTGCCGCTGTATTAGAAATGACCAAACTAAGTAAAGCTGTACAAAAGGAAAAACTGGAATCCTTGCTTAATGAATTCAGGCTGCAACATGTGAGAAAGAATAATGGGGATACTTTAAGTGGCGGTGAGCGCCGCCGCACAGAAATTGCCCGGGCCCTTGCAGTAGATCCTAAATTTATTTTATTGGACGAGCCTTTTGCTGGTGTGGATCCCATTGCTGTAGAAGATATTCAAAGTATTGTGGCCAAGCTCAAGTTCAAAAATATTGGTATTCTTATCACCGATCATAATGTGAACGAAACCTTGTCCATCTGCGACCGTGCTTATTTATTGATTGATGGTGCTATTTTTAAGCATGGTACTGCGGAAGAACTGGCAGGAGATGAGCAAGTGCGTCGCCTGTATCTTGGTCGTAATTTTGAATTGAAGAGAAAAGATTACCTGCACAGTGAAGCCGCTAATGATACAGAATTTTTATAAGCTCTTTTCCTTTATAGATTTTTAAAGCAGGATTAGACCAAATAAGGGCTCCCTCTTGCTTCCTTTCTACCATAATCTGGGCAGGTTTTTTTATCTTGCCACAAATGAAACTGCTCTCACCAGTAATCTCCAGACTTGCACGAATGCGCATGTGGAGAATTGACAATTGGGTGAACCATCCCGTGGCCGCTCAGCGGGAGGTATTGCAGGACCTGATTACGGCTGGCCAATACACCGCCTTTGGCAAACAGT
This sequence comes from Chitinophagaceae bacterium UBA4412, assembly GCA_002400445.1. Classification (GTDB taxonomy): domain Bacteria; phylum Bacteroidota; class Bacteroidia; order Chitinophagales; family Chitinophagaceae; genus Ferruginibacter. Next base: position 14,374 of record DGQO01000212.1, read on the forward strand.
ATGGATTTTCTCACCTATTTACGGTAAAGGATTTTAAGAAGCGTGTTCCCATACAGGACTATGATGATATGCGGCCGTATATTATGCGCATGATGGAAGGTGAGGATAATGTATTGTGGAATACGCCCGTCACCTGGTTTGCCAAGAGCAGCGGTACTACAAGCGACAAAAGTAAATTCATTCCAATCAGTGAAGAAAGCTTGCAGGATAACCACTTCAAAGCGAATAAAGACGTGCTTTCCAATTACTATAAATATTTTCCAGGGAGCGATTTACTTACAGGAAAAGGTTTAGTCATTGGCGGCTCGCACCAGATTAATAAAGTAAATGAAGAAATTCAATATGGCGATCTGAGCGCTGTGCTCATGCAAAACACGCCTTTCTGGGGTCAATGGTTACGCACACCTGAGCTGAGTATTGCCCTCATGGACGAATGGGAAACCAAACTGGAACAACTTGCTCGTATTACGGCCGAAGAAAATGTAACGAGCCTGGCTGGTGTACCCACATGGACATTAATTCTACTCAAACGTATTTTAGAAATAAAGCAGGCAAGTTGCATTAAAGAAGTGTGGCCAAACCTGGAACTCTATATTAATGGTGGCGTTTCATTTGTTCCATATAGACAGCAATTTGAAAAAATAATTGGCGCTCCCATTAATTACCTGGAAGTGTACAATGCCAGCGAAGGATTTTTTGCTGCGCAGGAAAAGCCAGATGATAATGGAATGACGCTTTTTACCGAGCATGGAATATTCTATGAGTTTATGCCGGTGGAAGAATATGGCAAACCTGCGCCCGCTACCGTAGGCCTCAATGAAGTTGTAGTAAATAAGAACTATGCATTGATCATCACAACCACTGGAGGTTTATGGCGATACCTTATTGGCGATACGGTTCGTTTTACTTCGATCAATCCCTATCGCATTGTTGTGAGTGGCCGCCTTAAGCATTACATGAATGCCTTTGGCGAAGAAGTTATTGTAGATAATAGCGATAAAGCAATTGCTATCGCCTCTCAAAAATGTAACGCTATTGTTGCGGATTATACCGCCGCACCTGTTTATTTCTCTGAGCATAATAATGGCGCACATGAATGGTTGATAGAGTTTGAAAAAGATCCTGCCTGCCTGGCTACTTTCACCCGTGAATTAGATGCTGCATTGCAGGAAAGTAATAGTGACTATGAAGCCAAACGCCACAAGGATATTGCATTGCGTATGCCACTGGTAAAGAAGTTGCCGCATGGCGCTTTTAGTAAATGGTTAAAGAGTAAAGGAAAACTGGGTGGCCAGCACAAAGTGCCCCGCCTGTGCAATGAGCGAAAATATATTGAGGAAATCCTGGCGATGTTTTAGTGAAGAAGCAACATCCCAAACCAAATTGTAAAATTGCGGACAAAGTTACTTCTGGGCAAACTGAGTAGATCCCGCCTTTCCTGCTAAAATCCACTGTTTTAAATTGTCTTTTGAATGAGCGCTGTTTAAGCCTGGTCATATTTGTAATTTTCTTCAATAACAGAAGTTTAACGGCCCTCATCTTAAGTAGAACGGGGTTGGTATAGTTGTTGAAAAATGCGTGCAAATCAAAATCCTGCGCAGTTTCCAAGCTAGCGCCCACTTGTAAAAAACCAATTTTTCTTCATGAAGAAAACCATCATTGCATTCCTGTTCCTGCTGGGCGGAAGACTGGCAAATGCCCAGTGTAATACAGCAGCGCCTGTTACCCACTATATCACCCAGACTGCTCCCGGGGAAATTTACAGACCCAACGGATCTGCCTGGAAGGGTGGAGACACTGTAAAAATTAAAGGGAATAATTATACCGTCATTGAGTTTAATAATGTGGGTGGAGACACCTGCAGAGACCTGGTCATTATGCCTGAAGAAAGGCTTACTGCAAGTATATTTCGCATCAAAGATAACTGCCATAATATTAAAATATGGGGAGGCAAAAACCCTTACGGAATCAAGATTATAAATAGTGCATTGGCCATTACAAAGAGCCACCATATCTGGGCAGATAATATTGAAATAACCGGAGGCTCTGTAGGAGTTTACTGCAAGCAGGATTATGATGCCAGCGATCCTGAAACATGGCAACCCGGCTATGTAATGCGCAAAATTAAATTAACTAATCTTTGGATACATGATGTAAACGGAGAAGGGATGTATGTGGGCCACACCTCTCCTGATGGTATAGTGTATAACGGAGTGAACCGTGTTCCTATCCGGTTAGATAGCATCGAAATAAGCAATTGTTTAGTTGAGCGTACCCAATGGGACGGTATTCAGCTTTCTAATGCCAGGAATGGTTGCAAGATTTTTAATAATACTGTGCGGGATTACGGCCTGCTCAACAAAAGCAGCCAGCAGGCGGGTATCATCGTGGGCAGCAATACGAATGCAGATGTGTATGGTAACAAGATAACAAATGGCACAGGTAATGGCATCGAACTATTTGGCTATGGCGTAATCAAATGCTATAACAATACACTGGAAAACTGTGGCTTAGATGGAACTGCTAATGGGCAGCATTCCCTTTATGCCAGTGACTATGTGACCCGCACAGAAAGTAACCCCAGGCAAACCATTTCCATAACAAATAATAGTATTAAAAATCCGCCAAAAGCCGGGGCAATTATGGTAACGGGGTATGCTAATAATTCATTCCCTTCAACAGTGCAGGGAAATAAAATCTGCCTTGTAAATGCCCCTGAAAACTTTTTATCCATTTATATAAAAGTATATCCTGCAGGTAGTAGCGTTTCCGGCAATACACTAGACTGTGGTGCATTGAGTGCGCTGCCTTTAAAATTCATTCAGCTCAAAGCAGAAAAGATTGCAGAGAAAACCTACAAAGTAATCTTTGAAGTTGAAGAAGATGCGCTGATTGATCGCTATGAAATGGTCATTGCAGATCCAAAAACAAAAGAAGAAAGAGTGATCAAAATTGTGATACCCGATGGCAAAGCCGTAGGGAGAAAAATTTATACGCAAACAATCACGCTCTGATTATCCAATTTTTATTTCCGTTTTACAATCCAATTGAAGATGAAAAACCTTTTAATCAACCGCCTTGCAGGTGCTTGTGCCCTTGCAATGCTTATCCTCTGCTCTTCCTGCAAAAAAGAAATAGTTGCTGCACCCGCAGAGGCCATTTCTACCCCAGGTAGTACTCAAAACTTATATGTGCGTGCTGTGGCAAGGGATAGCACTACAATTGTATCGGCGCAAGTTCAACTTAAATAGCGCAATCTTGTACTGTTTTGTTGAGGGATGACTGCGGTTTTGGTGCAGGCAAACCTGTCTGCATTTTTTCAACCATAGGCTTGAGGAGTATGGTTAATTCTAAGCAGCATTTCATTTACTTTTGCTTTGAAACTTTAAAAGAAAAGTATGAAACTATTGGAAGGAAAAACTGCAATCGTTACCGGCGCTGCCCGGGGTATTGGTGAAGCCATAGCCATTAAATATGCTGAAGCAGGTGCTAATGTAGCTTTCACTTATGTGAGCGATAGCAGCCAGCAAAAAGCGGAATCCCTCCAGGAAAAATTGATTGCACTCGGTGTAAAGGCCAAAGCTTATAAAAGTAATGCAGCGGATGCCAGCCAATGCGAAGTATTGGTAAATGAGGTGTTAGCTACTTTTGGCACTATAGATATTCTGGTAAATAATGCGGGTATCTCAAAAGATAACTTGCTCATGCGTATGACAGCAGAGCAATTTCAAGACGTTATTAATGTAAATCTCAACAGCGTGTTTTACCTAACCCGCCTGGTAATAAAGCCCATGATGAAAGCAAGAGACGGTGTGATCATCAATATGAGCTCTGTTATTGGTGAAATGGGAAATGCAGGCCAGAGTAGCTATGCAGCCAGTAAAGCAGGCGTTATTGGCTTTACAAAAAGCGTGGCTAAAGAGCTTGGTAGCCGCAATATAAGATGTAACGCCATTGCCCCCGGTTTTGTAGAAACGGATATGACCAGCTATCTTAAAGCAGGCGATGCAGCAGACAAGTACAAAGCGTCTATTCCTTTAGGTCGTTTTGCCACACCTGAAGACATTGCTAACACAGCGCTATTCCTGGCGAGCCCGATGGGTAATTATATTACCGGGCAAACCATTAGTGTATGTGGTGGGTTGAATATTTAAATTTTAAGCGAAGCTTCTCCATTTTTAGATTGCTCCTTTTCTAATGGTCTTGATGACCAACGTGCTGGCATACCCGATACAGCCATCAATTTCTGTATTTAAAGCAGGTTTGCACGAGTTAAAGTGTTCCATAAACATTTCTGGCTTTTCAAAAACTACCACTTTGAGGTATTTTTTGTCCCGAAAAACTATGTTCTCTTTGTACTCAATCCGCTAAGAAACAAACTCTTTTAGATAGTAGGCCCGTTTTCGTATCCCATAATTGTAAACTCAGAGAACGAATTTTTATTTCTCATGCTTGAACACTCCCCGCTTTGGTTTCCCTCGGCGGGTTTTTTTTGCCCTTGCCTGCGGAAAACTAAAAAAATTGTCATAATAATTACTAAATTAGTTAGCTAATATCATTTTATAATTTACATTTGTTTCCTATTAATTTTACGCACCATTCAGATACATCACTTAAACTTAAAAACATGAGCAACGCAGAGAAATTAAAGGCCCTTAAACTTACCATGGATAAAATCGATAAGGATTTTGGCAAAGGATCAGTAATGATGATGAGCGACAAAGGCATAACAGAGATGGAGGCGATTTCCACGGGGTCTATTGGATTGGATGTTGCGCTAGGCATTGGCGGGTTACCAAAAGGACGGGTGGTAGAAATTTACGGCCCGGAATCTTCAGGTAAAACCACACTGGCCATACATGTGATTGCAGAAGCACAAAAAAAAGGGGGTATGTGTGCTTTTATTGACGCTGAACATGCTTTTGATAGTAACTATGCCCAGAAACTGGGTGTTGATATAGATAACCTGCTTATCTCCCAACCCGATTATGGAGAGCAAGCACTGGAAATTGCAGACCGGCTGATTCTTTCCGGCGCATTAGATGTTGTGGTTATTGACTCCGTAGCAGCACTTGTACCCAAGGGAGAACTGGAAGGAGAGATGGGAGATAGTAAAATGGGCTTACAGGCCAGGCTTATGAGCCAGGCGCTTAGAAAACTAACCGCTACCATTTCTAAAACAAATAGCTGCTGCATTTTTATCAACCAGTTGCGGGAAAAGATTGGGGTGATGTTTGGCAATCCGGAAACGACTACAGGTGGTAATGCACTTAAGTTTTACGCTTCTGTACGGTTAGATATTCGCCGCACCGCTCAGCTTAAGGATGGAGATAATATTTATGGTAACCACATCAGGGTAAAAGTGGTTAAAAACAAAGTGGCGCCCCCCTTCCGCCAGGCGGAATTTGATATTATTTATGGCGAAGGCATTTCTAAACTGGGCGAAATTATCGATATGGGAGTTGAGCTTGGCATCGTGCAAAAAAGCGGAAGCTGGTTTAGCTACAACGCTGATAAGCTTGGCCAGGGTCGGGATGCAGTGAAAAAACTGCTCCACGATAATCCTGAACTTGCCAATGAAATAGAACTAAAAATCCGGGAGAAAATTAAAGAAACTGTCGGCTAAAAATAGCTACGTTACTTCGTAGGGTTATTAAGTATCAAAACCATCTTTGTCTAAAGATGGTTTTTTATATTGGGCAAAGCGGGCTCTGCCATATTTTCAAAAGGTATTGCATTCTTCCCCAGTTTTGGCTACTCTATACTTTTTGGATAATCAAAAAGAATAAAATTTTTGGTGTCGGATTCAAATGACGCCCATGAATCGGAATCAATAGAAACAGCAAATACTGCACAAGTGGGCATATTATCAACTTTTACAGATAAGCCCAGGGTATTTACAAACTCCGTAATGCCAGGATTATGAGAAACAATGGCTGCGGATGAGTAATGATCGTCCAGCCTGGAGATGGTCTTAAAGAACACCGGCACTGATGCGTGATACAATTCGTCTACCACCAGGATATCGTCAGTATCGTATTTGAAGGCTTTACAAAAGAGCTTACAGGTTTTTATAGCCCGCTTTGCGGGGCTGCTTACGAAGATATCTACGCTTGCATCTTTTTGCAGCAGCCGTTCTGCCATATCGGGTGCATCTTTCTTTCCTCTTTCATTCAAAGGCCGCTGAAAATCGGGTAAAGTAAAGTCGCCCCAATTGCTTTTTGCATGGCGAATGATATACAATGTTTTCATTTAATTTGTGCGTTATGCCTTCAAATCTACGCATTGAAGCATCATTCTTGCAGATGATTCCTTACATAGTTATTTATCTTGCACCAAAAGTTATCAAAATGAAACGAGTAT
>DGQO01000212.1:20771-32913 GCA_002400445.1 Chitinophagaceae bacterium UBA4412
CATTTTCCAGGAAAAGGCGGAAAAAAAACAGCTCTGGATTCCTATGCAGCGGTTAAGTACAATATTAATGACATCGTTTTTCGGGTAGAAATGCATCCCGGGGAGCAGGGTTTTATGCCATTTAAGAGAGATCGCCTGGAAGATAGTGTAATCAATCTCCTTAAAACCTGGCAAGAATCCGGCACGGCCCTGAAATAATAAAGTTTAGTATGAAAAAATATTTGCTCTTACTGCTGGCTTGCAGTTTAGTGATCACTACGCAGGCTCAGCAAAAGCCGGCCTTTGTAATCTATAATGCAAAAGGCAAAAAAGTATCGTATCGTAAAATGCTGAAAACTTCCAGAGAAGCTAACCTGGTTTTTTTTGGGGAGTTGCATGATAATCCTATCGCCCATTGGCTCGAGTTGGAACTTACAAAAGACTTGTCTGCAAAAAAAAACCTGATCATGGGTGCCGAAATGTTTGAACGGGATAATGATGCACAGTTGCAGGATTATCTCGCAAAAAGAATAACCAAAAAGCAATTAGATTCGTCCGCCCGCTTATGGAATAATTACAAAACAGACTATGCGCCCCTGGTAGATTATGCCCGGGACCATAACATCCCTTTTGTAGCCACTAATGTACCCCGCCGCTATGCATCCCTCGTTTCCCGGGGCGGATTGCATGCACTTGATACCTTGAGCGCTGCCGAAAAAAAATGGATTGCGCCATTACCCATTTTGTACGACTCTCTTTTGCCCGGCTATCAAAAAATGCTGGAAATGATGCCTGGCCATACCAATGCTGGCTTCTTTCCGCAAGCGCAGGCTATTAAAGATGCTACGATGGCACACTACATTTTGGAGAATTATAAACCGCAATCCTTGTTCCTCCACTTTAATGGCTCCTATCACTCGCAAAACAATGAAGGTATTTTATGGTATATCAGGCAGCAGCGTCCAGACTTGATATACTGCAGCATCGCCACAGTTTCTCAGGCGAATGTTTTAAAGCTTGACCAGGAAAATAAAGGCAAGGCAGATTTTATCATCTGCGTAGATGAGGATATGACTTCAACATTTTAAATAAAAAAAGGGCCAGGATAAAAATCCAGCCCTGTTTTAAAATCCAATATCCTATGAAAAACCGAGTTGAGAAAGGATTGCCTTTCTTTAATATTTTTTGATCGCTTAATTTTAGCGACTACTTTCAATTAGATGATGCAAATTTGTACAATATTGCATAACATAATTTGGAAATTTATCAAACGGTTAATTTTCTGAAGTAAGCGGTACACTTACCTGAGATAATACAAGCATTTGTAATTCATTTATTAAGACATGAGAAAGATCTTATTCGCTGCGTTGGTTATTTATTTTCCTTCCCAGTGTATGGCCTGGGGTTTACTTGGCCACCGAATTGTGGGGCAAATAGCTCAAACGCATTTGACTACTAAAGCTGCCCGGGCTGTGAAAGCAATTTTGGGTAATGAAGACCTGGCCATGTGTTCCAACTGGCCAGACTTTATAAAATCCGATACCAGTTATAAACATCTTTCGAACTGGCATTATGTAAACTTAAAAGGCGGCCTTACGGAGGCACAGGTTATAGAACAATTGAACGCCGACACAGCTGCAAATGCGTATACCAAACTCAATTTCCTGGTGGCCCAATTGAAAGATAAGACCACTGATCCATCGCTAAAGCCCATGTACCTGCGTTTGCTCGTGCACCTGGTAGGCGATATACATCAGCCAATGCACGTGGGCCGGCTTGATGATCTTGGTGGCAACCGCATTAGGGTTTTGTGGTTCAAAGATCCATACAATCTTCACCAAATATGGGATGAAGTGCTCATTGATTTTCAGCAATTGAGTTACACTGAATATGCTAAGGCCATAAATTTCAGCACAAAGATGCAATGCCAGCAATGGCAGCAGCAGCCCCGTGAACATTGGTTCTATGAAAGCTACCAACTGGCTAGCTTGATTTATAGCGATGTGAAAGGAAATGAAGACAAACTAGGGTTCCAGTATAATTTCAAATACAAAGCACTAATGGAAGAGCAATTACTAAAAGGCGGAATTCGCCTGGCAGCGGTACTCAACGATATTTTTAGCTAAGACTATTATTCTGGTAATACAGGGCCGTAGTGAAGTTTTTTTTCGCTCAGGAGCTTATCCGGAAATAAAATATCATGGGCTATCTCATACCCCTCCTCGGCAATTCGCTTTAGTTTTTTACGGTCTCTTTTTTTGCTGCCTAAGTAGAAAGCAATACCCAGCGCCGAAACGGCCAGGATACCCCATAAAGCTTTGTTACTTACTTTCATGTTGATTAATTTTTTAAGATTCTTATTAGGTGTAATTCGTTAGTTGTTGTCTTCTACTCAAACCCTTTGCCAAACACAAAAAAACAGCGATAATTACGCTACCTTTTTTAAAGACAAGAAAACACAGCAAAACATTGCATCCCGTTTTTCCACTTAACAATATTTTAAAAGAGAAGTTCAATATGTAATGGGCAGCCCTGCGGTGCGCAGGCGAAAGAGCTCTGCCCGCTATCTTGAAAAAATAGCGGCAACTATGGCGAGGTGCTACCCAGGATCCTAATAACCCCGCACATTCTTTCCTTCCAGGTAATTCATAAATGCCTTATTGCATACCTTGTTTCCTCCCGGGGTGGGATAATCACCACTAAAGTACCAGTCACCTTTATTATTGGGGCAGGCTTCGTGCAAGGTTTCAATAGTTTGATAAATCACATCGATGGGCAACGTAATATCAGGCGGTGTTATCAGTTCAGCAATCTTATTGGAAATTTGTTCGTTTGAAAAAGACGCATATACGCCTTTTACGACATTTTCTGTGTGCAGTTTATTATTGCGTTGCAATTCTTTGCAGCGGTCCAGTAATTGAAATAACAGTGTTTCTCTTCCTTCGTCTTTCAGTAATTCCACAGCAGCTTTAAATGCAATAAAATCGCCCATTTTACTCATGTCAATACCATAGCAATCCGGGTAGCGAATTTGCGGAGCAGACGAGACAATGATAATGCGCTTAGGCTGCAGCCGGCTAAGCATCCTGATGATACTTTCCTTTAAAGTGGTACCCCGCACAATGCTGTCGTCTATCACAACCAGCGTATCCACATCTTTTTTTACGGTGCCGTAAGTGATATCATATACGTGTTGTACCATTTCGTTCCGGCTGTTATCCTCCGTAATAAATGTGCGCAGTTTAACGTCTTTAATGGCAATTTTTTCTATCCGAACCCTACGGGTTACCATTTCCGCCAGTTTTTCCTCATCAAAATCTTTACCCCAGCTTAGGATACGCTCAATTTTAATATTGTTCAAATAATCTTCAGCTCCCTTTATTAAACCGTAAAATGCGGTTTCAGCCGTGTTTGGTATAAACGAAAATATAGTATGCTTTAAATCGTAATTAAGCGCTTTGAGCACCGTTTTACTAAGGAAATGGCCCAGCGCCGTTCTTTCTTTATAAATCTTTTCATCGCTGCCACGACTAAAATAAATACGCTCGAAACTACAGGCTTTGCGCTCTTTTGGCGCCAAAATCTCCTGTACGGTGTAGGAGCCATCGGCTTTTACAATCAGCGCATTTCCCGGCATTAACTCTTTTACTTCATCCTGCTCCAGGTTAAAAGCGGTGCGGATTGCAGCCCGCTCGCTAGCTCCTACAATTACATCATCATTTACATAATAATAGGCTGGCCGGATGCCGTGAGCATCCCGCATCAAAAAGGCATCACCATTTCCCACAATTCCGCCAAAATGAAAACCACCATCAAAAAGTGGCACAGCACGCTTCAGCACTGTAGCAATATCAAGTTCCCCGGGAGCTTTTTCGTCTCCCTTAACAATAAAATGATGCAATACTTCCATCATTGCAGCCAGATCGCTTTGTACCTGGAATTCCCCAGGAGCCATATTGGCCAGGCTAAAGAGTTCTTCGGTATTTACCAGGTTAAAATTGCCTGCAAGCACGAGGTTACGTGCAGGAATGGTATTCTTTTTAATAAAGGGATGGCAAAATTCTACATTGTTTTTTCCCTGGGTACCGTAGCGTAAATGACCCAGCAATACCTCGCCCATTACACCAACATGACCCTTCATCAGGCCGGGATGGCTACTGATGTCTGGCTGGTATTTTTCCACTTCATGAATCTCTGCAGATATCTGGGTAAATAAGTCTGCGATGGGCTGCGTAGCATTACTTCGGCGGCGATATATAAAGGGATAGCCTGGCTCAGTATTCAATTTTACAGCAGCTACACCGGCACCATCCTGGCCCCGGTTATGTTGTTTTTCCATGAGGAGATACAACTTATTGAGGCCGTACAATACTGAGTTATATTTTTGCTGATAATAGCTGAAAGACTTTCGTAAACGAATGAATGCAAGGCCACATTCGTGTTTTATGTCATCGCTCATTGAATGATTTGGTACTTGGTGAACCGGTGATTGAAGTAGTGAGGCGCAAATTTAGGCCTTTGCTATGGGGCAAAAAAATCCCCCGGATTGCGGGGGATCATAAATATTGTTAATCCTTTTACAGACCACTGATAGAAAGACCTATTTGCCATCCTTTCATCGCCGGCGCAACGCCGTCTTTAAAAGTGGGACTGAGGCTATAAGCACCCACAAGGCTGAATATGCCATAGCCAACACGGACCGTGGCAGCTAGCCGGGTTGTATTAAAATAATTTTTAGAAAGTACTTTGTCTGTACTATTATTAATGGTATTGCCTGCGGCATTTCGTAACACTTTTCCCTTGGTATGCGCATTAACCATAGTGCCAATCTTTATACCCAGCGCAGCTTTTAAAGATTTATTAGGGATCTCAGGCTCGTTCATAAACCTTAATTCCAGGGGCACCTCAAGGAATGCTGTGCTCAGTTTAAACTTCTTATAGTTGTTAGAATTATCTGCTACAATAAAAGGAAGAGAAGTTGTATTGCTGGCAATATCTACAATCATTTTCTTGAAATAAATATTGGTAGTGCCAATGCCCAATCCTGCAGCCACACTCATCTTTCGATTTCCTTTGAAAGGCTTATCAAACATAAGGTACACATTGGCACTGCGCTGAAACCCGGAAATATGACTTTGAATACTGTCTGGCGCTCCCTGCCAGCCATTGTACATAAGCTGAAACATAAAATGATCAGCAGCACGGTTTAAGGGAGTTTTAATTTTTGTAGAAGGAGTTTCCTGTGCCAGGGCAGAAAGCGAAACAATTGTAGCCACAAATGCTACGGCAAATTTTCTCATAAATGTATTCTTGTGCGGCAAAAATAGCAGGCCCCACGGTTAATGAAAGGTTAAATGAAAAGCTAAAAAACTGAAATATTGAGCTCAACAAATGCAGGATTAAAGCAGGTTCGGGCGCAAAAGTAATGTATTTGCGGGGCGCAAAAAACGGCTTTTTTAAAACTGCGGACTCTGGGCTTAAATCTCCTGTACTATAGGAGAAACAAGGGAAGCCTCAAATCCTTTCTGAAGCAAATAGGCCTGTAGCTTTGCTTTCCTGGTAAATAAGTTTCTCTCTCCCTTTAACGTCAACAGTTTTGCTTTGGCCAGTTTATGCAGGCAGGCCTCGTAATCATCCTGGGATATTTCCTTAAGAGCCGCTTTTATGCAATACTCGCTCACTTTACGCTGCCGCAGTTCATACCTGATTTTTACCTTCCCCCATTGTTTCATCCTGAATTTTCCCCCTGCAAAGGCAATTGCAAAACGCTCCTCATTTAGATAATTTTCCTCAATCAATTGAGCAAGGAGCTGCTCTACTTCCTGCTGGCGCAGGCCAAAACTGTAAAGTTTTTCTTTGGTTTCGGTGTGACTACGCTCCTGGTAAGCGCAGTACTGCTTAATCTTTTGCAGCGCTTTCTCCGTTCCAATATTTTGACCAAACATAGCCTAGTATTATTTTTAAAAAAGGATAACCTCAGAATACGGATACGCATTTTTCCTTTGCGTTTTGGCCCCCTGTTTTCCTTGCCCACGTAAAAATTATTATCTTTCGGCTTTACAAAGAAAATTATCTTTGATCTTCAATTATTAATTACTTATGAAGTTTATCGTTTCCTCTTCTGCGCTCCTGAAACAACTGCAGCAAATTAGTGGTGTTATCAATGCAAATACCGTGTTACCTATACTGGAAGATTTCCTTTTTGAAATAGAAAAGAACAAGCTTACGGTTGTGGCCACAGACCTGGAAACAGTAATGAAGGTGCATCTCGATATTGAAGCAAAAGACAGTGGCAAGGTGTGTATTCCCGCAAAAATTCTGCTGGACTCTTTGAAAAATATTCCTGAGCAGCCGCTTACTTTTAATATTGATAAAAACTTTGCCGTTGAAATTACTACAGACAATGGTAAGTATAAGGTAATGGGAGAAAACCCAGACAACTTTCCTAAAGAGCCTGCGGCAGATGATGCTAATAATTTCAGTATGACTTCCAGCGCTCTTGTTACTGGGATTAATAAAGCGCTTTTTGCCGTGAGTAATGACGATTTACGTCCAGCTATGACGGGTGTATATTTTGAACTTGATCCCACGGGGCTCAGTTTTGTAGCTACAGATGCGCATCGACTGGTAAAATATACCCGCAGCGATATAAAATGCCCACAAAAAGATTCTTTTATTGTTCCCAAGAAGCCATTACAATTGCTCAAAACAGCATTGCCTGATAATGATGATGAGCTGGAAATCTCTTACAACAAGAACCATTTTTTTGTGAAGCATGGAGGTACAGAACTAGTGTGTAGGCTTATTGATGCCCGCTTCCCAGACTACAAGGTGGTTATTCCTGTAGATAACCCTTATAAGCTCACCGTGAGTCGCACTGCTTTTCAAAATGCACTGCGCAGGGTAAGTGTTTTCTCCAATAAAAGTACTAACCAGGTGGCCCTGAGTATTAGTGGTAGTGAACTGCAACTTGCTTCCCAGGATGTGGACTTCAGTTTTGAAGGAAATGAAAGGATGGCTTGCCAGTATGACGGCGAAGATTTGCAAATTGCGTTCAACGCAAAATTCCTGATAGAAATGCTGAATGGTGCCGACACTGAAGAAATTAATATGGAATTAAGTACTGCCACCAAAGCAGGAATTATTAAACCCACAGATCAGGGCGAAGCGGAAGTTTTATTGATGCTGGTGATGCCCCTCATGTTGAACAATTAAAAATATGATCCGTTTATTTTTTTTCTCCTTTATAATACTTTGCGCCGGGTGCCAGCAGTTTAGCAGCCCCGCCAGTGATCCTGATATCGTACCTGCGGCTAAACCCGTCAGTAATATTGTGGCAGATAGCAATAGCGTTTTGCAGGTAGGCGATTCAGCCATCAGGCTGCAGGATGTAAATACCATTAGTGCAGAGCAGGCAGCAGCAATGATGCCTTCTGCGGGTCTAAATCCTCCGCACGGACAGCCCGGCCATGATTGTGCCATCGCTGTAGGAGCGCCGCTCACCTCTAAACCTGTAACAGCAGTACCTCAGAATAGCGCCAAAGCGGCACCTATTTCTGTTCCTGCTCCCCAGGATGTGCCAAATGCAAGCCGTAACATTCAGGCTAAGCTGAACCCACCACACGGGCAGCCCGGTCATGATTGCGCTATTGCTGTGGGAGCGCCGCTAAAAAACTAGCGAATGTTTTAATACATACCTGTTGTATAAAACGACTTACTTCGGTTTGTTTTCCTCCTATCTTTAGAGCATGGTCACCTGGTTCAGACGTTTTACGAAAAAGACTTTCGTCTTCATCAATTTGGTGGTGGCAGTTCTTTTTTTGATAGGCTGTTATAATCATTATTTTGACCCCGCAAAATTCTGGTTCCTGGGATTTTTAACGCTCGGCCTTTTTTATTTACTGCTCATTCTTGGCATATTTGCTTTTTTCTGGCTCATGATAAAGCCAGCATATATGCTCATCAGCCTTACTGCAATGCTACTGGCCTGGACGCCGCTGCGGCATCTCGTAAAATTTAGGGCACATCATTTTTCTCTCGTTAAAGATCCCAATATGATCCGGGTAATGAGTTGGAATGTGCAGCATTTTGAAATTATACAGCATAAAAAGCACCCTGAAAAAAAGCAGCAGATGCTGGATATCATTAAGACCTATAACCCAGACCTGGCCTGCTTCCAGGAAATGGTGGCCGGAGAAAAAGATTCCTCTGCGATTAACTATCTGCCCAAAATTTTACAAAGCATTGGTATGCCGTATTACTTTTATTCCTATAATCCTAAATTAGATTTCGACAGGGAGCATCGGTTCGGTATCATCATTGTATCAAAGTATCCCCTTGTAGGTAAAACCACGGTGAGCCAAAATCCTAAAGACTATAACTCCATTTTTCAGCATGTAGATATGGTAAAGGCAAAAGACACCTTTCGCATTTTCAATATCCATTTGCAGTCTCTAAGGTTTTCAGACCAGGATAGGCAATATTTGGATGCTCCCAATATGGAGAACAAAACAGATTTACAAAAAGGAAAAAGCATAGTGGCTAAATTTAAGGCCGGTTCCATCAGGCGTAAACTGCAAAGTGATGTGATCAGGGCGGAAATCAGTCTCAGTCCCTACCCGGTAATTGTGTGTGGAGATTTTAATGACGTGCCTAATAGTTATGCTTATTACACCATCGGCCAAGGATTAACGAATACTTTTGCAGAAAAGGGAACAGGCATCGGCCGCACTTTTTCCGGAATTTCCCCTACGCTCAGGATTGATAATATTTTTGTGGGTCCGGAATTTAGCGTAATGCAGTTTGACAGGTATAATAAGCAGATCAGTGACCATTTTCCCATCATCTGCGATCTAAGTTTTCAGAAAACCAACTCCCCAAAATGATAGGATATTATTCTGCTTGCTGTCTCTGTTGCTAAAGCTTTCTGCCACGGATCAGCGCCCGTTGCAATTATCTTTTTAATTTCGCTGCAATTCATTAGCACATTTCCCAGGCTTTCTTTTAAAAAAAGTTCCTGCCCGGTTGCAAATATTAAAATATGTCTTTTAAAATTTATAATTCTCTCAGCAGGCAAAAAGAAGTTTTTGAACCCATCACACAAGGCCATGTTGGTATGTATGTGTGCGGTCCTACAGTAAGCGGGGAGAGCCATCTTGGCCACGCTCGTCCATACATTACATTTGATGTGCTTTACCGCTATCTCATGTATTTAGGATACAAGGTTCGGTATGTGCGCAATATTACAGATGCCGGTCATTTTGAAGAAGAAGGAAGAGAAGCCGAAGACAAAATCTCAAAAAAAGCGATTTTAGAAAAATTGGAACCAATGGAGTTGGTGCAAAAATATACCAACTTATATCACTGGGCGATGCTCCAATTCAATTGCATTGAGCCTACGATTGAGCCAACAGCTACGGGCCATATCGTGGAACAGATCAATATGATTAAAAAAATTATAAGCGAAGGCTACGCTTATGAAGTGAATGGCTCTGTTTATTTTGACGTAAAAAAATATGCAGAAGGCCACGATTACGGAAAGTTAAGCGGGCGTGTGCTCGACGATCTTTTAGAAACCACCCGCCTGCTGGACGGGCAGGATGAAAAGCGGGACAAGGCTGATTTTGCTTTGTGGAAATCGGCAACGCCAGAGCATATCATGCGCTGGAGCAGCCCATGGGGCGATGGTTTTCCAGGCTGGCATATAGAGTGTTCTGCTATGGCTACAAAATACCTGGGTGCCCGGTTCGACATTCATGGTGGTGGTATGGATTTATTATTTCCGCACCATGAAAGTGAAATTGCTCAAAGCACCATTTGCAATCATGAAGCGCCGGTGCGCTATTGGATGCACAATAACATGATTACCATCAATGGGAAAAAGATGGGCAAGAGTTATAATAATGTGATCACGCTGCGCCAGCTTTTTAGCGGAGATCATCCCCTGCTCAGCCAGCCGATTCACCCTATGACGGTACGATTCTTCATCCTGCAAAGTCATTACCGCAGTACGCTCGATTTTAGTAGCGAGGCACTTGTAGCCAGCGAAAAAGCGCTGAAACGCTTATGGGAAGCTTATGAAAATTTAAAAAATCTTAATGCTGCCCATGAAGGTATTGCTGCGGATGCAGAATTAGATAAGCAGGTAAATACCTGGTTAAACGAATTACATGATTTTATTAATGACGATCTGAGCACGCCAAAAGTGATTGCCAATCTTTTTGAAATGGCCCCCGTGATTAACGGTATTAAAGACAAGCACAT
Organism: Chitinophagaceae bacterium UBA4412; assembly: GCA_002400445.1. Classification (GTDB taxonomy): domain Bacteria; phylum Bacteroidota; class Bacteroidia; order Chitinophagales; family Chitinophagaceae; genus Ferruginibacter. The sequence goes on from DGQO01000212.1 coordinate 31,014, forward strand.
TGCTGCAGATAGCCTTTCAGCAAAAACGATCACCCGGATGCAAAATGATTTTCGGATCTTCCTTGAAGATATCCTGGGACTAAAAGCGGTGTCTGAAAATGATAATGAACTATTTCAGTCCATAATGCAGTTGCTAATCGACATCAGAAAAGAGGCCAAAACAAAAAAGGATTTTGTAACATCAGATAAAATTCGCAACCAGCTTACGCAAATGGGTATTATGATCAAAGATGAGAAGGATGGAGAAATGAGCTGGACTCTTGCCTGATACTAATTATACTATGTCACATCTTGCCCATCTGAATAAAGATAGAAAACTTGCCAGCGCAATTCAACAACAGCCTGTAATGGTGCTGAATAAAAAAAAGCATATCCATCTCAGCCTCTGTTCATCCATCATCAGTCAGCAATTGAGTACCAAAGTGGCGGATGTAATTTTTAAGCGATTTCTGGCATTGTTTCCGAAAAAATATCCATCCCCGACGGATATTCTTTCTGTAGAACCATCTGTGCTGCGGGCCATCGGCTTAAGCAACGCAAAAGTTTCCTACGTACGCAATGTGTGCGAATTTTTTATTGCGCATCAACTTACAGATGCACGCCTGCACAAGATGGAGGATGAAGCATTCATCGATTTTATATGCGAGGTTAAAGGCATAGGTAGATGGACAGCAGAAATGATTCTGATGTTTACCCTTGGCAGGGAAGATGTATTTGCGGTGGATGATTTAGGTATTCAGCAGGCGATGTGTCGCTTGTATAATATAGACCCTGCCGATAAGAAAGAAATGAAAGTAAAAATGTTGAAACTTGCTGAAAAGTGGCGTCCCTACAGAACCTATGCCTGTCGCTATCTTTGGACATGGAAGGACGGCCTTTCAAAAAAGGCTTGATTTTACAGCTTAATCCAACTTATAACTTCTTCCAAAAATTGCTTGTCGGTTTCATCAAAACTATCGAAGGTTTCGCTGTCCACATCCAGCACACCTACCACAATTCCTTCAGTGAGGATGGGCACCACAATTTCCGATTTAGACAAACTGCTGCAAGCGATATGCCCTGGAAACAACTCAACGTTGGGTACAATCAATGTACACCCTTGGGCCCATGCGGTGCCGCATACACCCCGGCCTTTTGCGATGCGGGTACATGCAACCGGTCCCTGGAAAGGACCCAGCACAAGTGCATCTGCTTTTACCAGGTAAAACCCTACCCAAAACCAATCGAATTGCTCCTTTAATGCTGCTGCTATATTTGCCAGGTTGGCCACCAGGTCGGGCTCGTATTCAATCAGTGCTTTGATTTGTGGTAACAGGCCCAGGTATTGTTCTTTTTTTGTACCTGTAGCCAGGTTTAGATCTTCTGCCATGGGGCAAAGATAAATCTCCCTTGCTTTTTAGAGGAGAGTGTTTTAATATTCTTGCCCTAAATGCTTAAGCTTCAAGCCGTAATTTTATCAGGCTTTTCATTTTATTCACATTTGTAAGCTGATCTGATAAACTTCTCTATATTTATGTACACAATCGCCCTTCTACCAAGATTCCGTACACCAGTTATCCTTTTTAAAATCCCATACAACTTAATGCAACTTTTGCTCCCGTAGCGAGTCTGTATATTTTCCTCATCCTCTGAATGACCTGACCAATATTTTAAAAAATCCGAAAGTCATTTTTTAAATTATTAAACCTCAGATCATGAAACACACAACTTTTTTAACCAACAACCTGGTGCTTTCTCTATTTAATGTAGAAAGCCAGCCACACTCGTCCCTGCCGGCAACTGAGCGTGCAGCATTTGAAGATGGTATGCAAAAAACGTATTTGTGGACCTACAATATTGTGAGCAGTTGCAACAATGATTTTCATTTTGATGCGTCAGATGCACTCATTACTTTGTTTGC
>DGQO01000141.1:0-5001 GCA_002400445.1 Chitinophagaceae bacterium UBA4412
TTTTCCTTTCGCCGTTGCTGGTATTCGTGCTGTAGCCTCAGCAGCCGGCAATCACAAACAACCAGCAGAGTTCCGCACTCTCCGATCCGTAAACGTGGCTAACTTTGTTCCGTATGCCATCAGACAAAGGGTCAATGAAAAAAGTAATCAGAACATTGAATAAAGCCTTCATCTCCATTTTGCTTATAACGTTTACCTCTTGCAACGGACAAACTCAACCACAGATTTTAACCGAACTACCCAACAAGACTGACACACAGATGGTGGGAGAAGCCAACATCAGTTTGCCAAATGGCGTAAGCACCCACACCATGTTTCGTTGTTCTATAAAGGACAAAGACGGCAATCTTTGGTTTGGAACAACGGGTGCCGGAATCTATAAGTATGACGGAAAAGAATTTACCCGTTATGCGGAACAGGAAGGGCCAGAAACAAAAACTTCCTACAGCAAGAATGGTTTGGTTTATATTTATAGAAGAGTTGGAATAGCAGCGGGGAACCGCCAAAAAAATACAACACCGCAATGACAAATCAACCCGACTTTGACATAAAATCTTGGGAAAGAATTTCAAGAGAATTTGTTGAAAGAAACATTTTGACTTTTAATGAAGCCGTTTTATTTGTTAGACAACTTAAATACGGACGAAACGAAGACAAAAATAATTTGGCTTCTGTATTTGCAGACAACTGCGGAACTTGCAGCACAAAACACGCTTTACTCAAAAGACTTGCTGACGAAAACAACTTTGGAAAAATTAAACTCTTTCTTGGGCTTTTTAAAATGAATGAGAAAAATACGCCTGAAATTTCAGCGACACTCTTACAAAATAAATTAGAATATCTTCCTGAAGCACATTGTTACTTAAAATTTGAAGGGCAAATTCTCGACTTTACAAAAATAAATACTAAGCCGACAGCCTTTTTAGCCGACCTGGTTGAAGAAATCGAAATCTCGCCAGAGCAAATCACAGATTACAAAGTAAACTATCATAAAAATTATCTTGCAGCCTGGCTCGCTGATAACAAACAACTAAACTTCACGCTTGCCGAAATTTGGAAAATAAGAGAACAATGTATACAAGACTTNNAAACTTTTACAGCAGCAACGTAGCAGCATCGGTTTGGTGAATTCGATCAAATTAATAATACTTAAATCATGAAATTATCAGGTAACAAAATTTTAATTACTGGCGGAGCAAGTGGAATTGGTTTTGGCCTTACCGAAAGGTTTATCAAAGAAGCAAACTCAGTAATAATTTGTGGCAGGCGGGAAGAAGCGTTAGAAGAAGTAAAGGTTAAATTTCCTTCTGTAATTACGAAAGTATGCGACCTATCAAAAGAAGAAGATAGAATTGAACTTTATGATTGGATTTCAGAAAATCACCCAGACTTAAATGTACTTGTAAATAATGCAGGCATTCAGAATTGGATGAATATTTCAGACAGCGATTTTTATGAAAAGGCGACTAATGAGATTAGTATAAATGTTATAGCTCCCGTTCATCTAATAAATCTATTTATTAATTTAGCGTCTTTAGATACAATTATCAACGTTACATCAGGTTTAGCATTTACGCCACTTTCCAAAGTTCCGGTTTATTGTGCTTCAAAGGCATTTTTCCATTCCTTTACTATTTCATTACGACACATTTTAAAATCAAAAAATATCGAGGTTATTGAAATGATTCCGCCTGCTTTAAACACAGACCTTGGAGGCAAAGGTTTACACGATGCTCAACCACCCGTTTCAGATTTTATACATGCAGTGTTCCAACAAATGAAAGAAGGTAAACCTGAACTGACCTTTGGGTTTAGCGAAATGATGGTAAAAGCAACGCCAGAGATTATAAATGCGACTTTTAATAAAATGAACCCATAATTAGTTTGAACACATATTGATGATCGGGGAAAACTGTTACTGTAACATTTTCCTTTTATTTAGCTCCGTTAGGTACCTGGCCTTAGTTGATTTACTTTGCTGGTTAGGTTCGTTCTTATAAGCTTCCAGCAGATCTGGATACTCCGCAAGATATCTCTTAACCCTTGCTTTGGTGGCAAGCAAAACCGGCTTCGTATAATTAGTATTATCTCTAACAACCATAAGAGTGACGGACGGCGGCAAAGCAGCAGTACCTGCAGCAACCCCCAGGGCGACTATGGCACCCAAACCAGTTGGCAGCAAAATCGTTTTCTCCACGTAAAAAATATAGGGTATCGGCCCATCACACTGCAGCTTAAAATAGTGGTTTTTAAAAAGCCGGCCCACCATTACCCTGATATAAACACTCTCCCCATCAGAGATACCCCAAATTTTTTTTGGTCGCCCCCCTTTATAATCAACAACTGCTTCGGCAACCAGATCATTATTTTTACTTATTCGCATCGGAGTAAGAGTAAATTGCGCAGCTACCGAAGGCGAATCGTTCAGGTATTCTTCATAGGTTTTATACACACCTCTTTTTCGTGGTATTGTTGCATTGATTTGTACAACTTGTGTTGTCGTGGTTGTATCATCATCAATTTCTGTACTGTCGGAGGTTTCCTGGCCGTAAGTAATAAAGGAAAAAAGAGTCAATAAAATAGTAATAGAAAATGGTCTCATTGGTATCATAGGAGTAAGAAATTACTTAAAATCATTGTTGTCCGGGTAAATTCAAATCAGTCCCTAAAAAAAAGGGTAGTTCGTTAGAACCGCTCAGAATAGCTACGTTTGAGTGCGAAGTTAAGACAACTATCCCTTTGTTGCTCTTCGTGCTGTAGCCTCAGCTACCCCCGGCAACTACGAACAACTATCGGGTTTGAAAAGTTTCTTCCATTCCCGGAATGTTGCGGTGAAGAATTTAGGGCACTCCGCTATTATGTTGCCCATACTTTAAGAAAAGAGACCATTAAAACATTTAGCTTTTAGCACGCTCCTTGTTGTTGGACTGCTCTCCCACTTGCCCGCCGAACGAACACCGACAACCGCTTCAAGAATAAAACAGTGCCCACAATATTCAATACTTAAACGGCTTACCATTTGCCATCACCTGTTGTGTCTTTTCATCAAAAGTTACTTTGGAACCCGTGTGCACGGCGGCATTGGTCATGATGGTAGCAATCGAATGATGATATCCTGCTTCCACCGGTGCATTGGTTTGCTGCCGGCTGCGAATGCATTCCATAAAATTCCGCATGTGATTGCTGGTTAATCTATCCGCACCTGTATTGGCAGATGACACCACTTTGGGCGCATTATCCATTAAAGAAACTTCGGGCAGCAGGTTTGCTTTCATGCCCATGGCCGCTGCCATTTTTTCGGTGAGGCCCCCTTTGGGAGAAACGCTATTGGTGATGAGGTTTAACTCGCCGCCATTGGCATAATAAATTTCTGAAGGATTTTCATCGCCGTTGTGCATGCGGGAAGCAAAGGAAACCTGGAAGCCGCTGTTCAAATCATTCAGCGGGCCATAATCAAAAACGGCCGTAGTAGTATCCCAGTTTGTTCGGCCATCTTTCCACATGTAAATGCCGCCATTGGCCACCACACTGCGAGGGTGCGGCAATCCGGAAAACCAATGAACNNAGTAAAAATCGTTTCCAGTCGGTATCTTCTTCTTTGCATTTTGCTACCAGGTCTGGCCGGCGCCAGCGCCCGGGCTGATTCACATTCCAGGTAAGTTCTACGGCAGTAATTGGCCCAAACTTTCCCGCCTGCACAAAATCAGCCGCCGCTTTGTAATTGCCGCCACTCCTGCGCTGAGAGCCAATCTGCACAATTTGCCTAGATGCTTTTACCGCTGAGAGGGCAGCAATATTATCCTCCATCGTTTCTGCAAATGGCTTTTCTACATAGGCATCTTTTTTTGCTTTCATGGCCTCTATGCAATGCAATGCATGCTGAAAATCTGCCGTGCCAATGATCACCGCATCCAGGTCTTTTACATGGTATAGTTCCTCATTATTTTTGCAGGCAATGATATCATGACCCATGGCATTTTGCAAAAATGCATGACCTTCCTCCCGCCTGGTTTTCCAGATATCTGATACCGCTACAAAATCAAAATTCAATTCTTTATAATGATTTTGAAAACTGGGAAACAGGGAATGACGGAAGCGGTCAGAAAAGCCCACAGCTCCCATCCTGATTCTATCATTGGCACCTATAATATTAGCGTAGCTTTTTGCGCTAAGGCCCATAGTGCCAAGGTATGTTCCTGCTGCAGCAAGTGCAGACTGTTGTATGAATTTACGACGTGATGACATAGTGTTTATTGTTAGATGTGAAATGTGAGACGTTGGATGCTGGATGCTGGGAAAGTATTATTTCAATGTTTTGATTTTTATACTCCGGAAAGAAACTTCATCGCCGTGATCCTGTAAAAGAATACGACCCTCGTATGCTTCGCCAAAGTTTTTCCAGATCTTATATTTACTGATGGCCACAAGATCACGGAAATCTTTTGACCCACGGATGTATTCCAATACTTTCACCCCATTTAAGTAATGCTCCACTTTTTGATTAGGATACACTACCAGCCTGCCAAAATTCCAGGCACCGATGGGCCGTAAAAAACGATTTGTTTTTTCTGCTTTCATAATGTCGTATAAAGAGGCCAGTGTCCTGTTGCCATCCCGGCCCAGCTTTGCATCCGGGTGCAAAGTATCATCCAGCAACTGGTACTCCAGCCCAATGGCGGAGCTGTCTGATACCTGCTCCAGCGTTACAAAATACTTCACGCCACTGTTGGCACCCGGCGATAATTTAAACTCAAAGGATAAATCAAAAGCAGCATACGCATCTTTAGTTACAATATCGCCGCCGCCGCCAGCCTGCCGGCCATCAGATGATTGTACGGTAATGCTGCCGTTATGGATGATCCAGCCCTTTGCCGGAAACTGATCCTGGTAAGCCCGCACCCATCCATTATTCGTTTTACCATCAAACAACAATTTCCAGCCATCCTTTTTTTCATAAGTGGTCAAAGTGTTTGGCAGAAAGTTAGCCACATACACATTGGC
>DGQO01000141.1:5121-6597 GCA_002400445.1 Chitinophagaceae bacterium UBA4412
GCATTCAATTGCATAGGGTACAGCCAGTTTCGTCTGCCCTCATCATAAATACCCCCACTCCATTTCCTGAATGTGGGATCTACTTCGCACTGCCTGCCATACACCCTGCCCTCCCCATGGTTTGCCTCTGCATCAAAATGGCTGCGGGTCTGCACCCCGGAATTTCCTTCTTCATCTTCTACATAAATATCCAGTTCCAGGATGAAATCGCCGTATTGCTTTTCCGTAACTAAAAAAGTATTTCCCGTNNTTGCCATTAAAAAGGTTTGTAAACCCGTTTTGTGCGGATAGAAAGCTGCTTTGCAAAAGCAGTAAAAGAACAATGAAAAGTTTTGACATAACTGTTGGTTTTTTGAGGAACATCATCTGGCGATTTTTATAAGTTCGATATCAGAAAGTCATAAATCTAGTACAGTTTTGCGGCATTTAATTTAGGACGCTGCTTAAGCAAGCCGGCCGGCCTTTTCCTAAAACTACCTGCAGGTTTGTACGATCTATTTTGTTTGTTGAATATGTTTAATTTCCACATTTTTCATATCTGGTTTATCGCCCGGCTTCAGTTCAATCCATTTCACTTCATGCGGCAGCAAATCAAAATAATTATCAGCAAGCGTTACGGCTTGCCCGGGAAAATTTAAATACAGGTCTTTCACCAGCTTATCCGAACGCAGTTGGAGCATTTGCTTTCCATCTTTGTGCACCAGTTCCATGTTGATGGTTGGTTTTTCTAAGATTAAATCTTTCACTGCTTCAAAATAGAAAAGGTTATTGGCGCTGCGCTGATGCTCAGCAGAAAATTCGATTTTCAACACTACCCTTTTTGTATCTGCTTTTCCTAAAAGATCAGCCTTACGGATGGTAAATATTTTCGTGCTGGTATTCTTAAAGAGCGTAACTGCGGCAGTTTTTTTGAAAAGTAGCTCACCATTAAAATCGAGCAGCGTTAGTGTCAGCAAGCCTTTTGCATCCGTTAAGAGATCAGAAATTCCTTTGATGATAATATCGTCGCCCTCCGCTTTAGCCGTCACTAAAAGGGGTTCGTAGGCTTTCTTAATCGTATAATGAGCGGCCTTCCATTTGTGGTAATAATCGGTGCTGCTCCAGCTTGCCACCGGCCAGCAATCATTGATCTGCCAGTATAAAGAGCCCATACAGTAGGGCATATTTCCCCGGTGCGCTTCTGCAGCTATTTTTAACGCATGGGCCTGCAGTACCTGGCTCATGTATAAAAAGTCTTCAAAGTTGGTGGGCGTTTTATAGTACCAGCCCATGTATTCTTTAATGCGCAAGTTTCCGATGCCGCTGCGCTGATGCGAAGCCATCACCCTGCTTTCAATATCGTAGTCTGCAGGAATCGTATATTTTTTAACTGTTTCAAAATCGGGGAAAGATTGAAAACCATATTCGCTCATAAAACGGGTGCGGTATTTTTCAAAATCTTCAAACCGATGTTGGCCATGCCACACACCCCAGTAA
>DGQO01000135.1 GCA_002400445.1 Chitinophagaceae bacterium UBA4412
TCAATCATTTCCTGCACTTCGCCCATGCCTTCCTGCAGGCTTTTGCCCATTTCGTAACTCACTAATTTACCGAGAACTGTTTTTTGCCTGCGCAATTCATTTCCCACCTGCCGAACAATTTCACCACGCCTGGGGGCAGGCCATTGTTTCCATTCTGCAAATGCGATGGTAGCTTTTTCTACAACGGCCTGGTACGCCGTTTCGTCGGCAGCAGTTACGGTACCAATAAGTTGTCCATCTACAGGAGAAAAACTTTGGATTTTTGCTCCTTTGGATTTAATCCAGTTTAGGCCGGTAGATACGCCGGGATTATGGGCTGCAATTCCCAATTCTTTTAAAAAGGCTGTCATAGCAATCATTTAAATTTAAACTAACGATTTAGCATATCTGCAATCAATATTGTTCTTTGTCGTTCGGGAAATCACCACGCTTTACATCGGAAATATAATGCTNNGTGTTGATGCCAAGCATATCGTGCATTACAAGCACCTGCCCGTCGCAGCCTCCCCCGGCACCAATTCCAATGGTGGGAATTTGAAGGCTTTGAGAAACTTCTGTGGCAAGTGCGGCCGGAATTTTTTCCAGCACGATAGCAAAACAACCAGCTTCCTGTAACAGCAATGCATCTTTCTTCAATTTTTCTGCTTCGGCTTCTTCCTTGGCCCTTACGGTGTAAGTGCCAAATTTATAAATGCTTTGGGGCGTGAGGCCAAGGTGACCCATTACTGGTATGCCGGCATCTTCTATGCGCCGAATGGAATCTAACACTTCTTCGCCTCCCTCCAGTTTAACAGAATGCCCGCCGGTTTCTTTCATAATACGAATAGCGGAACTGAGGGCTTCCCTGGAGTTTCCCTGGTAAGAACCGAATGGCAGGTCTACAACAACAAGGCACCTTTGTACACCTCTTACCACCGAAGAAGCATGATAAATCATTTGATCAAGGGTGATGGGTAGGGTAGTTTCGTGCCCGGCCATTACATTGCTTGCACTATCTCCTACAAGAATAATTTCGATACCGGCGGTATCAAATATTTTTGCAAAAGAAAAATCGTAGGCTGTAATCATGGAGATCTTTTCTCCAGCCGCTTTCATTTTCTGAAGCGTATGCGTCGTTATCTTTTTTACATCTTTATTTACAGACATGCCATATTCATTTTAAGAGAGAAGGAGCAAAGGAAAGTGGCTCTGCATTAGAATAAAACAAATCCTTGTAGCACCGATGGGTTTGTAAAAGTAGGGAGATTTATTTTTGCATTGAAAAATCAAATGACTGAACTCACATACCTGGAAAAATAGAATATATCACCTGAATCTGGCAGCCTCCCCCGATAGTTCTGTTTATTTCATTATNNNNAGAAAGTGCGGGCACAATTACGTCTGCCCTGTCTGAGCGGAAACTATAGCGCTCAATACGTTCTTCCACCGTGAAGCTGTCAAATTCTTTATAATAATCCCGCAGCAGATCGAGCGGTAAAGACTTTCCATCTTTTCTTTTACTCAAAGAAAAAACCTTATTGATATTACCACCCGTACCTATGGCTGTTACTTGCTTTTGCCCCCTGGTAAAATCCTTGATCACAGCCTTCATTTCGTCCCATTGTGTATCGGCTACTTGTTTTTTAAGCAAGCGGATTGTGCCAATATTAAAGGATTGTTTGAGGGCCAGTTTATTGTTAGTGAAAAAGGATATTTCCGTACTACCTCCGCCCACATCGATATACATGTAGGTGTGGTCATTGGCCATATTTGCGTTGATATGGTTTTCGTAAACCATGTTTGCTTCCAAATCGCCGCTGATGATTTCTATTTCTATGCCGGAACTTTCCCGTACTGCAGCAAGCACTGCTGCTGAATTTTCTGCATCCCGCATGGCACTGGTAGCGCAAGCCAGGAGCCCTTCTACTTTGTAAGCACGCATCATGTATTTAAATCCCATCATGGTATCCAGGAGCATCTTCATTCTTTCGGGGGAGATTTGCTTCGATTCAAACACGTCAAATCCCAGGCGAAGCGGAACCCTGAAAAGGTTGAGCTTATTATACACCGGACGAGGAACATTATGACCAATCACTTCGGTAATGAGTAGGCGGGCGGCGTTACTGCCAATATCAATTGCTGCAAGTATCAAATTATTCTGGCATTTTTAGAAGTGAAACAAATATGGAGGCTCAAAGTACAACACTTAAACGGGAGCATGCATTTACACTTCCGTTTGGTTAGGATGTTGTGGTGCGGCCTGGTATTTTTTATTCCGCAGGTAATGGTAAGTTTCTACCTGCGAGCGCACTTTCACTTTGTTTCGACTATTTACGTACTCATTTTTTAAATCGTTATCCAGTATCCGGGCTTTCACGTTGTCGCTTAACTGGATGTTGATAATGTCAATAATTTCCTTTTTAATTTCCGGTTCGGTTACAGGGCAGGCGGCCTCCACCCTGTGGTCAAGGTTGCGCACCATCCAGTCTGCACTGGAAATAAACACTGTTTTATTTCCTCCATTGCCAAAGATAATCACCCGGGCATGCTCCAGGTATTCATCTACAATGCTGATGGCCTGTATCGGTTTTATGAATTTTTTATTTTCGGTGTACATACAATAAATGCCCCGAATGATCATTTTGATTTCAACACCGGCACGGGCTGCATCTTCAAGTTTTAAGATAAGTTCTTCATCACTTAGCGAATTCAGTTTTACGATGATACTTGCTTCTTTACCATGCCGGGCATTTTTAATTTCCCGGTTGATATAGCCGACCAATTGCCTACGCATGCTCGTAGGGCAAACCAATAAGGTCTTGCAGGAATTTAAAATATCTATTCTTGTTTTAGGATGTTCCAGGTAAGTGAATATCCTGTTTACATCGGCCATAATCTTACGATCAGATGTAAGCATACATTGATCGCCATATACCAATGCTGTTTTTTCATTGAGATTCCCCGTGCTCACAAAACCATAATGCGTGGTTACATTATCAATGCGTTTCCGGATCATGCAAAGCTTAGCATGCACTTTTTGATTTGGCAGGCCAACTACCACTTTTGCACCCGCTTCTTCAAGCTCTTCTTTCCACATCAGGTTTGCTTCTTCATCAAATCTTGCCCTTAGTTCAAGTACCGCCGTTACTTGCTTTCCGTTTCTTACTGCATTGGTAAGGGCATTGATCACTTTTGATCTTGATGCCAGCCGGTAGCAGGTTATTTTGATGCTGATCACATGCGGATCTATAGCAGCCTCTCTCAATAAGTCTATTACACTATCAAAGGAATGATAAGGAAAATTGAGCATCACATCTTTCTCAAATATTACATTGGTTACACTATCTGCATGCCTTAACAGCGGATGGGTAAACGGTTTTTTGCGGCTGCTCTTTTGTGTGAAAACGGCATCCGGAAATTCCATGAAGTCTTTGAAGTTGTGAATGCGGCCGCCTGGAATAAGATTCTCTCTCAAAGAAAGGCCAAGCCTTTTAACCAGGTACGTGAGCAGGCCGATATCAATTTCTTTATCAAATACAAAACGTACGGGCTTGCCAGATTTTCTGCTCTTTAAACCTTTCTCCAATTTTTGGATTAGCGTAGTAGAAACATCGTTGTCAATATCTATCTCTGCATCACGGGTAACTTTAATGACATGCGCAGAAAACTGGTCATATTTAAAAAAAGAAAAAATATACGGCAGGCAAAACCGAATTACATCTTCCAGCAGAATAATCTGTCGTTCCTCGTTTTTGGATGGCAGCATTATAAAGCGGTTAAGATGCCTCGTGGGTACGCTCACGAGTGCAAAGCGCTGCGGAATACTTTTATCCCTGCGGCTAAGTTTACATGCCAGGTAAATACTTTTATCGTTCAGCGTAGGGAAAGCCTGTATGCTTTCAATCATCAGGGGGATGATGTAACTGCGTACTTGCTCATTGAAGTAATCAACAACAAATTTTTGTTGTTCCCGGCTTAGCCTTTTTTCATTAACGAGGAATATTTTCTCCCTGGCCAGCTCTTTTTGTATCTCTTTCCAAATGCGCTCAAACTCGAGTTGCTGAAGATTTACTTTTTCTTCAATTTCTTCCAGGATGCTTTCTGGCTGCCGTTCCATATGCATTTTTGTTTTGGCACCTACAAGTGTCATGCGCTTGAGCGTGGCCACCCGCACCCGAAAAAATTCGTCAAGATTGTTTGAAAAAATGCCTAAAAATTTGATGCGTTCTCTCAAGGGTACCGTTTCGTCACCCGCTTCCTGCAATACCCTGGCATTAAAAGAGAGCCAGCTTATATCCCGTACTATTGTTCTTCTTTTTTGCAATTGTTTTTTCTTTTATTAGGGTGAAACTATTGTAACCAATTTAAGAAAATGTGACAGAGTCAGGCTCATGCTTTTTTCGGTTAAAATAGGGGAGTAGCAAAAGAGAAAATATTCCTGCCACTATTACAATTGCAGTATTTCCTCCCCAGATAAGCCACCCAAAGGCTTTACCCACCGGAGCTGCAATAGAATACATCAACAAAGTTTCCATTACAAAAATGGGAAACGAACCAATGCCACCTGGTGTTATAATCATGGCCAGTGTGGCCAGGGACAAAACGGAAAATGCTGCCAGGATATTTAGGCCCATGGTGCCTTGCATAGCAAAAAAGCCAATATAAATCTGTAACAGGTACATTGCCCAGATGAAGATGGTATGGGCTAAAAACTGTTTCCTTTTTTTTAAGTGACGGATCGTATCAAAGCCAGCAGCTACGCCTCTTACAAATCCATTTAGTTTTAATGCGATGCGGTTATGCGGGTATTTTTTTACGAGCCAGCGGAGGGTTAAGAGGAGCAGCAGCAGTGCGGCAATCACCAGGAGTGCCTTCGCCCAAATGGGCATACCCTCTCCCTGCCCAAATACCTCCAGTTTTTTGCGGAAATAAGCACCAATAACATTGATTTGAAGCAGGATAGTGAAGCCAATAAATATGACATAACATATAAGGTCGAAAGTGCGCTCTACGAGTATGGTTCCAAAAAGTTTATCGATTTTTAATTTTTCATACCGGGCAAGGAAACTGCATTTCAATACTTCGCCCAGGCGGGGAATGGCGGCATTTGCCAGGTAACCTACCATTGTAACAGCAAATACATTCCTGAGAGCAGGATTATAGTCCAGCGGTTCCATCAATAATTTCCAACGCATGCTCCGGCTCAGGTGGCTTAGCAGGCTCATGATTAATACAGGAATCATCAACCAATAATTGGTATGCCTGAAAGCTGCATAAAATTCCGTGCGCTCTACAGCCGTCATGTTTTTAAGCTGCCACCACACCAGGAATATACCGGCACCAAGAAAGATGACATATTGCAGTAAGGAAAAAAAACGTTTGCGCATAACTGCTCACAATTTACACTGCGTAAGGCACACTATCAAAGTGCAATTCAGGTATCAGTTGAGTAATATATTATCTATGAGCCGGGTATCACCAATAGTGGCTGCAGCCAGGGCTACAATCTTTTGTCGCCCATCCCAATCATGAACTTGTTTAAGGTTTTCTGTATCGCAAACGGCCACATAATCCACGCTAAAGCCTTTCTCCTCAAGAGTAGCGGCGGCCTCCAGTTCCAGCAAGTCCGTGTTACCGGGTACAAGTTTGTCCTTGATCTGCAGCAGTACTTTCGAAATCCAGTGAGCAGTTATTCTTTCTCCGGGAGATAAGCGCATATTGCGGCTACTCATTGCAAGGCCATCAGGTTCCCGAACGGTTTGTACGATTTCCAACTTGCAGATATGATTGGTTATTTCCATCATTCGGCGGATAACGATGCATTGTTGAAAATCTTTTTGTCCCAGGAAAAGCGTGTTGGGCTGCACAGCCTGAAGTAGTTTATCTACGATCTGGCACACTCCCTGGAAATGCCCGGGGCGATGCGCAGCTTCCAGCACAAGTTCTATTTCACCCAACTGGTAATGCTTTTTAACCTCGCCGTCGGGATACATTTCTGCTACGGAAGGAAGAAAAAGAATATCGCAACCTACCTTCTCCAATGCCAGGATATCGTGCTCAAGGGTAATGGGATATTTGGCAAAATCACTGGCATTATTAAACTGAGTAGGATTTACAAAAATGCTGCATACCGTTATTTGCTGGCTTTTCTGGCTTGCTTTTATGAGGGAGAGATGACCTTTGTGCAAAGCCCCCATCGTGGGCACAAAGCCGATATGGTACCCGTCCTTGCGATGGCTGGCAAGCGTTTCGTTAAGTTTTGAAATATGTTTTAGAATGATCATTTTAGGAGGTTTTAGGGGCTAAAGAAGCGCAATGATAGGCTGATTAATATAAATTTCAGTAGTTTTGCAGCCGTTTAGGATTTTTCTGCGGAACCAAGCCATAACCAAGCACATACATGTCAACAAAGAAAAGAATTTTATTTATTGCCAATGAGATGTCTCCTTACCTCGAACTTACTGAATTTGCAGAAACGGTAAATAAACTGGCCGTTTTAAGCAATGATAGCAATATGGAGGTTCGTTGCATTATGCCAAAATTTGGGGTAATCAACGAACGCCGGCACAGGCTGCATGAAGTAGTGAGGCTTTCCGGTATAAATGTTACGATTGACAATGATGATTATCCACTTATCATAAAAGTTGCTTCACTACCCAATGCAAGGTTGCAGGTGTACTTTTTGGATAATGAAGATTTTTTCAAGCGGAAACAGGTTTTTACAGACGAAAGTGAAAAATGGTATGCGGATAATGG
>DGQO01000276.1:0-4020 GCA_002400445.1 Chitinophagaceae bacterium UBA4412
GAAAATGCGCAGCAGTTCATCAGTCTCCTGGTGGTCTTTGTCAATATTAAGAAGCAGCCCTATTTCTGGTTTGTACTGCACAATGCTTCCATCACTTTCATCTGCTTCAATAATGAGCCAATCCCCCCTGCCCACTTTTGCATTGCCAATTTTCCCTTCCCGAATAATGCTTACCAGCCCGGCACCACTGATAATACTTGGCGACATACCGGCAGCTTCCATCACCTGGTAAAGCATTGCACTCGTCGTACTTTTACCGGAAGTTCCGCCAACTGCGATCGTTTTTTTACTCTCCGCAATCAAGGCGAGAACTTCACTCCGTTTAAGAATGGGAATTTGCAAAGCCTTTGCTTGCCGCACTTCAGGTACAGTATCTTCAATAGCTGTACTCACCACAACTAAATCTACATTAGCATCAAGGCCTGAGCCATCCTGCAAAAAACATTTGATACCTTCTGCTTCCAGTTTCGTNNCCCGTTCCAGCCAGGTATTGTGCAATGGCACTCATGCCGCTCCCGGCAACGCCAATAAAAAAAATATGTTTAAAGTCCTGGATAGATGCTTTCATTATTGCTTCACTTTTATCTTTAATGTATGCACTTCTGTGTGGAAGACATCGGCTATGATATCAACTATTTTTCTGATGGAGATATGCGCTCCAATACTCCCATTACTCCTCATTTTAACGACCCGATAATCTCCAGTCTCTTCTGGTAATCAAACTGCAAATCTTCATGCAATGTCTCTACTTCTTTTTTAATTTTCTTCAGGAGGTTCTGGTAAATATTCTCCAATGCGCTGGAGCGGCGTAATTCTTTTCGCTGCGCAAACATTTGTTCTGCCACATATAATAAAATTTCAGAGGCAGTGGTGCTTACTTTACTGTACTTGATAAAACGGCCGGCCACCCGAAGAATTTTACGATAGGTCTTTTTAGCAAAATAAGGGGTGTTTAGATTTACGCCTGCAAACAACTCATCGAGATCTGCCTTCACATTTGCGATATAACTATTTTCATCATCTGCATCAAATAATAAATAGGTGGCCAGTTCCTTACTTTCCTTTTTGAACTTAACCAGCCGCAGGCATAGCTCCACAAGTTCCTTTTGCGGCAGTTCTTCAATAGCCACTTTTATCTCCTTTACGCTGGCGGGTTTCATTATAGCAAAGTAATTACTTTCTGCCTGAATATCCTTCCGGCCTTTGAGAGTACACTTAATTCTAGATAACTTTACGCACCAAAAAAAATAAAAATGGCCAGAATAAAATCAATGTTATCTCCACTTAGCATATTGATGATTGTAATTGTGCTGGCAGCTATCGCATCCTGGGCAGTACCCGCCGGCAGGTATCACCGGCTCAGTGTATCTGCAGACAATAGCAGTTTTACCTACACGCAAGCAGATACTTCGTTTTCATTACCCTTGTCTCAGCACACACTGGATAGCCTTGGTATCTTAATTCCGCTGGAAAATTTTATGAATGGTTCCATTAAAAAACCCGTGAGTGTGCCAGGCTCCTACCAACAAGAAGAGAAAAACGGGCAGGGTTTACTGGCAATCATCCAGGCGCCTATTAAAGGTTTTTATGACTCTCTGGACGTTATCTTCTTTGTACTCATCATCGGCGCATTTATGCATGTGTTTAATTACACCGGGGCAATGGTGCAAGGCATTAAATCTCTCTCTTCAAAAATGCGGGGAAGAGAATCATGGCTCATTGTAATTCTTACTTTCCTGTTTTCACTAGGCGGAAGTTCATTTGGTATGGCAGAAGAAGGATTGATTTTTTATCCCTTGCTTATCCCCATCTTTCTTGCAGCCGGATATGATTTGTTGGTTCCTGTCGCTGTAATTTTTGGCGGTAATCAAATTGGAACTTTGTCTTCCTTTTCAAATCCATTTTCTACCATTATTGCGTCACATGCCGCCGGTGTAAACTGGGGCGAAGGCCTTGCAGAAAGGCTGGCTATGTTCGTCATCAGCACAGCTATTTATACGGTGTTCGTGGTGAGGTATGCACGCAAGGTTAAAAAAGATCCCTCCCGTTCTTACGTAGCACAAGTGCAGGGTATCGTGCATAGTAATTTTGAAATGCATGATCCGAATGCAGTACCGGAAAAATTGAGTATGAAGAATCGTTTACTGCTGGGTGTTTTTCTTGCCAGTTTTGTGGTGATGATTGGTGGCGTTATTTCTTACGATTGGTGGCTCACAGAAATGACTACTGTTTTTCTTGCAGCAGCTATCCTCATTGCAGTGATCAGCCGGATGAAAGAATCAGTATTTGTGAGTGAATTTGTGCAAGGCGCCAGTTCGCTGCTTGGCGTGGCACTCATCATTGGCGCCGCCCGTGGTGTTGCCGTTATTTTAAATGAAGGTAATATNNACCCTTTTCATTTCGTCCTCTTCAGGAATGGCTGTGCTTACGATGCCCATTATGGGTGCGCTTGCTATTTTAGTAAATGTGCCGGGAAGAGAGGTAGTGAACGCCTACTTGTTCGGGATGGGTATTATGGGATTTCTTACGCCAACAGGCCTGATATTACCTTCGCTCGCAATGACAAATCTTGGATTTAAAACCTGGTGGAAATTCATAGCTCCTTTTGTGCTCGTGATTGCACTTCTCTGTATGCTATGGTTAAGTATTGGGATCTTCCTTAAATAAAAAAAACCTCCGTTGGACAGCGGGGGCTTTTCATACTGTGGTTTTCTGTCTTTTCAAAAGATCATTGGATAAGCGAGGCTTGGTTTCTTAGATATAGGAATTTAACTATTGCAAACTTATGCCATGATACTCAGGCAGTTTGTAATAGTATTGCTTTAATCCTTGTAGTATTTATTCGAGGCGAACTCTGTATTTGGCTACTGAAATCATTTATTCAGGTATGTGAATATGTAAGCTTCAAGTAAAATTCTAAAGCAGTCTTATATTGCACCCTAAACCCAGCTAACTATGAAAAAATTGATTACCCTCTCCCTGCTGATGCTCTTATTAAACGCTGCAGCAGAAGCCCAGTTTGCAAGGCTCAACAGCCAACCAGCTTATAACACAACATTATCTACCATTATTGAAAGTTTTCAAAGTAACTACTACGGTATCCAGGGTCAGGCCCTTCCGCCAGATGAAGATCGTAATATTTTTGAGTCGGCAATTTGTTTGCCCGGTGCAAGTCGTTGTGTGATTTACCGGTTCTTTTCTAAAGAAGATACGACTGCAGGATGGCAGGCTGTTTTGTATAATGGCGATGATGAAAAAGAAGCTATCAAACAATACAACAATGCATTCAGGCAATTGAAGAAAACGAAGATCGTTCTTGGAATGTATAAATATAGTTTTGATGGAGTGCTGCAGGCACCTGACCCAAACCTGCGTTTTACAAGCAGCTTGCTTCGGCCTGATATTGATGCCGGCATTTACAAAAACTTTATTGCTGAAGTAGAAATGGTGAGTGATATGTTTAGCTGGGAAGTGCGGTTAAATCTCCACTGTCGCAAAGACGACGCAAAAAGAAATTAAAGGTTTCGTGAGGCTGCACATTTATCATGGCAGCCTCACGCATTCCTATTTTTGCGAGAGCATATTTTGCAATGCATTCCGTACCTCTTCGAGGTTCCGGGCTAATTTTTCCAGTTCCGGTTTTTTAATGCCAGCCAGTAAATGAATGAGTACATTCAATTGTGCTATATCCCCGTTTTTCCGTGCTATTGATTCTACGCTTTGCCAGGCTAACACAAAACTTTTTAGCAAACTTTCTGCCGCAGCCTTCGTGCTCTTTTTTGGATGCAAGAGCATTTCTATCAAGTCTGAATACAGCCTTAGCCTATATTCCAGGTAACCTTTTTGCGGAGCATTTGCATATTGTTCCTCCAGTACGATGATATGCCTGCTCACATCTTTCAGCGATGGAGAAGTGTAACCATTCCCCTGAGCAAGGTGTTTGGCACCCCATATTCTCTTTTCCATTAGGATCAGGATTGCTTCGCAGATATACCAGTTCGTAAGTGAATTTTCTGTTTC
>DGQO01000276.1:4076-33477 GCA_002400445.1 Chitinophagaceae bacterium UBA4412
CAGCAGCCTCTTTAATTTTTAACTCACCAGCCTCATAACCATGAATGGCTTTCCTCGCTTTTGTATCGCAAAATACTTCTAAGGTGGAAACATAAAAATTTGCCTGTTCCATCTTAAACAATTCATCAAATCGGGTGAGCGCTGCCTGGTATTGACACAACTGCGCCAGAACAAATGCTTCCCGCTCTGTGATGGCAGCATCACGGATGCCATCTTTCTCCACCTGTTGAGAGATGGCTTTTAACCGGTTAAGTGCAGCATCATCTTTCATACTTCCCATGTGCATTTCACTTAAGAGGTTGTTGAGATCAATAACGGCCTGCTCTGGCACAACGTAACTAAAGCCGGATGATTTCCCGGCCTGACGGAGGTTGAATTTATAAAATGGATCGCCATAACACTGGTAAGCACCCCAGGTGTTGTGCTCTGAGTGATTTTCAAAACAACAAGCTCTTGCCTGCTGTACAGCATCGCCAAAGCAATTTCCTTGCAGCATCTCGTCATAAAACCTTTCTGCAAAACTGAGTGCGGCCACATCATTTACTGCCCAGCCGGCCACTACCACGGCTTTAACGCCGTTGGAAATAAGTTGCACGCCGATGCTTGCAGCCAGCTTATACCGGTTACGATACAGCTCTTCTGCATAACCCTCTGTATGGCCCAGGTAGCAGCAGTTTACAAACACAAATTCCGGTATAGAACTCATCTGGGCAATTTCGGCAGTAGTAAGAAAAATATCTTTACCGATTACCATTCCAGAACGGGATGGATCATCTGCATTAAAAACGCCATGGCCAGCAAGGTGAATAATTTTATAATCTTCAGAAAAAAGTTTTTTGATCACTGATCCCGCACTTTCATTGAGGCTGGCCGCTGTATTAAAATTAAAATTGCGAAGTTTTTCTGCCAGCATCACGGCTTCTTTATTGGCACCAGGCAGTTGCTGTATGAAGCCATCCAAAAAGGGATCGCCCACCACCAAGGCATTGTTTGCTGCCACCGTACTTATCATTGTACTGCTTTCCTTTAGGGCCAGTTGGCGTATCATGCCGGCATTTACACACAGTGGGCGGGAATCTGAGACACTGTCCTGAAGCAGCTCCCAGGGATAGGCCGCCGTATATTGATCTACGATCCAGCTTGCATTACTTCTGCGTTTCAATTGCTCTTTAAAATCATTGGGAATGAGCAACTCAAAGATGGTTTTAGCCACGGCTTTTGTCCATTGATCCTGGGTAGAGATTTCTTCCAGCAGTTCCTGCAAAATATTAGGACTAAGCTGCAGATCTCTTTCTATATCCCTTGCTGCACCTGTGCTGGCACTAAATGCAAAGGTGGTGCGCTGCGGCTCATACTTCACTCCATCTTTAAGTTTTACCGTGATGCGATTCCACCAGCTTTCTCCAGCCAGCATAAGGATCCGCTTGCGGCTACCGGGTACCGTTACAATACGTTCTTTAATAGAAATATTTAAAGCGTGGCCATCTTCTATCGAAATTTTACGCAGTGAATAGTAACAACTCAATGCAGCATCTTCAAAAAGTTCTACGAACTCCAGCCGATCAATACCTGCACAGGCTCCTTCTCTAAGCTTGCATATTTTCTCGTTAGCATTTTGAACACCCTGTATTAAAGCCCTCAGGGCATTATCAATAGTCAAACCACCATAACCACTGCCAATGATGAGCGAAGAAATGCCTGCCTGCGCTGCAGTTTTGTGCTGCGAAAGCAGGTATTTACAAACGGCCTGTTGCACCGTTTGTGTAAGTTGATATGCTGTAAATTCATTGAGTGCTCCAAGGCCTACTATAATTGCACCCTTGAATGAACCAGCATCGGGAATAAAAATTTCACTGCTTCCAATGTCTCCCGGATAAATCCCCATGCGGTTTCTATCGCTAAGGGTGTAATTTAAATGTTTATCTACCTGCGCCTCTGCACTGGTAATACCATCGCCGTCAAAGTGACCGCTCAGCAGTGGAAATGAGGCGTAACGTAAATCGCCGTTGATAATTCTCACTTCCAGGGGTTTTCTTGTAACCGTTTCTGCCTTTGCATCCCCAATGGCCAGTATGGTTTTCTCTACGCCTTCGGGGCTGAGATCATGGTCAAAAACAGGTGGTGATTTGAATAGCTTTTCAGTTCCCCGTACTGCTGGTCTGGTTTTGCTAAACTGTGTTGTAGCACCTGTCGTCAAAATATCATCAATGCCCCTGAATAATCCGGGATCGTTGCTAAGCGCACCATGGGATACATTTACATAATAGACAGTATCATTCTGAACCATTTGCCTGGGAATACCGGTGTCCCATGTTACACTTTGATCTCCTTCTGCCGTACTTAAATACACCACTTCTTTTCCATGGGCAGTATCATCAATCCGATATCCGGCAGGTGTTGCTTTATCTTTTCCGGCGATGTAAACAGCATTCGTAAAATCCGTTGCCTTCAACCCAGCCAGGGCTTTATTTCTATAAGATGCAAAATTACTGATATCAGTTGCGGTGGGGCCAGGCCAGTTAGCGGTTCCCTGTGCCTGCAATAAATCTGTCCAGGTTTTCTGTGCGCCAAAGTCCCGGTCGGCGTCGGTGGAGAAAGGAAGTAAACTTAGTAAGCCTGGAAATTTTGAAAACATGCCGAGCAATTCTTTTTTTGTATGGAAGATATCCAGCTTACTTATTTTATCGATAATACCATCATTGCCCATCAGTACAAAAGGAATGCGGTACGACCCACCAAGAGGTGAACCCAGGAAAATTAATCTGAAGCCCGCACTAGCATTTAATTTTTCCCAGGTTGCCCGCTGTGTCACCATAAAATCTCTTACCAAAACGCCACCCATGGAGTGGCCTACAATTTTTATAGGCTGCCTGTAACTGAGCAATGCTTCAATTTTATCTTTAAATATCGCAGCAGCCTCATCCAGGCTTTTTCTCCAATCAAAAGCAAAAGTGATTACATCATAATTCTGTAACAAGTGCTTCACCAGGCTTTCATAAGAAGTTTTTACCAGCGACGGTGCTTGTACATTTCCTGCGGAAATATCTAATTTGAGAAGGTCGCCAGCCAGGAAGCGGAAATAGTTAATCCAAACCAGTTTATCATTTGCTTTGATATTAGAACCCATGATACCTGGTAAAACAATCACGATAGGACGTGTACCCGTAACGGTGTTATAAAAAACCTGGCCGCCATCCAGTTTAAGTACTGCATTCCTATCCAGCATAGCAGCACCCTTTTGCAGTAATTGAAAGTCTGGAATACTATTATCAGCACTCGTTTTTAAAGCGCTCATTAACGCTTTTTGAGTGACTGCATTTTTAAAATAATGAAAATGATCTGTATCTGCAGACTCATTAAAAAAGTATTGAACCTGCGTAGAGCGCTGGGCACCCTGGTACATTGCAGCAGTATTCACGACCAAGTCATTATTCTTTGTAAAAAACAACCGGGAAGCAATGATAATAAGTGCCCGCAGGCTTAGTTTCATTTTACAATTGCCAGAAATGATGGCCAATGGACTATCGAGCACTATGCTACTTTGAGGACTATTGAGCACTTTGATAAAAGGTGAATCGGGGTTCATCGCTTCAAGGCCGGGCAATGTATCAGGATCATTTTTACTGTTGATAACCGCAGTTGCAAGTGCCCTCAGGGAGAGATACACCGGACTTGCAATGATGCCTGCAGTCAAACCAACAAGATTTAAGGTTACATTGAAAAAATTGTCCATTCGGCCAGAAGCCAGTGTAGTACCGCTTGCAGGGCAAGCAACCCGTACAAATTTTTCAATGACAATTTTTTTTCCATCTAGTTCCTTCCGAATAGCCTGAATCGTAGCTAAATCTGATTTACGATTTTCTTTTTGCAGATAGTTCACTTCGTTTTCATCAAATCCGCGGCTGCTTTCATTGCTATTACAAAACCGGGCAAGTACATCTCCTACCAATCCTCCACGGGAGTGACTGACGAGATGCACGGTGGCGAGTGAAGGGAGTTGCTTTAGAAGGTCGAGTACATTCTGCAATGGACTCTTGGTAAGGGTTTCATGCTCAAACGCAAGTACCCTTCCATCATAATTACTGTAGATATACTCCCAAACCGGCGTAAACATCATTTCAGCAAATGACCCTTGGGTAGAAGAATTGGTACCATGTAAAAAGATGAGCAGCGGCATCTTTATCGTCCCTGCTTTGTAGGGCTGCATATCAAAATTTCGATCCAAAGTATAAAGGCCACTGCGGTTTTCCAGGTGTTTGCGTTCAAGGTCTGCGGCTAATTCTGAAATGCTTTTACTTATTTTCTTTTTGGCAAATACGTTTACTACTTTCAGTAAGATATCGCCAACCACACCCCTATCCGTATCATCGTTCTGCACACCAGCAGGCAGTAGAAAAAAATCATTCGGGCCACGCCGGGGAGCTACACTCTGCGGAAAGATATCTTCCAGGCTATCTGCATTGCACAACCAGGTGGTATCATCCTGGAATTTGAGTTCCAGCACTTCACCTTGCGCAAGACTTATTTCATGCAAAGTACCGGCACCCCGGGCCGCATCGCCAACGAGGAAGCTTGCCTGAAGTTCCATGGTTTCGTCTTCTGTAGCTAATGCAACTTGCATTTTTGTACCATTCAATTGCAATTTTGTTATGGGCATATGTCTAAGTTTAAAAGAAATGGTTTCTGTCAAATACTCTCCTGGTTAATGCTTTGGAATCTAAAAGTTGCATGTTCCCGAACCGGGAGATATGCTTTTTACGTTTCCACGCATTATCGTCTGGTCATGTAATCTTTCGAAATTCTGGCTGTATCAGGGGAAACATCAGACAGGCCGGGAGTAAATGGCAGAGCCTGATCTAAGAATGTTCAATATCTGAAAATTAAATCATATTTCAAAGTAGAGGTAAGTTCTTTTATATGAAAGTGGCGGGCAAAGTAAGAGTGAAAGCCATAGCGGGCGATGCTATGTTAAAGAAAACTGCAGTTTCTTATACTGGCATGATTTTTTGATAAGAGGGTGCAAAGACTGGAATTATTTGAATCACTAAAATGAAATTTATGAAAAATGCACTCTATATCCTGATCTTGACCGCGGGTTCTTTTATGGCCTGTAATTCAAAAACAGATTTAAAAACGAATAAGGATGTAGTTTCCTTAACCGACTCTACCTTTTATAACAGCACTTATCTTACTGATACCGGCGCAGTAGCAAACCCTGATGATTTTATCAACGGGGGAACAGTTGTTTCCGGAAAAGCTACAGTAAATGATGCGCCGCCTGCAAAGAGTTCTTCTGGCACACGTCCAAAATCATATGGCAGCAGTGGCAGTTCTAACCAAAGTAGTGGAAATACCGCATCGGCACCTGTAAGTAATAAAAGGAAGGGTGTGAGCAAGGCTGCACAAGGTGCAATAATTGGTGGTGTTGGAGGTGCTGTAGCCGGGGCGGTAATTGGCAAAGGCAAAGGCGCAGTAATTGGTGGTGTAGTTGGTGCAGCAGGCGGCTACATCATTGGAAGAAGTAAGGATAAAAAAGATGGCCGTGTACAATAAGCGGTAAAAAATATTCCTATGAACAGCAGACACCCATTGTATTTTTAATGCAATGGGTGTTTTGCTTTATATAAACTCCTTAATTTTGAACCTATGTCAGCATGTAATTTTAACATCCCCTTCAGTGTCGATCCTGAGGTCGTTTTAGAGAAAGCAAAAAGAGCCGTTGAAAAACAGAGCGGCAATTTTACCGGTGATACCAACAGCGGCAATTTTGATGTGAGTTTTTTTGGTCAGAAGGTAGCGGGTACCTACACCGTAAATGGTGCAGAATTAAATATCGTAGTTGATGAAAAACCTTTTATGGTGCCTTGCAGTGCTATCGAAAGTTTTTTAAAAAGCCAGCTTAGTTAAGCTATCCCAGTTTTTCCCTGTAAAGGACTCCATTATTTTCATGACTGCCATCCCTTCTTCGGGTGGGCAAGGATTTATGCCCCCATTCCTGAAATAATCAACCACTTGCGCAATCATTGGCTGTTGCACGTGCTGTAGGGCCTTAAACTCAAAAGCTTGTACGCCTTTACTGTTATGCAGATAAATTACGGGTGTATTAAAAAACCCAAAGTTCAAGTATCCGGCTGTACCATAAACTGTACAACTATCGCACTCATCTTCTATTCTCGCATTAAAGCACCATGCACCAGACATATGCACTTTTTCATTAAATAAAACCAGGCCGCTCACCAGATCATCTGCGGCTGTAGCGCCGGAAATATTAGATGCATAGCCCGAAGCGTGAATAGGTTCTCCAAACAAAAAATACAGGATGCCCAATTGATGAGGAGCAAGATCATGAAACAAGCCGCCACCCGAAATTGCCGGATCATGGCGCCAGGAAATTTTCTCTAGGTTGAGTTCTTCATTTGTAGTTGCCCTGCGACGAAAATCTATGCTCACATGCATGGGCCGGCCGATGGCGCCCCCATCGATAAGTTTCTTTATCTCCTGGTACATGGGTTGTGCCCTGCGATAATGGGCAACCACAAGTTTCACCTGGGCTTCGGCAGCTCTCCGTTGCATTTTACATGCAGATTGAAAAGTGAGTGCCATCGGCTTTTCCACATATACCGGTTTACCTGCATCAATGCACTGCAATACATACTCCTCGTGCACATTTGGAGGCGTGGCAATGTACACAGCGTTCACTTCAGGATGCTGGATAAGTGAACCCGCATCACTAAAGTAATAGGGCACATCATGCCGCAGCGCATAATCCTTTGCCAGTGCTGCATTTCGCCGCATAACAGCAATCAACTTAGAGCCCTGCACCTTATTAAAGGCAGGCCCGCTCTTGAGTTCGGTTACATCACCACAGCCTATAATTCCCCAGGACACAGGCTCCCCTTTAACTGAAATGTGCATCTTATTTTTTTATATTCATGCAAATTAATATCATTGCAGCTTTCACGGCATATTCTTTGCAAATGCAGGTCGTCCTTCACCCCTTGGAAGCAATTATTCGTTCATAGCAAAATAATTGTTTCGTATGATTTTTAAGCATTTCCGCATCATAGCGTTCTACTTTTTATGCTTTGTTTTTAGCCTATCCACGGTAGAGGCCCAGCAACAGACAGCCCGTTATATTTCCATGTCTGAAGCCACAAAGGCCTTTTATGAATATTTGCCGGCCGGCTATCCTGAACCCGGCAAAAAATATCCATTATTGATATTTGTACATGGAATGGGCGAATGTGGACAGGGAACTACAGCTTCCCTGCCCCTCGTACTTCGTAATGGGATACCAAAGCTTATCAATAACGGTACCTTTCCAGCAAGTTTTACTGTTAATGGGGAAACCTTCAAATTCATCATTGTGTCACCACAGTTCACTGGATTCCCAAGTGTAAACGATATCAATAATACGATCAATTATTTTATTGCAAACTATGCCGTCGATATCAATCGCATTTACCTCACAGGATTAAGCATGGGTGGCGGTGCTGCCTGGTATTTTCCTGGCTATAATAGCTATTTTCCACAAAGAATTGCAGCCACAGTACCCATCTGCGGTGCCACTGAAGCCACTCTCAATTATGCAAACAATATTGCAAATGCGAACGTAGCGGTGTGGGCTACACACAATAATGGCGATCCCACAGTGAGTGTGAATGTGACTAACAGTTTAGTAGATCTTATAAATAATAGGCCAGCACCACCAAATCCAAAAGCAAGGAAAACAATCTTTACAAGTAACTCACATGATGCCTGGACGCAGACTTACAATCCCGCTTTTAAAGAGGACGGCATGAATATTTACGAATGGATGCTTCAATACCGCCGCAATTTTACCGTACTACCGGTAACAGGCTTAAGTTTTTCTGTACAAAAGAATATTTCAAATGGAGCTTTACTTCATTGGAGCAGCATTACTGAGATTAACCTTTCAGGCTACCAGGTACAAAAGAGCAGCGATGGCAGGAACTTCCGGAACATTGCTTTCTTGCAATCAAAGGGGGGCGTAAATGCATCGTACAGCTATGCTGATCCAGAGCAGACCAAGGGCACTGTATACTATCGGCTTTTACTCCAGGATAAAGACGGACAAAACAATTATAGCGAAATAAAAAGCTTAAAACGGGCCGCAGATGCGAAATTACAAGTGTATCCAAGCCCGGCAACGAACGTAATTTACATAACGGGCATAACGGATGTTACCCGGGCGAGCGTAAGAATTGTATCTGCAAACGGGCAAACGTTTCGAACGCTTGAGACGAGTACAACCCCGACAATTAGTGTAAATATCTCTTCATTGCCAGCGGGAAAATATTTTGTAGAGATGGAGTGGAGTGGCCTGGTAAGAAGAACCGCCTTTGTAAAAATGCAGAACTAAATCGAATCGCTGTTCTGCAAAAAAAAATATTTGTTTGATATTGCAAAAAAATATTCTATTTTAGTCCCAGTTTTCATAGGGTACGGATTAAAAAATTGCCGGGGTTTCTACCCTGGCTTTTTTATTTTGCGAAAGTCCCGTTTTGTTCTGGTGCATGTTTTGTAATGCTTAAGCCAGTTCACATTTATTCATACCTCAAAAGTAACNNGCTGCAGTTTGCCATAATTGTGCAAGCTCCTGCACACAGGAAAAAGATGTGGCCATGATGGCAAAGTGTATCGAATTGGATATGCAGTGCGCTGCGATGTGTGAATTATCTGCTAAGATGATGAGCCTGGGTAGTAAGTATGCTACAAAAGTCTGCGCTATTTGTGCAGACCTCTGCGAAGAATGCGCAACAGAATGTGGCCAGCACGAAACAGAACATTGCAGGCAATGTGCAGATTCCTGCAAAGCGTGTGCTACTGCGTGCAGAGAAATGGCTGCATAAGTTGCCTCACTTAATTGTCTTTTTCAACTGATCGCCCAGGGCATCTACTATCCTGCTGGAATTGTCGATGATCAGTTGATTGACAAAAGTGTTTTTAGAACTCTCTTTTACATTTACGGTAATATTATAAGCTCCCTGGCTGAAGCTCGGCCTGGTATCATTTGTACCTACAACATGATAACCAAACGAACGGGGCACTATGAAGGATTTGCCATCGAGGCGCTGCCCCTCCAGCCCCTTGTAATAGGCANNTAGTTATTATTGCCAGGTACTTTTGCCTTAGCGTAATTGAGTTTCAGGCTTTTTAGCTTGAGCCGAAACATGGCGTTATTTAATATTTCGTATGGGTTTTCTGTATCCAAAACAAATTCAGCAGTTAGTGCGGTATCAGTCTTGCCGTTGTTATTAAAAGTGCGCACTAATTTGAATCCACTAAACTGCAAACCAAGCGGATCGAAGGGTCCGTCAATGCTCAACTGGTCGTAAAAGTAAAGGTCTGTGAGTGCATAATTATATTCTGCATTATACTTTTTCTTGTCTTTTGCAATCATCTGTTTTACTGCATTTGTTGCCAGGGAAACAGCACCGCCTACAATACCCGTGAGCGGCCCCCTGGTACCGGTGCCCCTGCTTGCCATATCCGGCACGTCCTGCGTTTTCAAACTATTGTAAGCAATCACGTCTGGCTTCTCCTGGATCTTCATCATCCGGTCTTCATCTTTAATGGCTGAACCATGGCGTGAACCTGCACATCCGAATAATACAAAGCATACTAGCGTTATGAAAATCAATAGTCTAAAATTCAGCATCGTAAAATTTTGAAAGTGATCGTTGATATACTTCATTACCCGGTTCCAGTTTTGCAGCCTTGCTGTAAAATGTAAATGCATCTGCAAGCAGATGATTTTCCTGCAAAAGAAAACCAGTTGCAAAAGCGGTTTCAGCCGCTGTGGTTTCGGGCACAGATGATTTAAGCGCTGCTAGCAAGTTGGTATATTCTGTCTTGCTCATAACCTTAAGGTAGCGCCGTTCGCAAGCTCCCGGCTCTTTACTTTGAATAAGCCAGTAATATTCCCCTGGCCGCAGAAATTGCAACATTGTTTTCAAATCGAAAGCTTGCCCGGTTACAAGGCTGTGGGTAATCATTGGAGCACCATCAAAAGGCTGCTGATAAATGGCAAAGACAGGTGCCGCAAATGCAGCCTTCCATTGCACAGGCATACTACCTGCGCCATATAAGAGGGTATCCAGCCATAGCGATGTGGACATTTCGTTGCAGCCGCGACTTACGGCACCCACATTCTTCATAAATGCCTCAGGATTCTTATCTGGCGTGCCATGTGGATGGTTGAACTGGTGCCATACGTATTCAAAATACGCAGCAGAATAACCTGAAGGCGTGTTGATACATTGGCTTTGTAGTTCCCTCAATGGATATTTTCCCTGCCGGGTAATTTGAATGACTTTAAAATTTGCACACACAAGAACGAGTTTGCTTTTATTCCCAAGATTCACAACGTCTTCTACCAGGAGGGCATCTCCCTTTTTAAGCATTACCCGGCTTCCTCTTTTTGAAACAGTGCCCTGGGAAAAATAGACAATGTACTGCCCCTCCGCCACGGTAAACACGGCACTGATGCAAATGAAAAACAAGATTAATATTCCTTTCATAATTAATGATGCTGATGAATGAAGATGGACCCTATGCCATATTTCTTGTGCAACCAATTACAGATTGCTTCATAAAAATACAAGACATCTACGGCCAGTATAATAGCCACAAACGTAGGACTGAGGTTGATCTGCATATCAAACTGGTAAAAACACAGCAGACCCAGGTAAACAAATAATACGGCTGAAACAACCTGCGCTATTTTAGCCACAAGGTGAAACCATAAATGATGATCGAGAAAATAACGAATAAAAAGGGCCATGTGCAGCCAGCATAGCAAGACGGCTACAGACCAGTTAAGCCATTGTGGAAATCTCTGGATGTAATTGCCTTCCCGAATCATGCTCAGGATATTGGCATGGATAAAAACACCTTCCATATCAGGTACAGATTTGCCTACAGATTTTGCGTTGAGTGGGGTGAAATGTTTATCCTCAATGTCGTTGGGGCTTTCAGCAACATAACCCATCAATACAACTTTTCCCGATAGCGCTGCAGAAATCGTCGGATCGGCCAGGGTTGTTCCATCTACAACCAGGTACTTTTCCTGGCTGCGGGAATAATCAATGATCTCCGTGCTTTGATGGCGTTCTTTTAATTTAATGTAAGCATCTCCATATGCCTGCCTGGCCAGCGCTGCATCAAAACTTTCTGTTTTTTCTTTACCAGCAAAGGGGGCAAAATGCCGAATTACGCCTCCCTCCTCACCCACAAAATTGGCATAGCCTTTTGTTCTTGCAGATGATAATAAAAATTCTCCAGAACTTGAACCGGGTATATAATTATAAGCCAGCACTAAAGTTTCGTTTTCTGCAAAAAGCTGGCGCAGCATACTATCTGTAGCAGCTTCCTTTGGCGAATTAAAAACAACGTCTGCACCAACAGCCAGGGGCTTCGCAGCGAGAACATACGTAAGCATTTCTGCAATCTCTGAACGGGAAGCATTGCCGATATTCACGACAACAATTCCTGTATCCATACCCGTGTGGGCATTTTTATGCATTTCTGCATAGGCAAGATCGTTATAGTCAAAATCCTGAAGGGCCATTTTGATAGGGTCGAGCACATGTGTATTTATCGGTATTAGTGCCAGCAGTCCCATCACCACAAACACAAGCACTGTGGCAGCGAGCGTGTCTCGTTTAAAAAGATATTTAAACATATTAATCTAAAGTGCGCAAAACTTTTTTAGAAACAGACCAGGTTACAGGGGTGATAATGCCTGGACTCCTTGTTTTGCTTCCGGTATATAAAACTTGTTCTAATGGATTAGCTGCTCCTGTATTTCCAGGACCACGGCTCAATACGCCTTCCTGCTCAAAGATGGAGAGATTACTGATAGCTTGCTCCGTAGACAGCATAAAATAATTATCGGCACCCATTGGTGGCATAATAACGATATCTGCCAGTTTAGTCCGCTTTTCTGCATCGTTGTTATTATCGGTTACAGGAAAACGATTTTCTGTATTACCACTTTCCGAGGATGGGAAAAGCAAACTCATGGTTCCTTTGCTGTCAATGGAAAAAACATAAATATATCGCTTGGCATAATTACTTCTCCAGCCACCATCTTTGGTATCTTCTTCAAAAAAGATAGATAAGGTATCGCCCACTTTTACCTGCTCACTTGTAACCGGCAGACTGCTGGTATAGCCCTGGAAACCGAGTTTAAAGGGAAATTTATTGGCACCACCCGGACTTTGCAACATCAGCCAATCCCTGATTTTTGCAATTTTAAATGCGGCATCGCTTAGCGCAGCGCCAAGCTCCCGGTTGGATTCTTCGGTACCGGTGTAGGTGTAAAAATCAGTGCGGGCCGGAAGGCTTTCGGTACTATCCTGCACCATTACCTGGCTTTTCACCAGCGCATAAGCGAGTTTTCCGTCTTCATTTGCTGCACCGATTAAAGTGTATTGTGAAGCTGAAGGATCATTTACAATTTCGATATTATTGAATGTGCCAAAATTTTCGAGTAGAGCATGGTGTAATTTTTCTGAAGGAGGAAAGGTTACAAAAGCACTGGAAGCATTGCCCAATGCAGATTGTAGCGTTGAGCCCGTAAAATCTCCAGCCATCTTTTGCTTTCCGGCCTTCTTATCATTTACATACCACTGCTGCTTTTCTGCATAAATGATTTTATCAGGATTGCTTTTTGCAATATCCTGAACCCAGTTAATTTTCCTGGCAGCTTTCACGGTATTATAAGTAGTCAAATATTGACTGAGGGCATTTTCAGTTACTTCTTGTGGTATGTACACCTTTAATGCAGGCGCTTTACTGCTTGCCCAGCTTACCACTTCAAACAAAGTTCCGGGTTCTACTTTCTCTTTCTTGCCACTCAGTACTTTAGCAAGACTCTTATTTGCACCACGCATTTCAATGATCTGCAAGGTATCTGTGTTGTGCGCAAGTTTTACGCCCTCTGCAAGGCCAAATGCAAAGCCACCCTGCATTTCAACACCTTTTGCCTCAATGCGGGTAACAGCTACCAGGAATTTATTTTGCACCGAGCCACGGGGCAGGGAGAATAAAGTTCCTTTCCTGCGTGCATCTGCTCCGGCCAGCACGGGTTCCTGTGTTTTTCCATAATACTTCATTATGGCGGTAAGGCTGTTGTAAAGATCGTTTACCGATGCATCAGGAGAAAGCTGCTGCTGCGCCTTTAAAAGAGCACTCGTAAAGGCTCCGTGTGCAATTCTATTTTCATCAATATATTCTTTTGCAAATTCAAAATCCTGGGCTGCAGAAATAATTAAAGCACCTCTCTCCTCTGGGCGCTCCGGCTCGTAGGCGTCTTTCGCATCCATATTAGACTCTTCCAGGAATCGGGATTTTGGGGGATCATACAAGAAATTATTGTTTCCCCTGCCTATAGAACCACTATGGCAGCTATCTAAAATAACGGTGAGTAACACCCCTTTATCTAAAAGTTGATTAAAATACCTGGCAAGTTCCTTATCCCGGATATCTGCCACACCTTTTTTCCAGGCATCTGCCGGCACAATGGTTTCATCCTTTTTGTCCGCTTCTTTTGAAAGAGAATTCTTCATTTGGCTACCATGTCCGGCGTAATAAATAAAAACGATATCGCCTGCTTTGCTTTCTCTTACAAGCTTTTCAAGTTCTGCAATGATGCGCTCCCGGCTTGCCTGTGCATCAAGCAAAGTGGTAGTATGTGCCGCTGGGAAATTAAATTTTGTTTGGGCAAGGTCACGCATGGCAGTGGCATCGTTTACGCAACCATCCAGGTTCGTCCAGCTTCGGGAATCGGCGATAGCAGCGGGTTCTTCAAGAGAAGGTTTGTAGGTATTGATACCTATAATTAAAGCACGCTGCACCGGTTGGGCGCTTAGGGCAGCTCCACCGAGAACGGCCAGCAGTATCAGATAAAACCGGCAAAATCTTGTAACATGGTTAAAAGACAATAAATGTTTCATGTTGGAGTTTTTTGTACTGGTTATGATGCAAAAGCGTAAGGGTTTGCTGTTAAAGCAATGTTTATGTTGATTAAAGATAATTTTCTTCGTGTGAAATTATTATTTAAGATTCATCTCCGGAATAGCTGGTAACCGGTATTGTCCTTATGAAGTGATTTTTATTTCTTTGTTTCGGGCGTTCTCTGCCCCGCCATGGTCAAAGCAGGGAGTACCGGAGATCAGCACCACTTATTTACGAATAAAAACATAATATTGCTCAACGATTAAACCTTAAACTAATGTACAAAATTTTATTTTTTGCCATCATCTTTGGCAGCATCACTACAAGCAGCAATGCACAGCACAAGGGTTGTAACACTATTGAAAGAGGCCCTAAAGCAAATTTCTTAGCAAGTACCTCGGATACAACGAAACCAAGGGGCCTTGCAGATAACTATTTTTTATGGGATCTCGGTTCTGTAATTAAAGTAAAGTTTCTCAGTGGAAGTCCATATCTGCAGGACCGCATTAAGACCTATGCAAAAGAGTGGGAAAAGTATGCGAACGTAAAGTTCAACTTTGTTTCATCTGGCAATGCGGATATCCGTGTATTCATTGGAAAGGGCAATGGTCATGATTCCTATATCGGCACAGTTTGTAAGCAAATAGATGACCAGGATCAAACAATGAACATCGATTCGGCCGACGTTGCAAATGATGAAGCATTTCTTCGTTGCGTTACCTTACATGAGTTTGGACATTCCATCGGTTTGCTACACGAACACAGTAGCCCTATCTCTGGTATTAAGTGGGATAAAGAGAAATTGTATACAGAATATGCAAAAATGGGCTGGAGCAAAGAAGACGTAGACTTCCAGGTTTTTGAAACGTATAAGAAGTCTTACACCAATGGTACTAAGTATGATAACAAATCAATCATGCACTACCCTATCCTGCCTGGTGAAACCATTGACAATTATGTTGTAGACTGGAACATGCAACTGTCTCCTGGCGACATTGCCCTGATTAAGGCGTTGTATCCTTTTAAAGGAGCAAGAAAAAATGAAGTTACCCGTCTTAACATCCAGAACTTTAAAGGGATTTCCTTAGTAGGTAATGTTGAAAAAATGGGTATCTCTTTATTCCCTTCATTCGATCTTAAAACAGGAGGCAAAGGCGGTATCGTAAAAATGATATTTAAGTTTTATGATGAGGAAGGTTATGGCCTGCAGGATGAAGATGGTACTTACCAGGAAAATGGTACAGTAGCAACGGTAAGGTCTGTGCTGCTTCCTGCAAACAAAGTGGTGAAGTATAATCAAAACGGTAAAAAAGATTTCGAATTCTTCCTACCGGTTGATCAGCTTCCTTACGGCGCCCTGGATAACAACATGCAGATTACCTTTAAAATTGTATATACCACTGGCGAAGGAGAATTGAAGAATCTTTATACTTCAGGCGCTTACATGTTTAAGTTTAAAAAGTAATCATCCTTCAATTTCAACAGCAATGAAACGCTTGTCCGTCTTGCTTTTTTGCCTGCTTTCCATGGCTGGTAAAGCGCAGCAGTACCTTATACGCTATGATCTGCACGAGGAAAAGACCAAATACTTTCGGGTAAAAGCAGAAGATACACTCCGTATCAAAAGCATTGATCTGAAAAAAAGTGGAAGGATCACCTTGCAGGTAAATAATTATAACCCATTCTACTGGAATGCGAAAGTGACCGCTTTTAAAACACCGGTAGACCAGGAAGTAGGTTATGGCGATGCATTTAATCCCTTTAGCGTACTCGCCGGCGGATTAGGCGATTTAATGAGTGGACTTCCAAAAATTGATCTCCCGAAAAACAGGGGTGCCCTCAGCCGGGATGAGTTGGATGAGAAAACTTTCAACTACCTGAGTACGGTTGCTAAATATGCGAGCCAGTATGAAGATTTGCAATTGCTGAATAAAAAAGTAGAGGATCTGCAAACGGCTAAACTGGAACTTATTGAACTGAAATATGATATCCGGAAAAAGGAATCCACCATTAAAGCAGAAGCGGAAACCATTATAAAAAAAGTGCTCAACACCAATGAACTTGAACTTGGAAATGTACTTGACATTGGAAAGAATTACAACACCCGCTTGAGTACTGCTTTAACGGAAGCTACGTCTTTAGTCAACAGCATCCAGGTACAGCAAAAAAGTATCAACCCGGCACAGGTGTACGAGGACAAAACGCTGAAAGAGATTGGAGATAATGCCACGAGCAGTTATCAAAAATTAGATCGGCTACGCACTGCCCAGGCCGGTAATCCCAACCTTATTTTAGATGATGTAGCAGCGGTTGCAAAACTGTACAAAGAAATTGCTGCAGCTAATTTTCAGTTCGTGTACGCTGTAAAAAATGAAGATGAGATTTCTGATATTAAGTTGGAAATTTATCCAAAAGTGGAAACAGGCCAAAAAGATACCCTCGTCCAGTTTTTTGAACTCACCCGGAGGCAGTATGTGCGTATTAAAAATTCGCTTGGCATTGCTTTCACGTTTTTTCCGGAAAACAATACAAGCTATTTTATTGGGGCAGATAGTATTATTCGAAGGGGCGACAGAGATTTGTTTACACCATTGCTTTCTACGCTCATTCATTTTTACCCCGGCAAATCAAAGGGATTAAAAATTGGTGGAACATTCGGCTTTGGTATTCCTTTGCAAGGCGAGAAAAAAGATGTGAACTTTTTGCTTGGACTAAGTGCTGCTGTTGGCAAGAATGAACCCGTTTTGATTTCGCTTGGTGCCGCGGGAGCTAAGGTGAGTAAACTTTCTTATGGCAATCAACTGGGAGCGAAGACCAGGGAAACAGACCCCGCAAAGCTTACCAGCAGCGGATATGGCATCGGGGGCTTTTTAAGCGTTACTTTCAACCTGAGCAACCTGGGCATTGGTAAAAAATAAATACTAAATTGTTGAAGAGGCTGTTTCCTAATACAGAGGAAACAGCCTTTTTTAGTTTTACGTATGAAAAATTTCTTGACTATCCTTTGTTTTTTAAGCATCGCTATGTGCAGCTTCGGTCAGAAACCGAAAGAAGAACTTCAGGCCTGCATTGATGGCCTTGTGCGGATGACGGATGCTGTAAAAACAGACAGCGCCAGTCTCTTTTTACAAAAAGGTGAAAGACTGATTGGCAAATTTAAACTCGCCAGTCTTTCAGAAGCCACTGCTTTTTACAATAGCGCCGGAGATTATTTTGCTGGAATGATGGAGCCGGCAAAAGCGCATCAATACTATACGCTGGGCCTTAACAACGGGCGAAAATTTAAACATACAGAAGAGCAACAGCGGGCATGGACTTCTCTCAATGTGTTGCATAAAAAGATCAGGGAGAAAGACCTTGCATTTGATTATCCGCAGGTAGCAGAAACAGAACGGGCTACTGTGTATTTTCCGGTAAGCAAAACAACTGAAGATGGAGATTCTCTCCTGGTGCAGATCCTGGGAGGCACTCTTGATGGCATAGCCTCGGACTTAAAAAGTTTTGATCTGTATACGCACATCAAACAAAAAGACACAACAAGACCGAGCGATATCACATTCATTGAATCCGGACGAGTGATCAGCGTAAGTAAAAATTTCAGTATCGTAAAACTCAAAAGGTCGGAACTAAAAATTATACCTGGCGATTTAGCGGTTTGCTTTGCACAAGTACCATTAGCGTGGAGGAATATATCAGTAAGAAGTTCTTTGCTGAGGAATCTCTACCTCGTAGACAACTACAAACTATACCCCTATCATTACCGGTATTACTATTATTTTTCTGACTCACTTTCAAATGCAGAAAGTTTCTCCGTGTACAGCAACGCCGTCAATGAGATTATTGAATTATACGCTCCGGATACCCTTACCAATAAACAATTAGGCGACAAAATTGCCACGGGCATTTTTGCAGGTTACAATGCTATAACAGCCATGGCCGCCGCTACCCCCTATCATCTCCAGCTATTTTTAAATTATGTAAATACCTACCCCGGAAAATACATGAGCAATAACTATCGCTTTTCCGAAACCTTTGCAACCTGGATCATTAATAACACGCCATTGGATCCTGCAGATACTAAACCCTATTTATTATCCTTTAAAACCGAAGCTGATTTGCTGAAGCAGACCGCTCTAGTCATAGACCAGGTTAGAGATGATAAAAAATGCGATGAGTGGTTTAACGAAGGCATGCAATTTATTATTACAGACGATTTTGAAGAAGCACGCAACTGCGCAAAATTATTGAATGCTGCAATCCTGGGTGGCATATCCACATTTGATGCAGGATGGCATCAATTGTTGTTAGCACAGCTTGCCCACAGAAATGAATACAAAAAAACCGCCGATTCGCTTTTGAGAAATGCTGCAGATTTATTTGCCAGCCATGGCAATAAAGAAGGTCAAACATGGGTGGCCAATGCTACCCGGAAATGGCAACAAGATAACCGGGTGGAAGTATCCATCCAAAACGGCCACGTACTCGGCTATGGAATAACCGCTACAGCAAATCCAAGGTTTTTTGCCACATCAGGCCAGGATAACCTTATTAAAATTTGGGACAGAAACCTCGGAAAAGAAATACTAACCATTTCCGATAACAGGGATGCAATAACTAACCTGGACTTTAGCGTAAATGGACGGTACATGGCAAGTACGGCTGCAGATAGCACGGTACATATTTACAATGCTTATGACTATAGCCTCTTAAATACCTGGAAGGTTAAAAAACCAGAACGGGTCATCCGCTTTTCACCAGACAGCAAAACCATCGTAACTGCCGGCGCCGACAGTTTGATTAAATTTCGCAATCTCCAAACGGGTGAAGTTTTAAAAACATTGAAACTGCACAAGGGTCCCGTAACCGACCTTTGCTTTCGCCCTGGCGTAGATTACCAGTTGTATTCTTCCGGAACAGACAGTATGGTATATAAATGGGATGTAGAAACCGGAGAAATGTTGCGTTGGTACAAGTATAAAGGCAAGGCACTCTCGGTAAAGTTTAGCCGAAATGGAAAATATATGAGCGTAGTGTCTACTGATTCTCTGCTTACAGTGAGGGATGCTGAAACCAATAATATTTTGTATCGCTTTAATATTGCAACTTTCAAGCAGGGTACCTCCACGTATTTTTGCGAAGAATCATTTAGTTCAAATAACAAGTACCTCGTTTTTCCCACAGCAAAAGACAGTTTTATTGTGGTGAATTTAGAAGATAATTACCAACGGATTTATAGCACCGGCGCAACCGGCTATCACCTGGCTGATACTGAATTTTCGTCTGACGGTTTGAGTATGTATGCCCGGTTCGACCTGGGCGGCCCGCTGCGTGTATATAATTTTGCAGGATGGGATATCCGCCAAAATACCACAATCAATTATAAAGACATTCCCTCTTTTGCCAACCTCCTTGTTGGACTCCAATTTACCAGTGATGACAATGGCCTGGTAGTACTGCAAAGTGACGTAGCAAAAATTAACCTGCAGAATGGAAAGAAAGAGTTTTTATACTTCGGCGGCAATATTTTAGAAAATAACAGTCTCTTGTTACACAATGAAAACCTGGGCTCCTATGCGGGATTTACGGAACCCACGTTAAATATCTATAACATCAGGAAACAGGAAATTGAAAAGTTTTTTTCCCTGCCCGCAGGCAATATCCTTTCTGCACATACCATTTCTGAAAATGATCAAAAAGTTTTCCTGGGCAGCAAAGAAGGTTTAGTAATGGCCTGGCGCATGAGTGACGATGAAGTTTTGTGGCAAAAGAAATATCCTGACAGTGTTGGTGGCATTGGGCATATCTGGCTGGATGAAAAGCAACAGGAAATCTTTATTGGATCAGATTCCTCCAAAATTTTTGTGTGCGATGATAAAGGGGGAATTAAATATGTGCTTCCTACAAAAGAAGCAGCCTACCTCTCTTTCACAACCCAATTCCTTTTTGTGGCAACTAACGATGGTTATCTTGATAAATATTCCCGGCGCACTGGTCAATTGCTTCACCGCAGTTTACTTAACGACAGGGGCGAATTCGCTTACTATCTCTGTGTATCTCCAGATGAAAAAACATTGTATGTACAATCTGGCTACACTTCGTTAAAGGCAATTGACATAGCAACAGACAGCGTTAAATATGCGCTGAACAATCACACCAATCAGCTTACCGCAATTGCAGTGAGCCATGACGGGAAAACACTTGCCACTTGCGGTTTTGACAGTAAAGTAAACTTATACGATGCACAAAATGGTGGCCGCCATGTAAATATTTATATGCCAAGAGAGCGAAATTGTGTGATAGCAAATGATAGTGGATATTATATGGCACAGAAAAATGCTCTTGATGCCATTATCTTTTCTTACAATAGCAGGGCTTATAGTTTTGACCAGTTTGATTTGATGCTAAACCGGCCAGACAAGATTATGGCCATGATTGGCCGGGCAGATAGTGCTACACTTTTATCTTACCAGGCTGCCTGGAAAAAAAGGCTTAGCCGGGCCGGGCAGCATCCTATAGAAGATATCAACAGCTTGCATTTGCCCATCGTAAAGCTGGTAGAAAAAGCAGGAATTTTACCCGTAACTACCAAAAATAAATTCGAATTTAAAATCGCATGTGCAGACAGTCGCTATGCCATCAGCAGTATCCATGTACTGGTGAACAACTCTCCTGCCCTTGGCCTTGATGGCCTGGATGTGAGCAAGCAGCAAAGCCGGCAGGTGGAAGAAAGTGTAAGTATACCCCTTGCAAATGGCAGCAACAACATCAAAGTTTTTTGTACAAATTCGAACGGTCAAAAATCATTGAATGAAAGTTTTGATGTAATCAGCAATTACAAACCTGCCAGGGCAGCAAAAACATATTTCGTAGGGATTGGGATTGACCACTACAAAGATTCTTCTATGAACCTGCGTTACTCCGTAAAAGACATCCGTGACCTGGCTAAAAGTTTTAATGACCTGTATCAAAACATTGTGATAGATACTTTGATCAACAAAAATGTTACAAAGGCAAACATCCTTGCCTTAAAGAAAATGCTTGACAGTACGGCTACAAACGATCGTGTAATTCTTGCAGTAACAGGGCACGGTATGCTGGATAAAAATTTTGATTTTTATTACGCTACCTGGAATATGGATTTTGCATCGCCAGCAAAACAAGGATTAAGATATGAGGACCTGGAAGCCCTGCTCAATAATATTCCGGCACAGAAAAAACTATTACTGATTGATGCCTGCCATTCTGGTGCTTTAGACAAAGAAGAACTGCTGGCCGGAAATACCAAACTGGAATATAACTCAGACACAACCAGTGTAAATGGTACAGCGCCGAGAGGTGTAATTAAACTGAGCCAGGGTGCAGCCGAAACAAATAATAGTTTCCAGGTGATGCAAAATCTTTTTGCAGACCTGAATGGAACAACGGGTACTGTGGTCATATCGGCTGCGGGTGGTATGGAATACGCTTTGGAATCTCCGCAATGGAATAATGGTGTATTCACTTATTGTGTAAGAAAAGGCATTGCCGAAAAAGCTGCAGACTCGGATGGCGGAAATGATGATGGAAAAGTGAGTGTACAGGAGCTTCAACAATATGTGGGTAAAAAGGTAAGTGAACTTACCCGGGGAAAGCAACAACCTACAAGCCGCCGGGAGAATGTAGATTTTGAATGGTTTCTTCGATACTAGTTTTGCGTGAATGAGGGAACCCTTGCTGTTATGGCACATAAGACACAAAGAGTGTAGGTATTCGTTTTGTAGTCTTAGCAGGAACCCAACACATAAAAAGAGAGCAACCTTTGTGGGGCTGCTCTCTTCTTTAAATTAAACGCTTTTGATTTATGGCACTTTAGTTACCGTAAACTTACCGTGAGGATAATTTTCAACAGTTGCAAAATCGAACAACACTTTATAATTACCTCCTACTGCAGGGCCAGGAATGTTATCATTGAAATTATAACCAAACTCACCGCCAGCACTAAGGCCAGGCAATGATCCATTAGCTACTGAATACTTATTTGTCCAATCACCGTTTACAGGCAATACAAGATATGACTTGCCGGCATTCATCATTACCGTTAGTTGCCACTGAGAGCTATTCAACCTGGTAAACTGCTGTGAAGGAACCGGTACAGGATTGTCCCATCCTCCGGGTGTAGCATCACCTACCATGAAAAGGTTAGTAGGCAAAACGCCTGTGTAAGGTGTAACTTTAAATTTACCAGTCTGAAAATCTACAATCAGTTTATACCAGCCACCATCTGCCGGGCCAGGAAAATTGTCCGCTGCATTAAAGGCAAAATCACCACCGGCAGACAAACCTGCCAGCGAGCCATTTGGAACTGCAAATTTGTTTCCCCAATCTCCATTTGTAGGCAGGAGCAAGTACTGTTGTCCACCATTCAACTGGAAAATACCTCCCCAGGTTGTTTCGT
Source organism: Chitinophagaceae bacterium UBA4412 (assembly GCA_002400445.1). Classification (GTDB taxonomy): domain Bacteria; phylum Bacteroidota; class Bacteroidia; order Chitinophagales; family Chitinophagaceae; genus Ferruginibacter. The sequence continues at coordinate 26,494 of DGQO01000276.1, forward strand.
TAAGGCGGGCAAGTTCTTGTGAAGGCGTAGGCACCGGATTATCCCAGCCACCCTGCGTAGCAGCACCTACAATGAATAATTTAAGGGTAGTGGGAAGCGCCACTTTTGGAGGAACTTTGTAAGGCGTAACTGTTACTACAATTACATTACTTTTTAGTTGCTCATTATTATTTGCATAAGAAGAAATCATCCTGATTTCCATCGTTACCGGCACGTTAAACGCATATGACCGGGAGAGCAGGAAATTATTCAATTCCTTGGCAATGAAATCTGCCTTGGGCTTACCCATTACTACCACGGTATAAGGTGCAGCAAAATTTTTCGTGGCAGAATCCATCTGCACGGTGTACTTGATATTAGCTGAGTCTGTCGCATGATTCGGATAGGTCCAGCTCACAGACAATACAACATTGTTTGAGTCAGCGGGTGCAGGCGCTATCGTGGTGGCCGAAGCCTTGATCGTAGAAGCCGTGCCTGCTCCATAGAGAGGCAGATCATCTACTTTATCGCATGATGCAAACCCCAGGGCGAGAGCGGCAACGAGCAATAGGTTTGATATTTTTTTCATAATATTTTTTTTTGAAAGTGTTTTAAACCATCAGTGGAATTACAATTTTGTTACCGTGAATTTTCCTCTCTGGAAATCAACAACAATTTTATGTGCTCCCGATACAGATGGCGCAAGAATATCTCCGCCCCCGTCTCTGAAATCACCACCATTTACATTGTTGGAGTTATTTGCGCCAGTGGTGCCATACTTATTAGTCCAGTCTCCGTTTACCGGAAGGAAGAGATAAGAACCGCCAGCTACAATGTTTACGGTAAGTTCATACATTGTATTGCTCATTTTTGTAAACTCCTGGCTAGGAACCGGTACAGGATTATTCCAACCACCTGGGGTAGCATTTCCTACGAGGAACAAATGTCCTGATGCAGGTGGAGCTACCACCGGAGGAATGCTGAAAGGCTTGATAGTAAGTGTCAGCACGTTAGAAACCAATGCTGCAGTATTTCCACCAAGGGAAGCCGTTACACGCATAGCTATCTCATGGTTCATATCGGCTTTCAATAAGAGCTGATTAAGCAGGTAGCCATTGAGTTCCCCTTGCGTAAGTGTTACATTCATGTCTTTGATTACTGTTATAGACTGGCGCTGCGGGTTCGTAAAGTTTGAACCAACGGTATCTATTTCCACTAAGTAAGAAACATCCTGGGAGCTCAAACCAGTGTTGAACATATAATTTGGATTGGTCCAACTAATGGTAATGGCTGGCTTGTCTTTGTTTACAAACGACATAGGCACAGTTGCAGTGCTACTGCTTAGCACCGGTTTGGTACCACCTTCAAAGATCACCTGGTTCTCGTCCTTCTTGCAGGAGAAGAAGGCACTCGTCAATGCCAGGAGGAGCAGAGATTTAATGATATACTTCATAAAATGAGGTTTAAATTTTTAAAAATTAGTATCCTGGGTTTTGAACAAGGTTTCTATTAGCGTTCATATCTGCAGATGGTATAGGGAACAATTTTTTTGTTGCACTTACACCAGTTCCACTGGGTACACCACCCTTCCAGGGCCAGTTGTAAGTACCTTCGGTAAATCTGCCAAAGCGCACGAGGTCTGTGCGGCGATGACCTTCCCAGTACAATTCACGGGCTCTTTCATCCAGGATGAAATCAAGGCTCAAATCGCCTTGAACAATGTTTCCGGAAATATTACCGTAAGCTCTTTCCCGTAATTTATTCATGTAAGTAACAGCCAGGGTCAAATCTCCGGTGCCACCTCTTTTTACAGCTTCAGCATAAACAAGGTACATTTCTGCAAGGCGAAAAAGCGGCATATCAACGTCAGAAAAAGCATTGAGCGTTGATACTTGTCCGGCTTTATTTACATTTCTAAATTTAGTGATTGCATAACCATCTTTAAAGCTGGAAATATTATTGATCTCCAAATTTTGACCGTTTGAAAAGAACTGTGCACGCTTATCAGTAGCGCCGGATGGATCTGAAAACTTATTTACCAATGCCTTGGTAGTTCTATGCCCGCTCCATGCATCTGTTGTTCCGTAATTAGATGAAACCATATCACCTCCAATAGCACCATTGATAAGGAATGTAGTACCACCATAAGTTTGCGTACGGATCCGGTCGTAGTTAATCGTGAAGATGAACTCAGGATTATCCAGGTTATTGTCTGCAAGCATCAGGTTACGATAGTTTGGCATTAAAGTATAACCAGCGTCTATCACCTTCTTTGCATAAGTAGCTGCTTGTGTCCATTTAGGCGCACCACTATACACTTCGGCATTCAGGTAAATTCTTGCAAGTAAGGCCCATGCAGCAGCTTTATCAGCCCGGCCGTATTCATTGGTACGTGGAGCAGGTAAACTGTTTTCAATATCAAGTAATTCTGTCTCTATAAAAGTAAACAGATCAGCTCTTTTAATTTGCTCAGGGTTTGGTCCACCCACCACGTTAGCATCTGTAACAAACGGAGGATTACCAAACAGATCCATCAGAACCCAATTATCAAAAGCACGCAGGAATCTTACTTCCGGACGATAGGCACGAATTTTCTCTGCATCGGCACCAGCAATACCTCTCTCTGCGAGTTTGGCATCAGTGCTTTGGCGAAGGAATTCATTAATAATGGTAATCTGGTAAATCGCTTTGTAATAAACACCATGCAAAAAGAGATTTGCAGGTGAATAACTCAGGTTGTGAAAATCTGGCACACCTGGATCTCCCCAGGCTGTTACCGCCTCATCCGTTGTGAGTTCCTGGGCATTCCAAAACGTACGGAAAAAATCCGCATTCTGGCCTTCGTCGTAACCTGGATAAAACACGTCTGATGCACCGGCCGGGCCAGTGTTTCCGGTGAGTGCCATTGAACCATAAATCTTCGCCAGGGATTGTTTGTATCCCATCGGCGTGCTGTATACCACCTCCGACGTTACATCATTGGTAGGCTTCAGATCAAGATCTTTTGTGCAGGACGTAAAGAGCATTGCTACTGCAGCGCCCCATCCAGCTATATTTAAATTTTGCAATTTCATAATATTCAGTTTAATGTGTTGCTGTGATTAAAAGTCAAAGTTTGCGCCCAGAACAAAAGTTCTTGGTCTTGGATAAAAATTATTATCGATACCACTTGAAATTTCCGGATCAACACCATTGTATTTCGTAATCACAAACACGTTTTGCACGTTAAAGTTCAGGCGCATATCGGCTTTGTTATCAAACACTTTACCTACGTTGTATCCCAGTGTGATATTATCCATCCTGAAGAAAGACGCATTTTGCACATAGTAATCAGAACTAAAGTACTTGTCTCCGTTGCCGCTAAATTTAGTATTGAGCACATCTCTTGATCCATTAGCCAGGTAACCCAGCGGATCAAAGAAATTGCGAAGCGTACCTGTACCAGATGCAACATTGTTATATACATAGTTGCCCAGTACTGCCCGACCAATAAAGCCTACGTTCAGGCGCTTATAGGTGACATTACCATATACGCCCAGAAATACATCTGGATTTACGCTCTTGTACCTGTACAAATCTTTTTCAGTGATAGCACCATCGCGGTTCAAATCTTCGAAGAGATTATCAATAGGGTTGCCACTTTGATCATACACTTGCTTGTACACATAGAAAGAACCACGTCCGTAACCTACTGTATTTATCAGGATGCTACCACCGGTGCCTCCACTTCTTGATCCGTAACGCATTCCCTCATAATTATCGTCTGACTGGAAGGTAAGCTTGGTGATCTTGTTCTCATTATAAGTAGCGTTCACACCAAAATCAAAAGAGAAATCCTGCTTCTTCACAATTTGTGAATTGAGGGTTACTTCAATACCCCTGTTGCGCATCAAACCTACGTTGGCCAGCACCTCAGGAGCAAAGTTTGCACCAGCCGCTTGTCCCACATTGTTCAACAGATCTTTTGTTTCTTTCTCATACACTTCGATGGTACCGGTAAGCCGGTTTTTCAGGAATCCGAAATCAACTGCCACGTTTTTAGTAGCTGTTTGCTCCCAGGTAAGGAAAGGATTGTAAGCTTCGGGGCGATACATATTATAATAAGTATTTCCCAGCAGGTATGAAGCAGATTGGTTAGACAAAGTGTAACGAGCCAGGTAAGAATAGTTACCTATACCATCCTGCTGCCCGGTGATACCGTAGCCTGCACGCAGTTTCAAATCAGAAACCACGTCGCTGTTTTTAAGGAATGCTTCTTCACTCACTCTCCATGCAAGGGCTCCGGAGTAATAAGTAAGCCACCTGTTATCCGGGTTCAGTTTTGAAGAACCATCATGACGCACATTGGCGGTAAGAAGGTATTTACCAGCGAGGGTATAATTAAGCCTGCCGTAAAAAGAGATCAGCCTGTTTTGAGGTTGGTCGTAAGCATATAGGGGGTCAGATTGTGACCGCTTTGTGCCATCATAGAAATAATCCGCATAGCTATAGTTTTTATACATGTAATCGTAGTAACCATAGCCTCCCGTTAAATCAAACTTGCTTTTAATAGAAGCAACCTCGTTGGTATAATTGAGGTAGGTCTCCAGGAAAGTATTCTGAATCTTTTGCTTATAAAAATTGTTTAAACCGCCTTTTGTTACGTTGTTTTCGTCAATGCCTCTTCTATAGTTGCTTTTTACAGAATCATTAACCACTACAGTTCCGTTTCCCTCTGCAATATCATAACCTACGTTAGCATTCACCCGTAACTCAGGCAAAAAATGAAACTTATAATCTACTTGAACATTACCTACGCTACGATCTACACTACTCTCATCAAAGCGGCTTTTTAAGATACCGATTGGGTTTGTTGGAGACTGAGATTTTAAACCTGTAGAGGTGTTCTGATCGAGATACTCATAAAATCCTCCGAAGCGGTTGAACCCTGTGCGCACTGGTTTTGTAGGATCAAAACGTACTGCACCACCAATGGTTCCTTCATCCGCAAAGCGGCTTTTAGTGTTAGTTCCTTTAATGGCCAGATCAATTTTTAAATGATCATCAAAGAAAGTAGGGTTAAGATTGAGACCTGCACTGGCACGTTTGATACGGCCTGTAATGAGCATACCTTCCTGGTCAAGATATCCCATAGATACCCGGTAAGGCATTTTGAAACTACCTTTAGTAGCACCGCTCAGGCTGATATTATTATCTGCACCAAAAGCATTCTGATAAATTTCATCCTGCCAGATGGTGCTGGTAACGCCAAGCATTTTTACCTGGGTTTCATTACCGTAAGTTTTTACAAAATCCCTGAACTCTGATGGATTTAGTACATCAGCGCTGCGGGCCATTGTTCCCAGGGAAAGTGCAGTATTAAAGTTGATGCGCATTTTTCCTGACTTACCTTTTTTGGTAGTAATGATGATTACACCGTTGGTAGCTCTTGAACCATAAATGGCTGCAGAAGATGCATCTTTTAGAATGGTGAAAGACTCAATTTCATTGGGATTGAGGGTAGCTAAAAAGTTAGCTGAGCCTGCAATACCACCGCCACCAAGTTGCACACCATCTACAATAATCAAAGGATCATTAGATGCTGCAAGTGAAGCACCACCCCTTATTCTGATTGTACTTCCAGCGCCAGGTGCACCACCGTTTGATACGATGCTCACACCAGCTACCTTGCCTACAATAAGTTGTTCAGCCGTGGTCACTTGTCCTTTTTGAAAATCTTTTGAGGTAACCAATGAGGTAGATCCGGTAAGATCTTTCCGCTTGGCTGTACCATAACCAATTACCACCACCTCATTGAGGCTTGTAGCAGTGGTTTCTAATCTGGCGTTCACGGCACCGCCGCTTACAGGAAGTTCCTGTGTAATATAACCAACGCCGGTAAATACCAACGTAGTGGCTCCCTGCGGAACGAGCACACTGTAGGTGCCATCGTTACTGGTTTGCGTGGCATTTGTACTGCCCTTTACCGTAACCGTAATTCCCGCTACGCCTGAGCCGCTTGCATCCGTCACCCTGCCAGAAACGTTTTTCTGGGCAAATACCAATGTTGAGGTAAGAAGAAGAGTGATGAATACACAAAATGATCGGAAGAATAGAAGATTAATCTTTCTCATAATAGCAATCGTTAATGTTAAAAAAGAAATGTGTATTTTATACACAAATGTATGAAAATTTAGGATTCTTATTAGTTTGTCAACTTATTTTTTAAAAAAATCTTTAAGGGTTAAACAGCCCGAAATGCAGGCGTTTTAGAAGGCAATACCCGACCACTTTCGGGTGCTTCCTTCATATTTTTGATAATCGAAGCGATATAGTTTTCCCGGCCGGTGGGGCACATCGGTCTCTATCTCCCCCACATCTATCAATAAATCCATAGCAAAGAATTTCTTGCGAAAATTTCTCCTGTCTAGTTTCACATCCAGGATGGCTTCGTATAAGTTTTGCAGTTCTCTTAATGAAAACTTGTTTGGCAGCAAACTAAAGCCAAGCGGGTGTTCCCGCACTCTTTTTTGTAACTGGAGATAAGTGGCATCAAATATTTTTTTATGGTCAAATGCCATTTCATTCACGCTGCCCACATCATGCCAATGCAACTCGTTATCCAGTATATTCAGTTTGTGGTGTTGAATATTAATGAGAGAGCAATAAGCCACCGTAACCACCCGGCTGGCCGGGTGACGGTGAACATCGCCAAAAGTTTGAACCTGCTCCAGGAACACATCATTTAATCCAGTTCGTTGCTTTAATATGCGGTAGGCTGCGGTGTCCAATCCTTCATCGGGCAAAACCAGATCGCCCAGGAGCGACCACTGGCCCTCAAAGTTTTTAAGGTCACTGCGAATAAGCAGCACCTTGAGTTTATTTTCGTCAAACCCAAAGATTACGCAGTCTACAGAAAGTGCAACCTTATTGATGTTTTGCACTTCCGTTTGGATAGACTTAAAAGTTCTAATCTTGCCGGCCTGGCCGGCTACTGTTGCCTGTGCCATTGTAGAGTTAGTTTTT
>DGQO01000276.1:33534-34366 GCA_002400445.1 Chitinophagaceae bacterium UBA4412
CATCCGATTTCGGAATAGAAATATTTATTTTTAAAACATCCGTAAAAGGATTAGGATTAGCGGAAACAGTAAGTGCTTTTATGCCACCTGATAAACGAATCGTACTGCTGTAAGAAAATTTACCATCAGCATCCACTTGTTTCAACCTGTAAAAAAACGCCGGTGCTTTACTAATATCTGCATCTACCACCTGGTAACTGCGGCTACCGTTTGGTATTACAGAAGCTACCGCTTCAAACAGGGTTCCATCCACGCTCCTTTCTACAATATATTGTTGCAAATTTTGCTCTTGTGCTACCCTCCACACAAGCGTATTGCTTGCGCCTTTATTTGCACCGCTAAAACTGATGAGTGTAACGGGTACCACCACATTCGTACTCAGGTACACATGAAACTCCCCGGGTTGCAGGTTGATCAACTGACCGCCACCGGTAGCGGAAAAAGTAGCAGGTGCATTGAGGTAATCATACCAAGTGCCTGCTGCAGGGAAAATAACCGTGCCTGATTTACTCACCACATCAAAATTGCCCACAACAACCACTTTACCTGCACTACTGTTTAGCGTCATCCATTTAAATCCACTGCTTAAATCACGGCTGATGAAGCCAGTAGTAAATGCTTCGAAGTACAATGGATCATTTCTAAGCTGCAATAGCGCTTTATATTTATTAAACAAATCCTGCCTTCCCTGCACCTGCGCATAATCCCAGCGGATAGGTTTTGGATCTGTGCGGCAATTGCCGCTGGTACTACCATCCTGGCAATAATTGATGGAATAGTCATAACCCAATTCTCCAAACTGCCAGATCATTTTTGGCCCTGGCATTGTGAG
>DGQO01000276.1:34393-34526 GCA_002400445.1 Chitinophagaceae bacterium UBA4412
CCCGGTTTATATGCAATGCGTAATCAAAATTGGAATTGCCTACAAAGCCCATGGCTGCTTCGGCAAAAGTGTTGTTGATATTTCCCCAGAGCATCATGCCGTAGTTGGCTAATTCTTTCTCTTCATCATTTGC
>DGQO01000276.1:34708-36286 GCA_002400445.1 Chitinophagaceae bacterium UBA4412
ATTATCAAAATATAACTGCACCATGGGTGATAATCCAAAGGAGTGATTCAATGCAATATCCATCACAACCGCAATGCCACGCTTATGACAACTGTCTATAAATGCTTTGAGCTCTTGCTTGGGTCCATAATATTTATCTGGCGCAAAATAAAAATCCGGGTTGTATCCCCAACTGTTGTTGCCTTCAAACTCATTGATGGGCATCAGTTCTATTGTATTTATGCCGAGCTTTTTAATGTAAGCCAAAGTATCCGTGAGCGTTTTCCAATCATGGTTTTGCAGGTAATCTCTTACGAGCAATTCGTAAACCATCAGGTTTCTTTTATCTGGCCTGGTATAGCTCGTGGACTGCCAGTTATATGTTGCGGAGTTGGTTTGCAAAATAGACACTACTCCGCTTGTAAGGCCCGCCGGGTAAGGTTTTAAGTTGGGATATGTTGTAGATGTTATGTATTGGTCATTCCAGGGATCAAGAATTTTTTCCGCATAAGGTTCAGCAATTTTAAGGCTGCCATCTACCAGGTATTGAAATGAATATTCCGTTCCTGGAGTAAGACCTGTTATCGTCGTCCACCAATAATTTCCGTCTGGGGTTTTCTTCATTTGATATTGAGTCTGCTCTGCCCAGTCACTATTAGGTAAATCGCCAATTACAGTTACCCTTGTTTTGCTGGGTGCAAATAAAACCAATGTAGCCTGCGTAGCATCAGCAGTGTAATTAATGCCATCTTTTACATTAGCAGGCAGTGCTTGAACAACAGTGGGGCCGGGCACAAAAAATTTAAGGGTATCTTTTTTAGTGCTTACACCATCAAATGCTTCCGCTACAATCACCTGCGTGCCAGCAACAGTAATTGTAGGACTTGAACTGATGGTGGCCGCGGCCGTTGCAGTTTGAATAAGAGTGCCATTATGGTACAACTTCATCGTGGTGCTTGCAGGAGTGCTGCTTGCTACTGCAGTTACGGCAATATTATCACCTACTGCTTTGGTAATCTTTTCCGGTGTGGGAAAATAGGTAGGCTGAATAGGAGGTGCTGTAAATTTTACCTGGAGGGTACCATCAGACACAGGAATATACATATCGCTGCCGTCCGTATTGCGCTGCACCTTAGTACCATTGCCGTTTCTAAAGAGAATGGCAATTTTTAAAATATGCTCTGTGGGGTCAGTTACGCCATAAAAATCCCGAAGATTCGTGGTAATGGTATATTTCCATTTATATGGAAATGAAGCGGCCACATACGGTGCATTATTTGCAAGAACGGGGCTGTTAAAACTTCCGGGCCTCACATAACGCCAGTCTGAAGTGGAAGTACTTAAATTCGTGATGACGCCTGTGTGCACATACACATCAGTAGTAGGCGTATAAAAATTTAGTGCCTGGTTTCCTTTGGAACCATCCATGGTTATTTCAAAAGATCCTGAGGTCTCTGTAGGAAAATTAGGCGACCATGAGAGGAGTTGAGCAAAAAGTGGTGCAGACAAAAAAATCACTGCAAGAAATAGTAAACCTTTCTTCATAGCAAACAATTTAAAGTGTAATTTATACACAATAATTTGTAATTTGAAAAAAAA
>DGQO01000276.1:36393-38279 GCA_002400445.1 Chitinophagaceae bacterium UBA4412
AAGGGCGCTGCTCATTTAATGTTTGATGGAAAAGACATGGAGCTCCTGGGCAATTTTGATAGTGCGGGCTACAGGGGAATGAGGTTAGTACTGGATAAAGAGGAGTTCATTACCGGAGCAGGCGAACGTTCTGTTCCGCTTAACAGGCGAGGCTATCAACTACCACTGTACAATAATCCGAGGTATGGCTACGGCGTGGGTGCAGACAATTTAAATTACTCCCTACCCTTCATCATTTCATCTAAAGGTTATGGGATCTTTTTTGATAACCCATCAAGGGGATATATTGATATTGGGAAAACCAATGCAAACATCCTGGAGTTTGGCGCCATTTCCGGTAAGCTTGATTTCTATTTTATACCAGGTAAAGATGCGCATGAAATTTTGCAGAAATATTTTAGCCTTACCGGAACTCAACCCATTCCCGCCCGCTGGGTGCTGGGCAACCTGATGAGCCGGTTTGGGTATCGCAGTGCAGCGCAGGTGAACGAAACGGTAGCCGCTATGCGCAATGATAGTATCCCGCTTGATGCAGTGATCCTGGATTTGTTCTGGTTTGGAGACAGCATCAAAGGCACGATGGGAAATCTGGCCTGGACAAATAAGCAAAAATGGCCTGACCCTAAAGGAATGATTCGCTCCTTAACAAAACAAAACGTTCAGACCATACTAATTACCGAACCCTTCGTACTGAACACTACTCCGAATTACAAGCCATCTAAAAAATTGCAGGCGATAGATAGTGTGGGTAATCCATACCTTTTAACGGATTTCTATTTTGGAAATGGCGGGCTGCTAGACATATTCCGGAATAAAACCCAGGATTGGTTTTGGCGCAAATACAATAAGCAAATAAAATTGGGTGTAGCTGGCTGGTGGGGCGACCTGGGCGAACCTGAAAGGCATCCCAAAGATGTATACCATAATTTATCAGACCTGGGTTTTGCAAGAAAATTTTCTGCTGATGAAGTGCACAATATTTATGGGCATTACTGGGATAAAATGTTGTACGAAAAATATGCAAAGCATTACCCAGAACAGCGGCTTTTTAACCTGAATCGAAGTGGATATGCAGGAAGCCCACGCTATGCCGTATTCCCCTGGAGCGGAGATGTGAGTCGCAGCTGGGATGGCCTCAAGGCACAGCTTCCGCTGATGCTGGGCATGAGCATGAGCGGCGTGCCATATATTCATGCAGATGCAGGTGGTTTTGCAGGCGGAGAAGGCGATGCAGAATTATATACACGATGGATGCAGTTTGCCGCCTTTACACCCATACTCCGGCCACATGGCACTGCACTCGGAGATCTTGACCCAACCGTAAAAAATATTCCTTCCGAAGCTACATTCTGGCCTGAGCCTTACAAATCTATTGTGCGCCATTATATACAACTGCGCTACAAATTGCTCCCCTACAATTACACCCTTGCTTATGAACAAGCCAGCAATGGCAAAGCGCTGGTGCAACCATTGTTTTATTACAACTTTAATGACACTAATTTACTTTCCATCCAGGATGAATTTATGTGGGGCGATGCGATGCTGGTAGCACCTGTGCTTGAAAAAGGAATTGCTGCGCAAAAAATTTACTTGCCGGAGGGAAACTGGTACCGCTGGGCCGATGGGCAAGCAATTGCCGGGGGAAAATGGATAGAAGAAAAACTGACCTTAACCGATATACCCGTTTTTGTAAAAGCAGGTAGTTTCATTCCTACGTTCGAGCCAAAGACGGTAATAAAAAGCACCGCAGATTATAGCGGGGAGAATATTACGGTAACTTACTACCCATCGGCCAGCGCAACCAATTATGTATTCTTTGATGATGATGGAAAATCGAAATCATCCCTGCAAAAAGGTCGCTTTGAGTTGATCGGTTTTGCCGGGGT
>DGQO01000276.1:38344-47785 GCA_002400445.1 Chitinophagaceae bacterium UBA4412
AAAATAAAATGATATTGATGAAAAGTTGTTACAAAAAGTCCGGGTCATTTGCCCGGACTTTTTTGTAAGCTCTTGTAAATTATTTCACCAGTTCAAAAACCGCAGAGCCATTTGCTGGTAAAGAAAAGTCTGCGATTCCAGTTGTTACTCCTGTTTGTATATCCCGCATTTTTGCAAATCCGTTGGTGCGTTCCACATATTGATCCATCGAAATTTTCCGTACTTCTTTTGCGGTGTTCATCACGGTCATTACAGTTTGCTTTGCATCGTATCTAAAGAAAACATACACTGCATCCTTCGGTTGAAATTGCATCATTTTACCGCTCGTAATTGCAGAAGCATTTTTGCGAAAATTAGCCAGTTTTGCAATGTGATTCCAAAGGTCATTTTCTTTTACCGTGCGGCCTTCGGGCGTAAATTTATTTATGCTATCGCCAGCCCAGCCACCCGGAAAATCCTGACGTACATAGCCATCGCTTGGTGAAGTAAAACCGGTAAGCGCTATTTCTGCACCATAATAGAATTGAGGAATTCCCCTGCAAGTGAGCAACCAATTGATGGAGGATTTATACTTGTCCATATTCTCCCCTATCACTGAATAAAAGCGAGCAATATCATGGTTATCCAGGAAGATTACATTGCGCATGGGATCCTTATATACAAAGTCTTGCGCCAGTGTAGTGTACAATTTATTTACGCCATCATTCCAGCCAAAATCTTTTGTCATGGCATCAGTAATGCCCCATAAAGTTTGAAAATCGGTAACGGCTTGCAGGTTGCTTTTAAAAGGAATGTCGTAATTATTTTCTGCAAAATAACTTTGGTTTATTACACCGTGCACCCAGGTTTCTCCGAACATCGTAAGTTTAGGAAACTCCGTTTCAAGCGCCTCATTACAGCGATTCATAAAGTTCAGGTCATTATAAGCGTAGGTATCTATCCGCCATCCGTCTATACCAAATTCTTCAACGGTCCAAATCGCATGTTGAATTAAAAAGCTTGCAACAAAAGGATTTCCCTGGTTTAAGTCGGGCATCTCTCTGGTAAACCATCCGTCTGCCATTACTTTCTGTTCCTGCTTGCTTGCATACGGATCAAAAAGCACCTGGTCTTTATAACTTGTTTGTGTGAATTTGGGCCATTGATGCAGCCAGTCTTTGAAAGGTTGATCCTGCACCGTAAAATGATGCAGTCCCACATGGTTATATACGGCATCCTGTATTACTTTCAACTTCTTTGTATGTGCAGCATCTACGAGATCATGATAGGCTTTATCGCCACCAATCCTGGGGTCCACTTTGTAATGATCTGTAAAAGCATAACCATGTTCTGTGCGATTGGGCATGTCATTTTCAATCACAGGATTAAGCCAAAGCGCAGTTACACCAAGGCTTTGCAGATAATCCAGTTTATGTTGAATTCCAATCAAATCACCGCCATGGCGGTTAAATACCGTATCCCGATTAAGCGTTTGATCCTTCATGCCTGTAATCCGATCGTTGGTTTCATCGCCATTACTAAAACGATCCGGCATGATGAGGTACATAAAATCTTTACTGGTTACGCCTTGTGCATAGCTGGTTCCGTTTCCGGTGCGGTGCTGTTTTAATGCATAGGAAAACAGCGTTTTTTTGCCAGCCTGCAATACATTCATTTTTATAAAACCAGGCTTTGCTGCAGCCGATANNTACACCTGGATAACTAAACGTAATTTTTGCATTTGCAATATCCTTAGCGTGCAACATCAGTTGCAAAGCCGGGTTTTTCATTTGCACAAACCAGTGCGTAGGATAAGCTTTGATAACTTCCTGCGCCTGCATTGAAAAGCCGAGTGACAGTAAACAGAAAAAGACAAATATTTTCTTCATGACAAATAAAAGATTAGTGAGGAGTTATAACGGCTGCTGGCGCATCATGCGGATCATGATCATTTACCAGGAAATAACAAAGGATGGCTGCAAGTATCATTAAACCGCCTCCAATTTGCACAGCAAGCATACGGTCATTATTCAGCAGGTGGCTCATAATCCATCCAAAGAATAAGGAAGCAATAATTTCTGGCAATACAATAAAGAAATTGAAGATACCCATGTATAAGCCAATCTTAGATTCAGGAAGACAATCAGACAGCATTGCATAAGGCATAGACAAAATACTTGACCAGGCAATACCAACGCCAATCATGGACACATACAACATATAAGGATTGCTAACAAAACCTACACTCACAATGCCCACTGCACCACAAAGCAGGCATACCGTATGGGTAAGTTTTCTGCCCAGGTTTTTTGCAACAAAGGGTATTGCCAGTGCAAAAAGAAAGGCTACTACATTATAAAAGGATAAGGTGAGGCCAGCAAATTCAACACCTTTGGTATAGATGGGATCTGTTTCTGAAGTAGCATGAAAAATGTTTCGGGCAACGGCGGTGCTGTAATAGAACCAGATTAAAAATAAACCCGGCCAGGTAAAAAATTGCACGATGGCCAGTTGCCTCATTTTCTTCGGCATATTCGTAATGGCATCTAATATTTCCCGAAAACCGGATTGGGTTTTTTCACCCGGTTTAGTTTCATCGGTAGGCGGATATTCTTTTGTAGTGAATATGGTGTACAAAACCGAAAGCATAAACATAGTACCGCCGATATAGAAAGCAAACTTTACCGAATCTGGAATCTGACCTGCAGTGCTCACCCTTGACACACCAAAAAGGTTAGACAAAATCCAGGGTAGTGCAGAGGCGATGCTACCGCCAATTCCGATCATAAAACTTTGCATAGCAAAACCACGGGTGCGTTGATGTTCCGGCAGTTTATCTGCTACAAATGCCCTGAATGGCTCCATAGCAATATTACCAGAAGTGTCTAAAATCCAAAGCAGACCCGCAGCCATCCAAAGCGCTCCACTATTTGGCATTAAGAACAAACAGATGGTACTGAACAATGCGCCCACAAAAAAGTATGGCCTCCGGCGACCCCACCATGGATGCCATGTTCTGTCGCTCATGTAACCAATAATAGGCTGCACCAGCAAACCTGTGAGAGGCGCTGCAAGAAACAATAAAGGAATCTGATCGGGGCTGGCGTGCAGGTATTCGTAAATAGGGCCCATATTTGCCCGCTGCAAATCCCAACCAAACTGGATTCCGAAGAATCCAAAACTCATGTTGAATATTTGCCAAAAATTTAAGGGCGGCTTCACCCCGGAAGGCAAAGCTGAAACGAGATTTTGTTGAGACATTGCAATCAGATTTGGTTACTGTGTAAAAGTTACACAATGATAAAAGTACACTATTTTTTATTCCAACAAAAAATGCATAGGCGGTTTTCCTATGCATTTTTAAGAAATCATTTAACCGCTTATTGGTAATCGTACACAATATAGCCCCAGGGTTCAACGCTAAACTCGTGGCTGTCTGAAATTTTTTCTTTTGTGCCCAGGAAAATATTAAGGGGTTCGCCATTGATGATGGCATCGGTCACTTTAAATGTTTTAGCCCTGGCGCTCATGTTTAAAACAACCACAGCTTTTCGGCCATCTTTCTCCCGCACATAGGCAAATACGGAGGCCTGGTCTGTACTGGGCAGGCGGCGATAGCTTGCATCTGTACTTAGAGCAGGATTGCTCTTGCGCATCGTGAGTAAAGTTTTGTAGAACGGCGCCATGGCATAAGTTCCCGTCCATTCTATCGGGTCGTGCACAAAAAATTTGAGGCGCTTTTTATTGGGCATTTCCTGGCCACTGTAAATGAGTGGAATGCTATTGGCAATCGTTTGCGTAAACACGGCAAAGGTTTTATATGCGTTGCCATACTTTTCAAACTCCGTTCCGTTCCAGCTATTTTCATCATGGTTGGTGGTAAAAAACATTTTAGCGGCATGTGGTGGAAAAGTATCTATACCAGCATTTATACTGGAATCAAACCTGGCTAAAGTCATTTTACCGGCATAAAGCTTTTGAAGATTTGCAGCGGCAGGCCATGCATACGTTGCATCAAACCCGGCTTTAATTAAAAAAGCCTGGTCTCCTTCTGCCAGCATAAAAAGGCTCGGGCGTAATGCTCTCAGGCTCGCAATACAATCCTTCCAAAAATCTGCGGGCACTTCTGCTGCCACATCGCAACGGAAACCATCGATACCGGTCTCTGTGAGCCAGAATTTCATAGCGGCAGTCATGCTGTCTCTGAGTTCTTTATTGCTATAATCAAGGAGACGGGTATCCGTCCAGTCTGCAGTCCATGTAAAATTACCGGCAGAATCTTTTTCGTAAAACTGCGGACGCTCATTTATCCAATGATTATCTGGAGCTGAATGATTGGCCACCCAGTCTGTAATTACTTTAAATCCCATTTCATGTGCCTGTTTCACCAGGTCTTTCCAATCGTCCATTGTACCAAATTCTTCATTCACAGCAGTATAATTGCGCACAGCATAATAACTGCCTAATTCTTTATCGCTTTGCTTGCGCCCCTCAATACCAATAGGTGTAATAGGCATAAACCAAAGAATTTCTACACCCATATCCTTAAGCCGCGGCAATTCTTTTGCAAAGGCCTTCATCGTTCCTTCCTTTGTGTATTGGCGAAGATTCACTTCGTAAATGTTGGCATTTTTATACCAACTATTGTCAGCGCTGGCACTGTCAATAGAAGTCTTTGTATTTTCTGTTGTTTTCCTGGATTCTTTGCAGGCAGTAAATGAAACTGCAGCCAGCAAGCTAATGGCAAATATTTTCCTGTGTAGCATAAAAAAATTTTTTTGAAGGTATAGAAAATTCCCATTAGCAAACAAAGCCTTCTCTAAAACCAATTTTTGCTTGGAAGCTTTAGATATATTTACGGCCTTAAAACTCAGCTATGCGCATCTCTTTCGTTTTCCTCTTTTGTTTTTACAGCTCTTCTATATTTTCCCAGTCTCTCTCCCTGCCACTAAGGATTGAGCAGATTATGCAAGATCCAAAATGGATTGGAAGTTCACCCTCTTCTCCCAATTGGAGTGTGGATGGTAAAACCCTGTATTTTAAATGGAACCCGGATGCGGCCCCGGCAGATTCTCTTTACGCCTTTTCGCTTGCTGACAAAAAAATTAGGAAACTCACCCTTGAGGAGAAAAAAAACCTGCTGTATGATGCGGACATGCGGTACAATAAAATGAAAACCGCTTTAGTCTATGAAAAAGATGGTGATATTTTTTACCGTGAACTTTCTTCTGGCAAAACAAAACAAATTGTTGCTACCGCAGATTTTGAATACAATCCAGATTTCTCTTTCAATGACACAAAAGTGGTGTACACAGCGAGCCAGAATTTATTTGCCTGGGACATCAAATCGGGAGAAACTATGCAGCTTACCCGCATTACGCCTGGCAGCAAGCCGGCCGTAAAAACAAATGCGGCATCAGACAATGAAAACATGCAGGAAAAATGGTTGCGAAATGACCAGCTCTCTGCGTTTGAAGTGCTGAGGCAGCGAAAAGAGAACCGACTGGCCACTGCTGCTTATAACAAAGCCCTCATGCCGGAAAAACCCAGGTCTCTGTACACTGGCGACAAAAATGTGCAGAACCTGCAAGTAAGTCCCGACGGGCGTTTCGTGAGCTATCGTTTATATAAATCTGCCGCAGGCAACAAAGGAACGATTGTGCCCAATTATGTAACCGAGAGCGGGTTTACTACGGATATTGCGGGGAGATCTAAAGTGGGGGAACTGGGTGGCAGCGCTGAAATGTATGTGTATGACCGCATGAGTGATAGCTTATATCTCATACCCATAGACTCCATAGAAGGCATACATGATTTACCCGATTACCTGCAGGATTATCCCAATGACTTAGCAGCGGCCAAAAAAGAAAACAAAACCAGGGCAGTAAGTTTTTTAAATGCCAGTTGGAGCCCAGACGGAAAATGGATGCTGCTCGATCTGCGGGCGCAAGACAATAAAGATCGCTGGCTTTTGCTTTGGAATAGCAGTACTGGTAAACTTGACATTGCAGACAGGCAGCGGGATGAAGCCTGGATTGCAGGACCCGGCTTATATAATCGTGGTTGGATAAATGCAACCCAGATCTGGTTCCAGTCTGAAAGCAGCGGCTATAGCCATTTGTATACTTTCGACGTGCAAAGCCGGGCAAAAAAGGCAATTACACAGGGCAATTACGAAGTGCAGGATGTGGTTCTTTCTGCAGATAAAAAAACATTTTACATCACAACGAATGAAGTGCATCCGGGCGAAAAACAATTTTACCGGATACCCGTATCAGGTGGCAAAGCAGAACGCCTTACCACAATGGAAGGAAGTAACACAGCGTTACTCTCTCCCGACGAAAAGAATATCGTACTTCTATATTCTTACATGAACAAGCCCACTGAAATGCTTTTGCAGCAAAACCAGCCTGGCGCAGTAGCACAACAGCTTACATTTAAAGCAGCAAGTGATCAGTTTAAATCCTATTCCTGGCGCATACCAGAACTCATCANNCAAAATGCACACAAATGGTGGAGCAGCTATTTTAGAGAATATATGTTTCATAATCTTTTAGCAGATGAAGGTTATACCGTGATGGACATTGATTACCGGGGCAGCGCAGGTTATGGCCGAAATTGGCGAACAGGTATTTACCGGCACATGGGTGGAAAAGACTTAACGGATAATGTAGATGCAGCAAAGTACCTGGTAAATAAAATGGGTATTGATGCCAAACGAATCGGTATTTATGGAGGATCTTATGGCGGCTTTATTACGCTAATGGCAATGTTTACAACGCCGGATGTTTTTGCAGCAGGCGCTGCTTTAAGGCCGGTTACAGACTGGGCCAATTATAATCATGGCTATACTTCAAACATCCTAAATCAACCAGCGGATGACAGCATTGCGTATCGGAGAAGTTCGCCACTTTATTTTGCAAATGGACTGAAGGGGAACCTGCTTATTTGCCATGGAATGGTTGATGTAAATGTGCATTACCAGGATGCGGTGAAACTTACGCAACGATTAATTGAACTGCAAAAAGACAACTGGGAGCTTGCTTCTTACCCAATGGAAGACCATGGATTTGTAGAGCCAAGTTCATGGATTGATGAATACAAACGCATTAAAAAACTCTTTGACGATACACTTAAAAAAACTTTATGATCGGCGGTTTGGAACTAAGCAGGTTTGTTAAAGGAAAAATAATTGATAGAACAAGTACTGTTATAAGTTTCTAAAGAAAGGGTTGTGGCATAAATTTCTATTAGATGTGGTGGAGCATAAAAATTTAAAAAACTGCTCCGTATTTCACCACCTCAAATAATACAACCATGACCAAAAATTTACATTACTTAACACTTATTGCTTCCATCCTCATTGCTTCTTGCAGCAGCAAGAAAACTGATACTGTACGGGATATGGTTTTATTAAATGACTCGTCTTATAACAGCAGTATAAGTACAGATACCGCTGCAGGCGTAGCTGCCATTTCCGAAACAAAAGAAAGGAGTGAAGCACCCGTAAAAGTGTCGGCTCCAAAACCAAGGATGCAAACAAAAATTGTATATGTTCCTGTTCCCACTCCCGCACCCCAGGCTACCGCACAAACACCGCCCCCACCCGTTCCTGTGCAAACCACGCCTGCAAATGAATCTACAAATACTGTAGGTACGCAAACGACAGAAACAGGAACCGCTGGTGCTGCTACTCCAGCAACGCCGGAAGTAAAAGAGAAAAAAGGTATGAGTAAAAGCGCCCAGGGAGCTATCATTGGTGGTGTGGGTGGCGCCGTAGCCGGAGCAGTAATCAGCAAGAAAAAAGGCACCGGTGCTATTATCGGTGGCGTGATTGGTGCCGCAGGCGGTTATATTCTTGGCAAGAAAAAAGACAAAGCAGATAGCAAGACAGAATAATTGTTCAAAAGATTTTCAGATAGATTAAATGAGCAAGCACGTAAGCTATAAGAGAACGAAATCTTATTGCAATGCGTGCTTGTCTTTTTAAATAAGGTACAATTATTTTACTGTGCTGGAATCCTGCGCAATGGAGGCTTTATAAGCAAGCCGAGCCTGCTGCGCCTGCAATACACTGTCTTTAAACGGCGCAATTACCTGCGCAAGCTCTGCCACAGAAATATCTAAGGCCTTAGGATTTTGCGGTAACTGTTTCCAGGGTTTTGGGGCACCAAAAGGATAAGTGCCAAATACAATTACAGGAGTTCCCTTTGCTAGCACATCATCAGTCCCTTTCAATTCCCACTGATCAGCCCAGGTGTAGATATTTTTTGCATCGGCCTCCCGCAGGCGAAGGCAACTGTGCGATGCAGGATAACCCGGCAAAGCATATTCATGAAATCCAATTCCTTCATGATTCTGGATATTAAAATTCCATTTCAATTCCCACTCATCATTAAATGTGCTCACCGTTTCTTCGGCCTTCCAGTTACAGAAATAAAGACCTGTAGGCGTTGGATCTTTTTGGCGGCCCATGTTGGTGGGACCGGTGTATTCCAGTTCACCATAATTATAAGCGGCAAAGGTTTGGGTAGGATAAGAAAATAATAAAATTTTATCAAAGCTTTCTAATGCAGGCACCGTCATCGGGAACTGCGTGTAAAATTCCACATCGCCGGCAAACGATGTGGGTATAAGTATGCTGTCCATTCCCCGAAGGTTATTCGCATCTGTGCGGTTCACCGCCTGCAGAATATTCATTACCTGCGGAGTGAGTAATGAATCATTTTGTTTCAGCCAGGCTTTGGCAGGCAGGAGTTGATAGGTAAAGGCTGGTGGCGGGTTTCGCTGCTTTGGCTGCCGTTTTTCTACTGTGGCAGTATCTTCAGTTGATTGCTTTTTAATGTCTTTGCAAGAGAACAAAATTAAGGCTGCCATGGGCAGCGCAAGCAAGAGTTGTTTAGGGAATTTCATTCAATTAAGTTTTGCCCTCTTCATAGAAATTTCATGCCAGTAAAAAAACCTGCGGCTAAAACCACTTTCTCAGAAAACATATCAGATTTTATGTATTCAAAAGAGTTCTTATTTCTGGTGAGCAAAAGATGATTGCTAAGCAACAAACTTGCATAGATTGTAAAAAAAATGTGCACTTGCATAAAGCAACGTGCACAGTTATAATTTGATTTCTTTATCAGACATGACAGGACATGAAAAAGCCTTAGCGTTTTACGCAAACGTAATGAATGAGATAAAAAACGGCAATTACCTGGCTACAAGCCCCTGCCGGTTGTACACTTCTGCCACTGCTTGCAATTTGCGGGAAATAGATTTCTCCTTACCGTTCAAAATTTCCATCGCCCGTTCATTGTCCTGGATCAATTTTGACAATTCTGCCGCCTTGTAGGGTACAATTTTTCCATCGTCGCCCAGCTGCAGGTATAATTCTTCCACGGCTTCAGCGCCATTAAAATACATGCGGCTATACACATTCATTTTACCGGTAACAATACGCACTGCAAAACC
>DGQO01000195.1:0-1689 GCA_002400445.1 Chitinophagaceae bacterium UBA4412
GCAAGGATGAACTTTCTCATTATTTCCCTGAAATGCGGGCACTCATTAACGATTGTCAGTTTAACGACTGCAACCATATCGAAGAACCTGGCTGTGCTGTAAAAAAGGCTGTGGAAGAAGAGCGCATCCATGAAGAACGCTACATTAGCTACCTCAGTATTCGGGATTCTATCCTGCATAAAGGATACTAGAATCCTGGAGGATTACTTGCACAAAAAAGCCCGGGGTATACCCCAGGCGAATATTATACTTACAGAACTTATCGGTTCCTCAGAAAGATTTGCTTTCTAGAAAATGCGCTACTTCCATTACAGCTTTATTTTCCTTTTTTGCTCCATTGTGCTGCTGCGGGTAAATGCTTACTCCATTAAAAATATTATAGTGGAGCGTAAGAAACTGGTCTTTATAACGGAAATCCCAGTCCAGGGAATCCACATCATCTACCTGGTTTAGAAATTGAATTTGCAGGTGATCTACCAGCGTGTTTGCAATGGCGTAAAATTTTGATACACCGCAATTGTCGTCTATAACGGCTTCCGTACCGCCATACTTTGTTTTTAATGAGTAGCACATGAGTAAAAGGTTTTTATGGGTAAAAGAAAAAACGGTCAGGTGAATACTATCCTCCTCTAAACTTTGCTTTTTTACTGGCTTTAATGGATTTTTGATCACCTGCTACAATCTTTTCTGCACCCACATTTCGCCCATCGCTGGGGCACCCATACTTTTCCTTTTTCTTAAAAATGAAGCAGCCGCTAAGGAATAAAATTGCACAAAGTGAAATCAATATTTTTTTCATAAACTCAAGATAAAAATCCTTTTCTACTCTTTTCGTTAAAGCTTCTGAGTACCTGACAGGTGAACATAGCTTCGTAAAACCGTGTCCTGAATGTTGCAGCATTGCTTCCTGCATGCTTCCTCTTTATTTTCCTTCTTCAGCCCCGGGCGTTTTAAACCAACTGCTGTAGGTAACGTAATTTTCTGCAATGCGATTGATCTGGCCGCTAATCAAATCCTGGCTGATATCTTTTACTTTTTTTGCCGGAACGCCGGCATAAATGGAGCCGGGCTCTACTATGGTATTTTCCAGTACCACGGCACCCGCGGCAATAATACTGTTGCTACCAATGCGGGCATTATCCATCACAATGGCGCCCATGCCCACCAGCACATTATCCTCTATAACGCATCCATGTACAATTGCATTGTGCCCGATACTCACATTATTTCCAATGATAGCCTGGGTTTTTTTGAAAGTGCAATGAATTACAGCGCCATCCTGCACGTTCACTTTATGGCCGATGCGAATACTGTTTACATCGCCCCGCAGCACGGCATTAAACCAAATGCTGCATTGGTCGCCCATTTGCACATCGCCCACAATCGTAGCATTTGGAGCCAGCCAGCAGTCTGAGCCCATCGTGGGCAGCACGCCATGTACAGGCAGAAGGAGAGCCATAATATTTTATTTTTAAGGTGTAGGTTTCATTGCAATATTAAGCATTGTTGCATTCTCGTGTGGACGTACCTGCAAGCTGGTATCACTCGCCTTATTTCCCCTTCTGCTGTTCCGGCTTTTTATCTGGATTGAGTTTGGCCGTAGTTTGCGAAATTTGCGGCATGAATCAACGCCAGCTTTTTTTAGCCCATGTGGGGCAAACTTCTGCCGCACCACTTTGCCTCAATATT
>DGQO01000195.1:1702-3882 GCA_002400445.1 Chitinophagaceae bacterium UBA4412
TATTATGGTGTATGGCGAGCTGGTTGAGAACCCGCAAGTGGCCTATGCTAAAGCACTTTGCGATCATTTGCCCTCAAGTCTTGACAGTGTTTTTTATACTGCCAGTGGAACAGAAGCTACCGAAGCTGCTATGAAATTAGCCAAGCGTGTAACCGGTAGACCAGAAATTATTTCTTTTAAAAATGCTTACCATGGTAGTACCCAGGGTGCGCTTAGCCTCATGGCCAGTGAGTACTGGCAACAGGCATTCCGGCCTTTATTGCCAGGAGTGATGCATTTGGATTATAATGATTTTGCCCAACTGGAAAGTATCACAGATAGAACCGCTTGTGTGGTAGCGGAAACAGTGCAGGCAGAAGCTGGTGTAATTGCACCTGCCAATGGCTGGCTTGTTGCATTGCGACAGCGCTGCACAGATGTAGGTGCATTGTTAGTATTGGATGAAATTCAGTGCGGCTTCGGTCGTAATGGAACTTTATGGGCTTTTGAGCAATTTGATGTGGTGCCAGACCTGCTGCTACTCGGCAAGGCCCTGGGTGGAGGTATGCCACTGGGTGCCTTAGTTGCTAAAAAAGAATTAATGGATATGTTTACTTACAACCCGGTGCTGGGGCATATCAATACTTTTGGCGGCCATCCTGTAAGCTGTGCTGCTGGCCTTGCTGCGTTCAATGCTTTGCTGGAGGAAAACATAGTTGCGCAAGTAAGACAAAAAGAAAATATATTCCGAAAATTATTAGTTCATCCTGCAATTGCAAAAGTAAATAGCTGTGGGTTGATGATGGCAGTGCACTTCGATAGCTTTGAAACCAATAAAAAGGTAATCGATGCCGCCATTGACAAAGGCGTTTTTACGGATTGGTTTCTATTTGCTCCTGAAGCCTTGCGCATAGTACCTCCGCTCAATATTGCTGACGAGCTCATTAAAGCTGCTTGTGAACGAATCATCCGTGTGCTTGATCAAATGTAACCGGCTTCATTTTCCTGCAAAAAGGATTCTTTTCCAGAGATTTTTTTTGTAAAATGAAAAACTTGTTTTTACTTTGAATTACAAAGTACTTTTTATGCTTGAACAGGAACATTCCTTAGAAGCCATACAGGATATTAAACGGATGATGGAACGCAGCAGCCGCTTCATTAGCCTGAGTGGTTACAGCGGCATCAGCGCTGGCATTTGTGCCCTCGTGGGTGCATGGCTCGCCCATCCCTATGTATTTGGATATCGCCATCAATTGATAAACACACAGGCTTCTTTGAGTAGCGGGCCAGGGCTGCTTTTAAATATGTGGCTGTTTTGGATTGCCGCCGGCACTTTTGTAGCTGCATTACTTTCCGCTTTTTTCTTTACCTATTTTAAGAGTAAGAAAGAAGGTATTCCCATCTGGGGTAATGCAGCCCGCAGGTTAATGGTAAACGTTGGCCTTCCACTACTGGTAGGCGCAATCTTTCTCTTCAAATTATTTCAGTTTGGTACGTTTGGCTTAATTGCACCGGGCTGCTTGTTGTTCTATGGACTGGCATTGATTAACGCCGGAAAGTACACGCTGGCAGAGATCCGGTACCTTGGCCTTTGTGAAATCATCCTTGGTATTGCAAGCCTGGGAATGGTAGGGTATGGCTTGTATTTTTGGGCAATTGGCTTTGGTGTGCTGCACATTGCCTATGGATTGTATATGTGGAATAAATACGACCGAACCTCAAGAAATTAGTTTAAGACCCTGGATTCTAAGCGCATGGAAAATATTATTGACCAATTAAATAAAAGCTTTGACAGTCGGGTGCGGCTAGGCATCATGAGTGCGCTGATGGTAAACAGTGAAGTAAATTTTAATGAGCTAAAGGAGTTACTGCAGATAACCGATGGAAACCTGGCCAGCCATTTAAAAGCCCTGGAAGAAAACAACTTTTTAAAAGTGCAAAAAGGATTCGTGGGCAGAAAATCAAACACAACTTATACGATTACGAAAGTGGGAGAGAAGGCTTTTCGCTCTCACCTTTCCGCCCTGGAAAAAATGATCAGGGCAACAAAATAATTTTTTTGCCTTTACACTTTGAAATACAAAGTACTTTCAAATGAACACAACATTTAATTTCTTATCTATTCCCATCCGCTTGTGGTTTTTTACGACGCTGCTATTAGCAGTTGCTGTGGGAACATTTGGCCTGGTTACCGGTGCTTT
>DGQO01000060.1:0-3036 GCA_002400445.1 Chitinophagaceae bacterium UBA4412
CAGGGAACATCTTACGAATCTGTTTCAGGATTCACACCGCAAAAACCTGGTGAATATGACGGCCAAAGACCAGGGAGAAAAATTTGCTTACAACCTGGCGCAAACAGCGGAACGAGCGGGTGCTGCGCAAGAGAAAGCATTCGCCGAGAATACAGTGAACCTCAAGCCCCTCAGTTCGGGGCTGGGTCACTACAGAATTCTGCGTTCCTCTCCACTTACTAAAGTGCCATTTGTTTGCTGTACGGATTGTTGACTTGAAGTAAGAAAAATATAAGAGGCTGCCTGTAAAGAGCAGCCTCTTTAAATAAGTAAAAGTGATGTATGCTGGTGAACTGAAGTAACCATACCCGAAGGCAGATACTTAAAGTTTCAAGTGTTGGATTCGGAAAAAGGTATCCTGCTGCCTGCTTATTTTGTTTGTATATTCAATAAGAAAATAAACCTACTCACCCCATGCCCGGTAGCAACAATGACCAATAAGAAAACCATTTTAACCAGCCTTTCTATTAAAGCTATTTCGCTGTTCATCCTCTTTATGGCATGCCTACTCCTATTTGTTTACATAGCAGATGAGAGCGTCCTGGAAAATGAAAATGCATTTGACCTGCAAATAATGAAATGGGTTGCAGCCCACAGCAGTGTTCAACTTATACGCATCATGAGCGTGGTCACCTTTTTCGGTTCATCTACTTTTCTATTCGTGGCCACTGCTTTGCTAGCCGGCTATTATTTTTATACAAGACATTGGCATTATGGTATGGTTATTCTTATCATATCCATAAGCAGCACCGGGATCATGTTTTTGCTGAAACAATTTTTTAAGCGCCAACGCCCCTTGCATCCCTACGGAAAATCATTGGCCAATTACAGTTTCCCCAGTGGCCACTCTGTATCCTCTTTTATTTTTTGCAGCATACTTGCTTACCTGTTCTGGCATACCAAGGCCAGTAAAGCAGTCCGAATCGCCGGCGCTTGTGCATTCATGTTTTGCTCCCTGCTCATCGGCATCAGCCGCATTGTGCTCAACTATCATTTTGCAACAGATGTTATTGCTGGTTTTAGCTTCAGTCTTGCCTGGGTACTACTTTGTTTCTGGGTGATGAAACGGTACATTACCTACAATCCCCGGGCGGGAGAGTTGTAAAACCCGTGTGCTTCCGCAGCGTCAAAAAAAAACCGCCCCATTTGATGGGACGGCTGTAAATACTTTTCTCGTTTTGTTTATCCTAAATATGCTTTTAATGCACCGCTATAGCGGGCTTTTTGCAAACGCTTGATGGCTCTTTCTTTGATCTGGCGAATACGCTCTTTGGTAAGATCGTATTTCTGTCCGATTTGCTCAATGGTTACGCCATTTTCACCATCAAGGCCAAAATAGGCATTTACGATTTCTGCTTCTCTTGGGCTGAGTGATTTGAGCACACGACGAATCTCATTTTTCAAAGAATCGTGCATTACGTCTTCATCCGTTTCATCACCACCTTTAAGTAAATCGCCCATGGCCACGTCTTCCGCTTCGTGCACTGGCGCATCAAGAGAAGTATGCCTGGTATTGCTCTGGAAAATATTGTTGATTTCGGTTTCACTCATTTCCAGCAATTCAGCAAGTTCTTCCGTAGAAGGCTCCCGCTCATGCTCCTGCTCAAAAGCCATGTAAGCTTTATTCGCTTTGTTATAAGTACCGATCTTGTTCTGTGGCAACCTCACTAACCTACCTTGTTCAGCCAAAGCCTGCAGAATAGATTGTCTGATCCACCAAACAGCGTAAGAGATAAATTTAAAACCCTTGGTTTCGTCAAAACGCTGGGCTGCTTTAATCAGCCCCAGGTTACCCTCGTTTATCAGGTCACTCAGGGAAAGACCCTGGTGCTGGTACTGTTTGGCTACGGAAACCACGAAACGTAAGTTAGCCTGTACCAGTTTATCCAACGCCCGCTGATCGCCCATCTTGATCTTTTGCGCCAGGATTGTTTCCTCTTCCGGCGTAATCATCGAAATTTTCGAGATCTCCTGCAAGTATTTCTCTACTGCCTGGCTATCTCTGTTGGTAATCTGCGTTGCGATTTTAAGTTGCCTCATATTGATGTATAGTTGCTATATAATAACTAAATAAAAGAATTTTTGTTGGAATAACGCTGTAAAGAGGTATAATATGCTAATAATCCATGAAAAATAGTTTGCAAAAGTACTACCCTTTTTCTGCATTTCATAATCAATACGGAAAAAACGAATAACTGGTGCATAAAAAGCGATGATTTTACCAATTAATTTCAGTTTGGGCAACAAAAACGCCACTTAAATGCTGGCACTCAAAAATTTGCGTTGTGGCAATACTTACATTTGCCGCATGATAATTACGGATCTCCGCTCAGATACTTTTACCCGCCCCACCCCTATTATGCTGGCAAGCATGATGGATGCCCAAGTGGGTGATGATGTTTTCCATGAAGACCCATCAGTAAATGCATTGGAAGAAATGGCTGCTTCCCTCTTTGATATGGAAGCTGCGGTATTTTGCCCAAGTGGTACCATGACGAATCAAATTGCGATTAAATGCCATACAGAGCCCGGCAATGAAGTGATCTGCGATAAAACCAGCCATGTATATGTGTACGAAGGAGGCGGCATCGCCTTCAACAGTGGTTGCCAGGTGCGTACCATCGATGGCTCCCGGGGTTTAATTACGGCAACACAGGTAGAAGAATTAGTAAATCCAAATGACGTACACAAGCCTGTTTCGGCGTTGGTGAGCCTGGAGAATACATCAAACCGCGGCGGCGGCAGTTGTTATGATTTTGCTGATATTGAGGCGATTAAAGCTGTTTGTCTTAAAAACAATATGAAGTTGCACCTGGATGGTGCAAGATTATTTAATGCGCTGGTGGCTAAACAACAAACGCCTGCACAATATGGATTGGTATTCGATAGCATTTCTATCTGTTTGAGTAAAGGCTTGGGGGCACCCGTAGGCAGCCTGCTGCTGGGCAACGAGGCATTTATAAGAAAGGCAAGAAGGATTCGGAAAGTATTTGGCGG
>DGQO01000060.1:3183-7856 GCA_002400445.1 Chitinophagaceae bacterium UBA4412
ATGGTACAACACTTGTTGGAAGTTCTGCACCAGATGTAATGATGTATATCAGTTTTACTTCCCTTCGGGAGGTATCATTTTTTTCTTCTACCGCTTTACATTTGCGACGGCAAGTGTAATCATTTATTTAAAAGATCAAGAAATATGTTTCCTACTATCAATCCAACACAGACAAGCGCATGGCAGGCATTGCAAAGTCATCACAATCTTTTCGAACAAGTAAAAATGAAAGATATTTTCTTTAATGATCCGGAAAGATTTGAAAATTTCTCTCTTCCCTTTGAAGATATTCTCTTTGATTATTCTAAAAATATCATCACCCAAAACACCGTGGAACTACTGTTGGAACTGGCAGAAGAATGCCAGCTAAAAGCGGCTATTGAAGCAATGTTTAGCGGTGAGAAAATAAATAAAACAGAAAACAGGGCGGTGCTGCATACCGCCTTACGTAATTTTTCTAACCAACCGGTGATGCTGGATGGACAGGACGTGATGCCGCAGGTGCAAGCTGTGCAGGCACAGATGAAAGCCTTTTGCCAAAAACTACATAATGGAGAGTGGAAAGGTTATACCGGTAAAAAAATTAAGTACCTCGTTAATATTGGTATTGGCGGAAGCGATCTTGGCCCCGTGATGGTAACGGAAGCGCTAAAACCTTATTGGGTAGAAGGTATTCAACCTCATTTTGTGAGCAACGTAGATGGAACACAGATTGTGGAAACCCTAAGAAAAGTAAACCCTGAGGAAACGCTCTTCTTCATTGCCAGCAAAACTTTTACTACACAGGAAACGATGACCAATGCGCACAGTGCAAGAGATTGGTTTTTAGAAAACGGTGGAAAAGAATCTGATGTTGCGAAGCATTTTGTAGCCCTCAGTACCAACAAGGAAGCTGTGGAAAAATTTGGTATTGATACTGCCAACATGTTTGAATTCTGGGATTGGGTAGGCGGCCGTTACAGCCTTTGGAGTGCCATTGGTCTTTCTATTGCATGCACGATTGGTTACGATCATTTTGAGGAGCTGCTTAAAGGAGCCTTCTCTGCAGACGAACATTTTCGCCATAGCAGCTTTGAAAAAAACATACCGGTGCTTATGGCAATGATCGGTATATGGTATCGCAATTTCTTTAATGCAGGTACAGAAGCGATCCTTCCTTACGATCAATACATGCATCGCTTTGCCGCCTATTTCCAGCAAGGAAATATGGAGAGCAATGGAAAATATATAGACCGCAACGGAGCAGTTGTGACGTATGAAACTGGCCCGGTAATCTGGGGCGAACCCGGAACAAATGGTCAACATGCCTTTTACCAACTTATTCACCAGGGCACTTCCCTGATCCCTTGCGACTTCCTGGCGCCAGCTCAATCACATAATCCCATTGGAGATCATCATCAAAAACTCATCAGTAATTTCTTTGCGCAAACAGAAGCGCTCATGATGGGCACAGATCATGAAAATCCATACCGGGTATTTGAAGGCAACCGCCCTACCAATTCTATCCTGGTAAAGAAAATAACGCCTTATACGCTTGGGCAATTGATTGCATTGTACGAGCACAAGATTTTTGTGCAAGGTGTGGTTTGGAATATCTACAGTTTCGACCAGTGGGGTGTAGAACTTGGCAAAGTGCTGGCCAACAAGATTCTACCAGAACTCCAATCAGACCAACCTATAGATACACATGATGCATCTACCAATGGATTGGTGAATCAGTATAAAACGTGGAGAAGCTAAACGCTAATCAATAATTTTTAGAAAAACCGCCGT
This sequence comes from Chitinophagaceae bacterium UBA4412, assembly GCA_002400445.1. Taxonomy (GTDB): domain Bacteria; phylum Bacteroidota; class Bacteroidia; order Chitinophagales; family Chitinophagaceae; genus Ferruginibacter. Next base: position 4,957 of record DGQO01000060.1, read on the forward strand.
AGTCCCTGGGGCGGTTTTTTTTGCTGCAGAAATGCATTCTTTGCAGCAGGTAACAACACTCAATAATGATAGAAACCAAGCGACTTCTTTTAATACCCCTCACCTACGGGCAACTGCTTAAATATATTAAAGCAGACCATTCATTAGAAGTGGAACTAGGGTTAAATCCAACATCAAGGATCATTTCTCCTGCGCTGAAAGAAGCACTTGAACAAACCATTTTACCCAACGTTGCAGACGAGTCCAAAAACCTTTTATACTCCACACTCTGGACCGTAATTTCAAAGGAAGAAAACAAAATGGTGGCTGATCTTTGTTTCGTTGGCGAACCCAATAAAGCCGGCGAGATTGAAATTGGATATGGTACTTACGAGGCGTTTAGAAATAAAGGATTTATGACGGAAGCCTTGGCTGGTATGATTAGCTGGGCAAAAGCGCAGCCTGAAATTGCATCCATTATTGCATGTACAGAAAAGGAAAACATCAGCTCTTTTACACTACTGTTGAAAAACGATTTTATTAAAATTGGAGAAACAGAAAGTTTGTTTAACTGGGAATTGAAAATAAAATACTGACCTCCTATCCAAATTGGTTGCGATACATTTTACACAGGTATACAAAAGCAATCCTGTGCATAAAAAANNCCGTCCCAGGATGAGACGGCTTTTTTATACATTCAAAGTGGTTTACCACTTATCTACTTCTTCATGAGCACCATTGTCTGGTGCAGGTTTGTTGTCTTCTGCTTCCTCTTTGGGCGCTGCGGTGAGTTCTGCTTTTGCTGCAGCTTCAGCTACAGGTGCTGATATCGTTTCGCTTACTTGCTCTTCAACCGCATCAGTAGATGGCTGTGCAGCAGGAGCCGCACCTTCTTCCCCTTCGTAAGGGGTATCATGATTAAAAGCATCAAAATCAAAATCAGGCATCAATTCGGTTTTTACAAAATCAACCGCTTCTATTAGTCCTTTTATAAACTTATTGAAATCTTCTTTATACAAAAATATTTTATGACGATCGTAGCCATCTGTATCAAAACGTTTACGGCTCTCGGTAATGGTAAGGTAGAAATCACTGCCACGGGTTTCTCTCACATCAAAGAAATAAGTTCTGCGCTTTCCGGCTTTGATGCGTTTGCTATAAACGCTATCCATTTTCTTTTCGTTGTTATCGTTGTTTTCGTAAGCCACTTTGTTGTTTTTAATTGGTAAAATGTTCCTTTTGAGCGGGGCAAAGATAAACTTGTTTTCGATATAGCAAAATTTATCGAAATGCAAATCAGGACAGTCCTAAGGACGATGCAGCGTCTGGATTTTCGCTCGCTTGCTGCTTGTGATACATGGCTGCATAAATGCCGTTTTGTTGCAAAAGCGCAGTATGCGTTCCCTCCTCTGAGATGCGCCCATCCTGCATTACAATGATCTTGTCAAAATTAAACAGCGAGAAAATACGGTGGGTAATAATCAATGCTGTTTTGCTGCGCAGGTATTGGTACAGGTTGCCAATAATAATGCTTTCTGTACGTGCATCCACAGCGCTTAAGCAATCATCAAAAATAACCAGTTGCGGATTTTTTACCATCGCCCTGGCAATAGAAATTCTTTGCTTTTGGCCACCACTCAGGGTAACGCCCCGCTCTCCCACCAATGTTTGCATACCTTCAGGAAAAGATAAAATTTCGTTTAGAATACATGCTTGCCGGGCCGCATCTCGTACCTCCTCATCAGTAGCATCGGGTTTTCCAAAACGAATATTATTAGCGATCGTATCGCTGAATAAAAAAACATCTTGTGGCACATAACTAATCTGTGCCCTGAAATCTTGTAAGTTCAATTGGGTGAGGTCTGCACCATCATATAAAATCCTGCCGGCGTCAATATCATACATCCTTAGCATCAGTTGAGCCAACGTGCTTTTGCCAGCACCCGTCATCCCCACTACGGCTACTTTCTGGCCGGGTGAAATGTGCAGGTTAAAATCCTGGATGGCTTTAATGCCCGTGTGCGGATAAGTGAAACTGATATGGTCAAATTCCACTTCGCCTTGCAGTTGATGCGGGATATGTTTTGCCGGGTTTTTAATGACAGGCTCAATATTTAAAAACTCATTGATACGCCGTTGGGAAGCTACGGCACGCTGCGTCATACTGGCCGTCCAGCCGATGGCACTCACCGGGAATGTGAGCAATTGGATGTACATCACAAACTCAGCAATTTTTCCAACAGAAGCCCCGGGAACTCCCTTAGCCACATCGAGACCACCCACCATGATGGTGATGAGTGTACTAAACCCAATCAGTAATGCCATGCTGGGAAAATAGATGGCTTCCGTTTTAGCCAGGCTGAGTGCATTCGTTTTATAGTCTTCACTGTTCTTCGTAAAAAAGCGCAGCATGGCTCTTTCCTGCACGAATGATTTAATAACCCGTATGCCGGAATATGATTCCTGTGCATTGCTGGTGAGGCTGCTCAGCAGGCTTTGTATTCTTTCGCTCTTCCGATCAATAATTGTATTTACAAAATAGATAGTAATGGCCAGGATGGGTAATGGGCAAAGTGCTACCAGCGTGAGTTTTGGATCTGCCCTAAACATAAAATAGATGCTAAAACCAATAACGGCTGCCAGGTTAATAAAGTACATAATGGCCGGGCCGGTGTACATGCGCACTTTACTCACATCTTCAGAAATGCGGTTCATGAGGTCGCCGGTGCTATGGGTTTTATAAAACTGTGTATCCAATTGCTGGTAATGCCTATAAATTTCATTCTTCTGCNNATAAGAATAATACCGGCCATCAGGATCTTGGTACCAAAGGGTTGCGCACTAAAAAGTTCTAAAACCGTTTTCACCAGGATATCATAAGTATCATGCAATTTTCCAAAGGATTCTGCGCCGCCGTTAAT
>DGQO01000060.1:7873-11061 GCA_002400445.1 Chitinophagaceae bacterium UBA4412
ACATACCCGGTAATTTGCGGAGCAAGTATGCGAAAGTAATTGGTGAGTACCACGAAGAAGATACCCAATATTAAGAGATGGCGATACTTCCAGAAATATTTGTTGAGGCTGCTCAGTTGTTTCATGGGCGGCAAAGGTAGTTACTCCACTGTAATGCCGTTTAAGCTTCAAAGGCTTTAAGAAGTTTTTGTATTTCTTCCACCGTGTTTTTTGTGGCATCCCCCGCTTCCTGCAATTTGCCAAAAGCGGCTGCAGCGGCAAAGGATATCACCTCAGCCGGGGTGTGATTAGCATTAATGCCATAAATAAGTCCGGCCATAAAACAATCTCCACTTNNTGGCGTATAAAACTGGGGCGAAACAGACTGTGTTGTTTCACTGTCGAGACTTGCGTAATAATGAATTTCATCACCATTGCCATGAAATCGAAAAGTGTTTGCCACATGTTTGCAACGGGGGTATACGGCAAAAATGCCTGCAGCGGTTTTTCGGGCATGGGCAAGAAAGCTTTCCTGGTTATTCCTGTCAACAAAGTCTTGATCCACGGGTACGCCAAGCAACTGTTCTGCTGCCCAGATATTACCCATCACCACATCGCAATACTGCACCAATGCTGGTATTACATCAATCGGCTCCCTGCCATATTTCCACAAGAGAGAACGATAGTTAAGGTCAATGGAAATATGAATATTTTTTTTAGCTGCTGCCTGCAGTGCTTCAAGGCATACCGCGGCGGCACTTTCGCTCACCGCGGGTGCAATCGCACTAAAATGGAACCAGGATACATCTTGCAGTACTTCACCCCAGTTTACTTCGCCGGGTTGCAGCATGGAAAAAGAAGAATTGTTGCGATCAAATACATTTTCCGTGCTCTTCATATCAGCACCTTGCTTGAGGTAGTATAAGCCAATGCGCTCTCCGCTGTAGATGATAGCAGAAGTGTCAATTTGTTTTTCCTCGAGGTAATTAGAGATATCAGTAGAAATAATATTATCTGGAAGAGCGGTGCAATATTTCACTGGCACATGCCATGTGGCCAGAGCCGTGGCTACATTCAGCTCGGCCCCGCCCACAAAAACAGGCATTGTATTTTCCTGCAACCATCGCCCACCATCCGCAGGCGGAAGACGCAGCAGCAGTTCTCCAAAACATAATATTTTACCCATGATGCCCAGGTTAAAGAATGGTAGGCACTGGTACCGGATCCATATCCGTAAATTCTTTATTTTCTCCAGCCATTCCCCAGATGAAACCATAACTGCTGGTACCTACACCAAAGTGCATGCTCCAGGGTGCGCTTATCACGGCTTCGTTATTGGCCATTACCAGGTGGCGGGTTTCCTGCGGCTCACCCATGAAATGGAAAAGGCGGTGTGCCGCATCCAGGTCAAAATAATAATAGGCTTCCATCCTGCGGGTATGGGTATGCGGTGGCACAGAGTTCCATACACTGCCACTTTCCAATACGGTAAGGCCCATTACCAGTTGGCAACTTTGAATTCCATCATTATGAATGTATTTGTAAATGGTGCGTTTGTTGGAGGTGCTCATATCGCCCAGGTTCACGGGGGATGCTTCTGCTTTTGTCATTTTGCGGTTAGGATAGGTATGGTGCGCTGGTACACTGAGCAAATAGAACATGGCCGGAGTGTTAGCATCTGCGCTGCTAAAGCTCACTTCTTTTGTGCCTTTACCGAGGTAAGCACATTCCAGTTTTTCCAGGCTATAATCTTGTCCGTCTGCAGTTACTGTTCCATTACCACCTACGTTGATAATCCCGATTTCCCTGCGTTCCAGGAAATATTCCGCTTTTAATTCAGCTTCGTTTTCTAAAGTAATCACACTGCCTGCAGGTACTACTCCTCCAATAATCATACGGTCAAAATGAGAGTAAACTAACTTCATTTTTCCAGGTACCATGAGGTCCTGCACAAGAAAGTTTTCCCGCAATTGGCTGGTATTCATTCCTGCTGTTTCTTTCGGGCTATTTTGAAATCTTATTTCCATTTTCTTTAAATTTTATTTTATACATGTTTGGAATTACTCCTAATCTTAATTTCTGATGAACTACTCAACTCATCAACCTTTCAACGAACTACCTCCCCATCCATCCACCATCTACGGTAATGATAGTGCCATTAATATAATCGCTTGCTGGTGAGCAAAGAAATAAATAAGGCCCGGCCATATCTATATCGGTACCCCATCGGTTTGCCGGTATCCTGGATAAAATGGCGGCGCTTCTTTCAGGATCGCTGCGCAGTTGTTCAGTATTTGCCGTAGCAATATAACCCGGTGCAATTCCATTTACATTGATACCCTGGCTTGCCCATTCGTTGGCAAATGCCTTAAGTAAAGAAGCTACAGCACCTTTGCTTGCAGCATAACCTGGTACATTAATACCTCCCTGGAAGCTAAGCAAGGAACAAGTAAATACTATTTTTCCAAAACCGTGTTCCAGCATGCGTTTACCAATTTCACGGGTAAGTACAAACTGTGCATTCAGGTTAATGTCAATGATTTTATCCCAGTATTCGTCCGGGTGTTCTGCGGCGGGTTTGCGCAAAATATGTCCTGCATTATTGATAAGGATATCAATACGGGGATGATCAGCTTTCACTTGTTCTATAAAACCATACAGTGCTTCACGATCGGAGAAATCTACCTGGTAGGCGGAGAACTTTTTACCGGCTTTGCGCACGGCTGCTACCACTTCGTTTTCTTCAGTGAGCATATTGCTCACGCCAACAATATCTGCACCCGCTTCTGCCAGCGCAATAGCTACGGCCATGCCGATACCACTGCTGCAACCTGTAACTAAGGCTACTTTTCCATCTACCCTGAAATTGATCATATGTTTACTTTTTTTATGCTTAAAAATTCCTGCAAAGGTAACTTTTCTGCCTCCAAGCGGCAACTGATCCTTTTCAGGTTTAGTATGGGTAATGAGTGGCGAATGAACAGACTCCTCACCTTCCAAACCCTTTCTCCTTCTTTAAAACAAACAAATCTGTAATCATCATGCGAAAGATGTTACAGATTTGTTTGCAATTGAACTATTCTTTTTTCTACCAGGCCTTTGCCCGGGAGAAAATTCTATTTTTTAATCAGTGTCTTCGAAATGCGGTTGCCGTTCAACGAAATGATCTCAAGTACATAAATTCCTGCTGGTTGTTCTGCCAGGTCGAT
>DGQO01000180.1:0-1519 GCA_002400445.1 Chitinophagaceae bacterium UBA4412
CAACGTTTATACAATTCCTCATGCCCTTGCGCTGTTCGCCAAAGATTTATCCTAACATTGCGAAGGTAAAAAATCAACAATGCTGCTTCTAAGCCTGGATAATTAATGCCTCAACTGCCTATTTAATCCCAATAACAAATCCGGATCGGGGCAAATGGCAAAATACTTTGCAACCTCTGCGGGCTTGCACACTCCGGGAAAATCTCCTTCAAACTGTAGCATATCTTTTATGATTTGAAAATGCAGATGCGGTGGCCAATTTCCATTTTCCTCTGCCTTACCAAAATGAGCAAAGCGCTGCCCCCTCGTGATAAACCTGCCTACATCGAGCCCGGCAATATCCTGTAATGCGAGATGACCGTATAGGGTATAAAAATTCATTGTTTCCAACTGATGCTGCAGAATGATGGTAGCGCCATAGTCGCCATATTGAGCATTGTAAGCAAAGCTGTGCACCATGCCGCCAAGCGGTGCGTAAACTGCTGTGCCTGCCGGCCCCCAAATGTCTATTCCAAGATGAATGCTGCGTGGTTGATCACCGCCATCATTAAATTTCTCCAGGTTGGTATCAAAAAGTGGGCTGCGGCGGTACATTTCTCTGTGCTCCCGGTAACCGCCCACTAAAAAATCTGCCTGTAATAATTTCTTTTCGGCTTCAATAAATGCCTCAAGTGTTTCTGTATTTTGATATACATCGGCATGCAGCCGCTCATTAGATTTAGATAGGTTAAGCCCAGCCATTCTCTTACCTTTTGCCACTATAAACAGGGGGTGTACATCCGCCTGGTTCTTCATCAGCATTGCTTCAAATTCCATTTTTTACCTCCACTTATTTAACCACAACATTAATCATCTTGTTCTTTACAAAGATGATCTTTTGGAGTGTCTTTCCTTCCAACCATTTTTGTATCACTTCATTTTCTGTTACTTGCTTTTCCACGGCAGCCTGGTCCAGGTCTAAAGAAAGCAACATATTTGTGCGCACTTTACCGTTAATAGAAACCGGGTATTCTTTACTACTTTCTACAAGCAATGCTGCATCATAAACCGGGAATGCAGCATCCAGCACAGCTCCCTCATTTCCCAGTTGGTTCCAGAGTTCTGCAGCAATATGTGGGGCATAAGGCGTAAGCAAAATGAGTAACTGCTCCAGTACTTGTTTTTTATGGCACTTTAAATCGGCTAAATCATTCACGGCAATCATAAAACCACTCACTGCAGTATTAAAAGAAAAGCGCTCTGTATCTTCTTCTATCTTTTTGATGCTGCGATGCAACACTTTTAATTCTGCCTGAGTAGGCGCATCCGTATTCCATATTTTACCTCTTTGTTCATCATTAAACAGACGCCACAATTTTTTCAGAAAACGATGCACACCTTCAATGCCCTTTGTATCCCAGGGTTTGCTTTGTTCTACCGGGCCAAGAAACATTTCATACATGCGAAACGTATCGGCACCATACTTTTCACAGAGTTCATCGGGGTTTACGGTATTGTATTTGGATTTGGACATTTTTTC
>DGQO01000180.1:1628-41427 GCA_002400445.1 Chitinophagaceae bacterium UBA4412
TACACAAACCTGCTGCTACCCTGTATCATTCCCTGGTTGAGCAATTGTTTAAAGGGTTCTTCAAAACCAATCAAATCGAGGTCGTATAAAACTTTCGTCCACATACGGCTATACAACAAATGTCCTACAGCATGTTCTGTACCGCCAATATACAAGTCTACCTGGTTCCAATAATCACTGGCTTTACGGCTGCAAAAACTTTCTTCATTGTGCGGATCCATGTAGCGCAAAAANNATATTGGCCAGCGGACCTTCCCCATCCGGACCAGGACTATAGCTGTCTACATGCGGCAATTCCAGCGGTAGCTCTGCTGCATCTAAAGGAATGGCAATACCATCGCTCCAAACAATAGGAAAAGGCTCGCCCCAATAACGCTGCCGGCTAAAACCTGCATCCCGCATCCGGTAATTCACTTTGCGCTTACCTATGGCCATTTCTTCAATCCTGGATGTGGCTACGCCAATGGCATCTTTCATCAATAAACCATCTAAAAATCCTGACTGCTGCAGCACGGCATCTTTGGTAGGATTTGCTTCCTGCCCATTATAATGCTCCCCAATAATATTGCTAATGGAAATATCGAAATGCCTGGCAAATAAAAAGTCCCGCTGATCTCCACAAGGCACGGCCATGATAGCGCCGGTACCATAGCCTGCAAGCACATACTCTGCAATCCAGATCGGAATTTCTTTACCGCTAAATGGGTTTATGGCATATGCGCCGGTAAAGCAACCCGTAATTTGTTTTACTTCTGCCTGGCGCTCCCTGTCGCTACGGCTCCTCACATAATCCAGGTATTGTTGCACAGCAGCGGATTGACCGGCTGAAGTCATTTCTTTTACGGTGTCCAGTTCGGGCGCCAGCACAAGGAAATCTACGCCAAACATGGTGTCTGGTCTTGTGGTATATACCGTAATATTTTTCACGGCTTGCTGCTCACTCTTCACTTCAAATACTATTTCAGCGCCTTCACTGCGACCTATCCAGTTGCGCTGCATTTCCTTCATACTATCGCTAAACTGTACTTTATCTAAACCCTGCAGCAGCCTGTCTGCATAAGCAGTAATGCGCAAATACCATTGCCGCATTTTTCTTTTTTCTACATGGTGGCCACCCCGCTCACTCACCCCATTCACCACTTCGTCATTAGCCAGCACCGTACCCAGGGCTTCGCACCAGTTCACTTCACCATAAGCACAATAAGCCAGGCGATGCTGCATTAAAATATCTTCCTTTTCTTTTTCGTTAAATGCATTCCATTCTTTATCAGAAAAACCCGGACCGCCTTCTTTTTCAAATGTTGAAATGAGTTCTTGTATCGGCCTGGCCTTTTGCACAGCCACATCATAATATGCATTGAACAACTGTAAAAAAATCCACTGTGTCCATTTGTAATACTTTGGATCGCTCGTGCGCACTTCCCGGCTCCAATCGTAGCAAAAGCCAATTTTATCCAACTGCGCCTTAAACGTGTTGATATTTTTTGCCGTAGTATCTGCCGGGTGCTGTCCTGTTTCGAGAGCATACTGTTCGGCCGGCAGGCCAAAACTATCAAAGCCCATTGGGTGCAATACATTAAAACCTTTCAACCTTTTATACCGGCTAAAAATATCACTGGCAATATAACCAAGTGGATGTCCCACATGCAAGCCCGCACCACTCGGATAAGGAAACATATCGAGTACATAATATTTCGGTTTTCCTGTGTCATTTTTTACCTGGTAAGCATTATCTGCCCTCCATTGATCCTGCCATTTTTTTTCCAGCGATCTAAAGTTATATTCCATATTCTTTTTTTTATGAGCCCGGCTGCAGTGCTTTATGCAGCTTCACAGGCGTCGCACTCTTGTACATCAGTAATTTACCCCTACAAAAATTCGTGCATCCTATTTTAACAAATCAATAAGTGCAAATGCCGAAGCATTAAAAATATATTTGACGCACAGGCGTTTTTGCGAGGTGGGCAAATTTAAAGCAAAGCATCTAAAAACCTTATTTTTGCCAGCTTACAACAGAAACCAAACCCTGAAACCCTAATCGATTAAAACAAAAGAGCTATGAGTCAACTGGGAAAAGCTTCAGCCAAAAGAGGAAAACCAACCTATGCTTATGCCATTATCGGCGTAGCACTTGTTCTTTTCTTATTTGGTATTGTAGGCTGGTTTTTTCTTAATCTTCGTAAAACAGGAGATTATTTTAAAGAGAGTATTCAAGTACATGCTTTTCTTTCTCCCACAGCTTCTAAAAAGCAGGTAGATAGCCTTACTAACTATATATCGGGTATTCCTTACGCTAATCGAGTGGTGTATGTAACAAAGGAAATGGCCATTGCACAGTACAATGCAGAGAATGACAGTTCCTGGAAAAAAATTATTGATGCTAATCCCCTGCCCGAGAGCATTGACTTTTATGTGAAAGCAGATCATGTGGAGCCAGATAGTCTTTTAAATCTTTCTACGGAATTACAAACGGCATATCCAGGCGTAATAGCTGATTTTGATTTTCCTACGGAAGCCGTGGCAAAAGTGAGCAGTTTTGTGCGCACCACCGCTATTGTATTCTTGATCGTGGCCGTTTTACTTACGGTGCTTGTCGTATTTTCTATTGACAATACCATCAGGCTGGCCATGTATAGCAATCGCTTTCTCATTAAAACAATGCAGATGGTGGGCGCCACGAGGGGCTTTATCACCAAGCCCATTACACAACGGGCAGTTATTAATGGGCTTATCTCCTCCGGTATTGCTATAGCGGCTGTATGGGTGGGTGTGGCCCTGCTGGAAAAATTTATACCCGGCTTTCAGAGCCTGCATGATACACAAGGACTGATGTTCCTCTTCCTTGTTATCGTTGCACTGGGCGTGCTTATTTCGCTATTTAGCACGCATAGGGCTGTAATCAAATACCTGCGCATGAAACTGGATGATTTGTATTAAGTTTCATGGCCACATTTGAATATTTGAATTTATCTTGCAAGCTTCAATTGAAACAAAATGTCAAAAAAAGAGAAAAAAGAAATCGTTATTAATACCGCCTTGTTTAGCAAAGAAAATTATATGTGGATGCTTGGCGGACTGGTTGTACTGGCGCTAGGGTTCTTCCTTATGGTGGGAGGAAAAAGCGCTGATCCAAACGTTTTTAATGATAAAGAAGTGTACAGCTTCACCAGGATCACGCTGGCACCCATCCTCATTATCGCCGGGTTCGTGATCGAAATTGTAGCCATCATGAAAAAACCAAAGTAGACGATTCAATATTTTAATAATTTTTGCGCTGTATCTTTCAGCGCATTTTTTTTAACCGTTTTTCAAAAATATTTCCCTGCATGACTACAGTACAATCTATCATTATTGCTATCGTAGAGGGCATTACAGAATTCATCCCTATTTCATCAACCGGGCACATGATTATTGCCTCAAAGTTGTTGCATGTAGTAGATGACGATTTCACTAAAGTTTTCACGGTTGCCATTCAGCTCGGAGCCATCCTTGCAGTGGTAGCACTCTACTGGCGAAAGTTCTTCGATTTTAAAAACTACCAGTTTTACCTGAAGTTATTCGTAGGTGTATTACCAGCACTCGTACTTGGTTTCCTGCTATCTGACCGTATAGATGAAATGCTTGAAAGCACACTCACTGTTGCGCTGGCTTTGCTGGGTGGAGGTATTATATTATTGTTTGTAGACCAGTTTTTTATTCATCCCACCATCAGTTCAGAAAAACAAATCACCCTCAAACAATCTTTCTTCATTGGCCTATGGCAATGCCTTGCGCTTATACCAGGCATGAGCCGCAGTGCGGCCTCTATTATTGGAGGTATGCAGCAAAAGCTTACCCGGAGCCTGGCCGCAGAATTCTCCTTTTTCTTGGCAGTACCCACCATGCTCGCAGCCACCGGATATAAACTTTTGAAGCATGTGAAAGAGTATGGTGGCTTCACCACAGACGAAACAAAACTGCTTTTAATAGGAAATGTTGTAGCCTTTATCGTGGCATTGTTAGCTATCCGCTTTTTCATCAATTTCTTAAAAAAGTATGGGTTCCGGGTTTGGGGCATTTACAGGATTATCATTGGCGCTATCCTTATTATCTTGCTACAAACTGGCTACCTAAAAGCTTAAGGGCTGCCCAATTAATAGTATATTTCCCTTTCATTAAATTGAACTATGCACACTGCTTCTAAAAAAGTAATTAACGGGTGGGCCATGTACGATTGGGCTAATTCTGTTTATAACCTCGTAATTACCACTACCTTTTTTCCCATCTATTTTGCAAGTATAGCCAGGGATGATAAACATGCAGATACGGTTACTTTTCTCGGAAGAAAGTTTGTAAACTCCTCCTTGTATGATTACTGTCTTGCTTTTGCTTACCTGCTTATTGCACTATCCTATCCCATTCTCACTTCCATTGCAGATACCCGTGGCAATAAAAAAAACTTTATGCGCTTTTTCTGCTACATGGGCAGTATCGGTTGTATGTCTATGTTCTTTTTTACAGATGTAACTATGCTCGGCCTGGGTATTGTGGCGTTTATGCTGGCAGCTATGGGCTTTGTGGGTAGTCTTGTTTTTTACAATGCCTACCTGCCAGAAATAGCTGCACCGCAAGACCAGGATCGCATCAGCGCCCGTGGATTTTCTTTTGGATATGTAGGTAGTGTAATCATGCAACTTATTGGCTTTGCTCTCGTGCTCACGCTGGCAGATCCAGGTATGGCCACCCGCATCACCTTTTTACTGGTGGGGATATGGTGGATGGGCTTTGCGCAAATTACTTTTGCCCGGCTACCCGATGCTGCCATAAAAAGCAAAAGCAAAAAAGGAAATATTTTCAGGGATGGCTTTATAGAAGTAAAAAAAGTATTTCATGAAGTAACTCATCAACCGGTTTTGAAAAGATTTTTACGGGCTTTCTTCTGTTACAGCATGGGAGTACAAACTGTTATGCTTGCCGCCACATTATTTGGCAGTAAGTTACTGGCCCTGGAGGATACAAAATTAATTCTCACCGTTGTGGTGATACAGCTAGTGGCCATTCCGGGTGCTATACTCATGAGCCGCCTCTCCCAGCGCTTTGGTAATCTTAAGGTACTCATGGGCGTAGTAGGCTTTTGGATCCTCATCTGTATAGCTGCATTTGCCACGGCAAACCGGGCAGAACCACTGCAGTCTGCTCATCAGGCCATCAAGAAATTAGAAATAAGTCAGGAACTCAGCACAGAAAAAGGATTAGCACCTCAGCCTTCCATCACAGCAGAAATTACTCAACTTAAAGCTGCGCTGGCCCCAAAACAAGCACCTATTGAGTATAGTTTCTATGGCATTGCCATTGCCGTAGGTTTGGTTATGGGTGGTATTCAATCACTCAGCCGATCTACCTTTAGTAAGCTGATGCCTGAAACAAAAGATACCGCTTCTTATTTCACTTATTACGATCTGTCAGAAAAGCTGGCCATTGTAATTGGCATGTTTACCTTTGGCTACATTGGAGAGCTGATGAGCATGAAATACTCGGTGCTTTTCCTGATTGTGTTTTTTGCACTTGGCCTGATGTTTCTCTTTTTTGCTGCGCAAAAGCAGCGTGCTTTAAAAATGAACTTCTAATCATGAAACTTTATACCATTAATACCGGCTATTTTAAATTAGATGGCGGTGCTATGTTTGGCGTAGTGCCTAAAAGTATCTGGAATAAAATTAATCCGGCTGATGAGAATAATATGTGTAGCTGGGCGCTCCGCTGTTTACTTATAGAAGATGGAAACCGCCTTATACTTGTAGACAATGGTATGGGTGAAAAGCAGGATGCAAAGTTTTTTTCGCATTATTACCTTCATGGAGATGATACGCTGGAGAAGTCTCTGGCGGCACATGGCTTTACTAAAGATGATATTACAGATGTGGTGCTTACCCACCTTCACTTTGATCATTGCGGGGGAAGTATCGTAAAGCAGGGAGATCAACTTTTCCCTGCCTTTAAAAACGCCAGCTACTGGAGCAACGCACGCCATTGGAAATGGGCCATAGAGCCAAACGCAAGAGAAAAAGCATCTTTCTTGAAAGAAAATATTTTGCCCATTGCACAAAGCGGTCAACTGAAATTTATTGAAGAACACCGGGAGGCATTTCCTCCTGGGATTATGATCAGGCAGGTATTTGGGCATACGGATGCAATGATGCTGCCCCAGCTTAAATACAAAGACAAAACGATTGTATTTATGGCAGATCTACTTCCTTCGGCCGGCCATATTCCCCTGCCATATGTGATGGCGTATGATATGTTCCCCCTTACCACGCTCAATGAAAAAACAAATTTTCTCAACGAAGCGCTTGAAAATAATTATACTTTATTTTTTGAGCATGACCCGCAAATAGAATGTTGCAGCCTCAAAATGACAGAGAGAGGTATAAGGCCGGATGAGGTCTTTAAACTCAGCGAGATTTAATTACCGTAATCCCACGAGCGACTTCAAAGGATAGCGAAGATTTTTATAACTCATCATATCCACTTTAATGCTTCCTACACTAATGGGGCTCTCCACCCTGAGTAGCAAGCGGTTTGCGTCGTCAGTAACCCAGGCGGTCATCTTCTCCCCTCCTTCGAACATGGTGCCTTTCACGAGTAATGGTTTGAATTTGATTGCATTGAACTTGCCATATTTCGTCTTCACTTTTTCCTTACCCATGTACCTGATGTAGAGGTGATAGATTTCATCATCCAGGTACATATCAAAAGGAATTTTATCGCCGGGCTTGTAGTTTTCAAAACGAATATTTCTTGCATAGTACATAGCACTCACAACATCCTGCATACAATCTGTAATCTTAAATACACCATTCGTACTTACTGCCGTATTCGATGTCTGGTTAAAGGTTACATTATTATAAATTTTATGACCGCCTTCATTCACGTTTCTCATAAACTTCATGGGCAGTAAAGTGGCTGTATCCACATAACTTTCGTAGCGATCTCTTACTTTAAAGAAGTTATCAAAAAAAGGATATGATTTGCCTTCGCCTACAAAGTGATAAGCAGGGCGCCCGTTGTAGCGTTCCAATGTTGTTGTGAAAGTGGCTTCGCCGGCTGCAATGTAAGCTCCCAAGGTATAATAGACGGTCATGTTAACAACTTCACCTGCTTTAAAAGCGGTATTTTTTATACCGCAAAAATCATTCGCAGGCGCTGGCGCCAGCGTAAAAGCACTGATCAGAAAAAATGATATGGGTAAAAAGGGGTGTAGGATTTTATTCATCTTCCTTTGCTATTTTAATTCCAAGAATCAAGATACTGCCGATTATGGCCGGCAATACCAGGTTAATCATCCAGATACCAAATGCGGCCGCCTGCACTCCTACAATATTCGGGCTAAATAGTTTGAAAATTTCCACCGTGGCTGTAGCCCGAAGTGGCAATTCCGTAAACCCAATCGTGGGGGCCAGGGCCATCACTAAGTAAAAACAAGACAGAAGCCAAAAGCTTAATGCTGCACCCACCTGCACATCGAGCAAATGAAGCAACAGCATGTATTGCAATATAAATGACAAGTACCTGATTAGGGATAAGGAGAGGATTCTTAACAATAGTTTACCTCCAAAAGCATCCAATAAACGCACATATTTTAACGGCTTATTCAGATAGGGAACCTGCTCCATCAAATGGATTAGCCAGCCAATACGAAAATAAAAAACGATTAAAAAAACGCTGATACAAACAGCCGACCACATCAACGTGTTGTACAAAATGCCAGGCAAAAAATGAGAAATATCTCCACCGGTAATCTTTGTAAATCGAAGGAGTATCAAGCCTATTGTACCCATTACTATTGTAACAACAAGCTGGCTGATGCTTCCGAGAACATTTAGTGAAATTGCCCGGAGGCGCTTGTCTTCATCTACAAATAAGATCCGGCCACCATACTCGCCTATGCGGTTTGGTGTGAGCATGGTAATGCTGCACCCTGCCATCACAGATTTAAAAGCCCTCCATAAAGAAAAAGATTGCAGTGGTTTTAGCAGGATTTGCCATTTTTTAGCTTCTAAAAAATAGTTTACAAACATCAACAAAACCACTATCCAGAATAATGGATACTCCCAGCTATCCTTAATTTGAGACCAACGCTGTGGCAGGTCTGGCTGCCGGATGATCTGCTTGTACAAGCTGTAGCAAAGCACTATAAACAGCAGCGGCCCCAGCAGGTAGTTGATTAATATTTTGATATTTTTGCTCAGCTAATAAAATTTTAGTGGTAAAAATAGCCCCGTTGCAAACGAAAGCAAAAATCATTTTAGGTATTGATCCCGGCACGGTGATCATGGGCTATGGCCTTATCAGTGCAGATAAAAATGAAATCGCACTGCGGCATATGGGCGTACTTAAGCTTTCCTCCCGGCTGGATGCTTATGAAAAATTGCAGGAAATTCACCATACGATCAGTTTATTGATACAAGAATACAAACCTGAAAGCTTTGCGATCGAGGCTCCGTTTTTTGGTAAAAATGTGCAAAGTATGCTTAAACTTGGCCGGGCTCAAGGGGTAGCTATTGCGGCTGCAATGCAGGCCGGCTTATCGATTCATGAATACTCACCCAGGAAAATAAAGCAGTCTATCACCGGGAATGGGAATGCCTCCAAGGAGCAGGTGCTGAGCATGCTGCAGCGCTTACTTCAATTCACAGAGTCTCCACAATACCTCGACGCAACAGATGCCTTATCCGTTGCCCTTTGCCATCATTTTCAGCAAAACACGTTATTGAGTTTACCGGGAAAAGGTACAACAGCAAAAAACTGGAAAGACTTCATCAGCAATAATCCGGGCCGTGTAATTTGATCCTTAAAGGGCGCTCACAATCATTTGCATAATCGTTTCCATTTCTTCCTTGGTTACAGCAATTTTAGCTTGCGTAAAATTCAAATCGTTGGCACTGTTTATCGGGATCAGGTGCATGTGCGCATGCGGTACCTCGAGGCCCATTACCGTAATGCCGCAGCGGTTGCAGTCCATTGTTTTCTCGATGGCTTTTGCTATTGGCTTTGCAAATAAGAGCATTTCTGCGAGGTAATCGTCTGGCAGATTAAACAGGTTATCCACTTCAATTTTTGGCACAATGAGTACATGCCCTTTCACTAATGGAAAAACATCAAGAAACGCAAGGAATTTTTCATTTTCAGTTATGCGATAGGCTGGTATTTCACCTCTGATGATTTTAGAAAAGATTGTCATTTTTTCTTTAAAGTTAAGCAACAAAAAAGCCTGTTCAAAAAAAGAACAGGCTCTTGAAAAATCTTCTGCTTAGGCCTATATCGTAATATCATCTACACTGAATTTCATGAGCCCTGCAGGCACAGTAATGTCTGCCACTTCTCCTTTAGATTTTCCGAGAAGGCCTCTGCCTATAGGTGAGGTCACAGAAATTTTACCCGACTTTAAGTCGGCTTCCGTTTCGGAAACGATTTGGTATGTCACTTTCTTTTTTGTGGCAATATTAGTAAGCGTAACTTTTGTGAGAATACTTACCCTGCTGGTATCTATCGTGCTTTGATCAAGAATCCTTGCGTTAGCAAGAGCTCCTTCAAGTTGATTAATTTTAGCTTCCAGCATGCCTTGAGCCTCTTTAGCCGCATCGTATTCAGCATTTTCCTTTAAGTCGCCTTTTTCCCTGGCTTCAGCAATGGCAGCACTGGCCGCCGGACGTTCAACACCCCTGAGTTGTTGCAGGTCGGCATGCATTTTATCAAAGGTTTCCTGTGTTACGTAATTAGTCTCTTGCATAACAATTCGTTTAAGTATGTAGAAAAAAAATACAACGCCCTAGATTGCCTAAGGCGTTGCATTGTAGCAAAGATAGGAATAATAACGTTAACTCAAGCCTAAGTAAGTTTTAGTTTCTGAAGAAGGACTTCACTCATCTTCTTAAATGCTTCATGCGTGTATCCAGCAATGTGCGGAGTGATGATAACATCTTCCCTGGCAACCAAAGCCTGCAGCAATTCCTGCTCCTGAACGTTATAGGTGGAAAGATTTTCATTTTCAAGTACATCCAACGCAGCGCCGGAAATTAATTGCTGTTCAAGGGCATGTAACAACGCTTGCTGATGAATGACTTTACCCCGGGAGGTATTAATGATGAGGGGCTTTTGTAAAAGTGATTTAAAGAATGCTTCGTCGGCCATAAAAGTGGTTTCCTCTGTGAGTGGCACATGGAAACTAATAATATCCGCATAGCGGCATAACTGTTCAAAATTGGCTTCTTTGATATAGCCGCCCCCAAAATCATGTTTATATTTATCGTAAGCCAGCACTGTTACACCAAATGGCTGCAATAATTTAGCAAATGTAGTACCCGTATTACCAAAGCCCACAATACCTACCGTTTTTTGAAAAAGCTCTGTTCCCCTGTTTTCATCCCGTTTCCACACAAGAGACTGCACTTCCTGCGCACTGCTGTTAATTTTATGCAGCATACAAAGCAACATTCCAAGCGCCTGTTCTGCCACTGCATTTCGGTTACCCTCCGGGCTACTCAGGCATCTTACTCCCTTGCTTTCTGCATAAGTAACGTCTATAATCTCAAGCCCACTGCCCAGCCGCCCTATCCACTGCAGTGCAGGCGCTGCATCCAGCAAGGTTTTATCAATAGCTAAGCGGGTAGTAACTATAATGCCCACCGCATCACCTACCTGCCCCAACAGATCACGATAACTGATTTGAGGTGCGTACAAGACTTCGTATCCCTTTTCTTGCAAAGTTTTTTGCAAAAGCGGATGTGCTTTAGCTGTTATAATAACTTTCATAATGCTGCAATCATACTGATTTCAACGTTCACATTTTTGGGCAGTCCTTTTACCGCTATTGTTTCCCTCGCCGGAAAATTAATAGTGCTGTGCTCTGCGGCATGCTTAAAATGCTCACCATACACTTCATTCACAGCGCCAAATAAACTCATATCACTTAAGAATATGGTTGTTTTTACCACATGATGAAATCCTGCACCGGCGGCATGCAGAATTGCCTGAAGGTTTTTCATCACTTGTTCTGCTTCACTCACGATATTATCCGTAATTAATTCATCAGAGCCGGGCACCATGGCGATTTGGCCAGAGATAAAAAGTAAATTTCCCGCCTTTACCGCCTGGTTGTAAGGTCCAATGGGAGCGGGTGCTTTATCTGTTTTAATAATTTCGGTACTCATAATATTCTACATTTTTAAAGTGTACAAATATATCTTTTATCAACCACCTATTTTTGTAAAAACCTTTATACATGAAACTCGTAATTACCGGGCCGGCTTCTCTCGTGAAAGAACTTACAGGAATTACAGAAAATGTGAAATGGGTAGTTACAGAAAATGCGGCTGCTTTTGAAACACAGGAAGATGCAGAAGCTTTTTTTGATCTGCACCCGGAGGCAACTATTTCAAAAGGTTTCGATTACTCTTCACCGCTATTTATAAACAGCGTAGCCAATAGCTGCAATGGGCAATCATTTGTGAGGATTAATGCATGGCCGGGCTTTTTAAGCCATTCCACCTGGGAAGTGAGTGGCAACATTACGCTGGCGGCAAAAAAAGTGCTGGAAAAACTAGGTAAATCCTGGATTGTGTGCCCGGATATCCCGGGCTTCATCAGCGCAGGAGTAATTGCGATGATTATCAATGAAGCTTATTTTGCTTTGCAGGAAGAGGTAAGCAGCAAGGCCGATATTGACACTGCAATGAAGCTTGGTACCAATTATCCCTACGGGCCTTTTGAGTGGAGCGAAATAATTGGTATCAAAAATGTTTACACGTTGCTTTGCAATATGAGTAAACTGGACAAAAAGTATGTTCCGGCACCTAATTTAGCATTACAATCAGCAATGAAATGAGTTTTATACTGCAAATAGACACCTCATCTGCACAGGCTGGAGTGAGCCTTAGCCACAATGGCAATGGCATTATTTTGCTCACTAATGATGATCATCGGGAGCACGCTGCCTTTGTTCAACCAGCTATCCAAAAAATATGTAAAAAAACAGCAATACAGTTGAAAGATATAGCTGCAGTTGCTGTGGTGAATGGTCCCGGGTCTTATACTGGAATACGGGTAGGCCTGGCAAGCGCAAAAGGGATTTGCTATGCATTGGATAAACCTTTAATTACCATCAATAACCTGGAACTTATGGCAAGAGCAATGCAACTTATACATCATGAAAAGGAGGAAACCTTTTTTTGCCCTCTTATAGATGCCCGGCGAATGGAAGTATTTACCGCACTCTATGATCATGACTTGCAATGCATTACAGCACCATCAGCAGTTGTTATAGATGATAGTTTCCATGCAGTAACACTAGAAAAACAACCCATCCTTTTTTTTGGTAGCGGTGCAGAAAAGCTCAAACCCCTCGTCTCGTCGGACCATGCATTTTTTACCGAAGAAACTGATTCTTATCATGCATTGTGCAAATTTTCTTACGAAAAATATCTACTTAACCAATTTGCAAATCTTGCATATACGGAGCCTTTTTACCTAAAAGCATTTTACACTAGTTCATAAATAGAATCCGCACCAGTACTGATTTTTAACAATATTCGATTTTTTAAATATTTATTGTGGCGTATATTTGCATTTTAATTTCTTCAAGCATTTTTTCTAAACTTAATTCCTATGACGATAGCAACTCTATCTACCGAAAAAGCGCAAGTATCTGCACCAGATAAACCCGATGCGCTCAAAATCAATTACCATAACCTTAAGAAGGCAGCGCTCGTATTACGTGCACTGAATCATAAATTAAGGCAGCAGATTCTACATCTCATTGAAACGGAGAAAAAAATTACTGTTACTGAAATTTATGTAAGGTTGCGCTTGGAGCAGTCTGTTGCTTCGCAGCATCTTGCCATTTTGAGGAGAGCTGGAATTGTGAACACACAGCGTGACGGAAAATTTATTTATTACACCGTTAATTATGCCCGTATAGAGGAAATTAACCGTGTGATTGAAGACCTTGTATCCTGATCAGTGTAAAAGATTTTATTTGATTAAAGCGATTGTTTCCCAATCGCTTTTTTATTTTTGTTTTTCAACGCAATAACAACGGAAAGATGACCATCAAACAACTTTATACCCCCTGCCTTAGTGAGGCTGCATATTTTATAGAAAGTGAGGGTGAAGCAGTAATAATTGACCCCCTTCGGGATATTGATACCTACCTTAAAATGGCTGAAGAGGCAAAGGTGAAAATCAAGTATATTTTTGAAACGCATTTTCATGCCGACTTTGTAAGTGGCCACCTGGATTTGAGCCAGGCTACCGGCGCCCCAATCGTATTTGGCCCGGGTGCAAAAACACAATTTAAAGTGCACAATGCCATCGATGGTGAAAAATTCCAGGTTGGTAAAATAACCATTGAAGCCGTGCACACACCTGGTCATACTCTTGAAAGCACCTGTTACCTTTTGCGAAATGAAGCAGGTGTCCCTCACGCTATCTTTACAGGAGATACGCTTTTTGTGGGTGATGTGGGCCGCCCCGACCTCTGCAGCGGGCAATTGAGCAGCGAAGAACTTGCATCAATGCTTTACGATAGTTTACAAGGAAAAATACTACCTCTGGCAAATGATATCCTGGTATATCCTGCGCATGGCCCGGGCAGCAGTTGTGGCAAGAGTCTAGGCCCGGAAACCACGAGTACCATCGGTAAAGAAAAAGAATCAAATTATGCGCTGCAGCCGCAAACCAAAGAGGCATTCATTGCCGCAATTACCACAGGCCTTGAAGCGCCGCCAAAATATTTTCCCATCAATGCCCAAATCAATCAGAAAGGATACGATGCTGTAAATGAAGTAGTAGAAAGAGGCACAAAGGCACTATCTCTCGAAGCTTTCAAAAATAAAATAGCTGAGGATCATTTAGTGCTTGATACCCGTAAAAGCGCTGCGTTTACAGAAGGCTTTATACCCGGTTCTGTTTTCATCGGGCTGGAAGGGCGCTTTGCAGAATGGGCTGGCAGCCTGCTGGCTTTTGACCAGCCGATGCTATTGGTAACCGATCCCGGAAAAGAACAGGAAACGGTTGTTCGGCTGAGCCGGGTGGGTTTTGATAAAATGGAGGGATACTTAAAAGGAGGTTTTGCTACCTGGGCTGCTGCCGGTGAAAAAATAGATATGATTATTGGTGTAGAAGCAGATGAATTGCTAATGGATATACCATTTGATCCCAACCTAAAGGTGGTAGATGTGCGAAGAGAAGCAGAATATGCGGAAGGGCACCTACCCCGTGCGCTGAATCTACCTTTAAATGAGATGAATGATTTGGCAAAAATTGCGCAGTTTGAAGATGACCAAAACTTATATGTGCACTGCGCAGGAGGCTATAGAAGCGTGATAGCATCGTCCTTACTCAAGAGGCAAGGCGTGCATAACCTTCGCAATGTATTAGGAGGATGGGATAGTATTAAGAAGCAAGAAAACGTGAAGATTGAAAAAGACAAAGCTCAATTGAACTAAAAAAACGGAATAAAGCAAGCCGGGTTAATACGCACCAGGCTTTCTAACCAGGCTTGAAAAAGAGACCAGGATCTTATTCGTTTAATATTATACTTCAGGTGGTGGATCTTGATCCAGCCACCTTTTTTTATAACTTGATTCGTACTTCCATTTCCAACGTCTGTGGCTCCAGAGGTAATTGTCCGGCTGGGCACGAATAGCATTTTCCAGGAAATTGCGGTAGAGTAAAGTAAGCTCCCCTTCCTTCATTTGACCACCATGCGCTGTGATGAGCGTAAATGGAAAACGATAATAACCCCGGCGCAGTTTTTCCAGCGTACAAAAAAACACAACAGTATCATTTGCTCTTGCCATTTTATCCGGTCCTGTAGCAAAAGGTGCCGGTCTGCCAAAAAAGTTTAACCAGTAGGAAACCTTTGGTACCGGTGGATTTTGATCTGCAATTAAGCCAAGCAAATATTGATGCCGGAACACATCTGGCCCTCTACCCTTCATATCCTGTACTGCCACCATTTGTGCGCTGCCCACCGTGCGCAACTTATAAAACAAGCGATCCAGAGAGCGGTTTATAATTTTCAAATAAATGGCTACATACGGGTAATCTATCAGCGTAGCCATTGCCCGATGGCCATATTCCCAATTCATTTGATGCGCAAGATGAACCTGCACGTTACGTCCTTGCTGCATGTAATGATGCACCAGTTCAACGTCCATCTGTGCTCTCTTTGCAAATTGCTTTTTAGAAATGCTCAGCAGCTTAACCATTTCAACGAACGTATCAGCCAGATTTTTAAAAAACTGTTTAGCAATGGCATTCTTTTCCGCTTCAGATTTTTCAGGAAAGGCCTGGTCAAGGTTGCTTTGTACTACCTTTTTCCGATAACCCGTTACATGGTACAAAAAGAAAAAGATCAGGTTGCTCAGGCCATACAACACAAAGAAGGGAAGCAGGGAAATTAAATACAGTAAGCCATAGATGAGGTAGTACATGAGAATATCTAATAAGCAGTAATATGCATCAGCACGCTACAGTATGGTGTTCTGCAATATGGCGCTTCTATTTAAATGATCGGTATTGTAATGCAAGCCGCGGCTTTCTCTTCTAAGCTGTGCACATTTTACAATAAGGTATCCTACAGTAATCATATTTCGCAGTTCACAAAGTTGTGGAGATAACAAGGTTTTCTGGTACAACTGTTCTGTTTCCTCATGCAGAAGATCGAGGCGCCTGTTTGCCCGCTGTAGTCTTTTATCATTGCGCACAATACCTACATAATCACTCATGAGCAACTTTAATTCTTTAAGGCTCTGGGTAATCAGAATCATCTCTGGCGGGGCGGTTGTACCCTCTGCATTCCAGTCTGGCACCTGGCTATCAGCAATTTTATTTTTGGTCACACTTGGATTCTTCACAGCATCGAGGTAGGCTCTATGGGCAAATACCATGGCTTCCAGCAGGGAGTTGCTGGCAAGGCGATTAGCGCCATGCAGCCCTGTACTGGCGCATTCTCCTGCAGCATATAAATGATGAATAGATGTGCGGCCCCACTCATCTGTTTTTACGCCGCCGCAGCTATAGTGCGCCGCAGGAGACACAGGAATCATGTCTTTGCTCACATCTATACCGATCGAGAGACATTTAGCATGAATATTTGGAAAGTGGTTTAAAAAATTTTCCTGGTTCATGTGCCTGCAATCCAGGTACACATACTCCGTACCATTAATTTTCATTTCATTATCAATGGCACGGGCAACGATATCTCTTGGCGCAAGATCTTTCCGGCTGTCATACCTCTCCATAAATGCTTCGCCATCCGCATTGCGGAGAATACCACCATCGCCCCGCACTGCCTCTGTGATAAGAAATGAATGTCCACGCAAGCCGGGCTCGTACAAGGCTGTGGGATGAAACTGGATGAACTCCATATTTTCTACTCGTCCTTTGGCACGATAAAACATGGCAACACCATCGCCCGTAGCAATGGCAGGATTGGTAGTGCTGCGATAGACTTGCCCATTTCCCCCCGTAGCCATCAGCGTAATTCCCGCAATAATTTTTTCAATTTTTTTTGAAGTAAGATTCATCACATATACTCCATAACATTCGATATCGGGTGTGGACTTGGTAACAAGATAACCGAGATGATGCTGGGTAATGAGGTCTACTACAAAACAATGGCTGATCATTTTGATATTGGACTGCTTTTCAATAGCTGCAAGCAACGCTCTTTCTGTTTCTGCACCGGTAATATCTTTATGGTGCAAGATGCGGCTTTCACTATGGCCACCTTCTTTACCTAATTTGTAATCTCCATCCGGCTCTTTATCAAACAAAGCTCCCCAGGCAATCAGTTCATTAATTCTCTGCACTCCTTCTTTTACCACAAGCTCTACAATATGCGGATCACAAAGACCATCACCTGCAATCAGGGTGTCTTCAATATGTTTTTCAAAACTATCATTATCAAAATCCATTACTCCAGCTATGCCACCCTGTGCATACTTCGTATTGGTTTCATCACTCTGGGTTTTAGTTACTACTGTTACCTGCTTGTCCGGGCAGTGTTGTGCTACTTTAAGCGCATAAGTGAGGCCAGCAATACCGGAACCAATTACTAAAAAATCTGTTTGCATATCAACTTTGTTCGAAGTATGAAAATTTTAACCCCGATGCAGGGGCAGTATTCAGCCTCTGTCTATCCACACATTATTTTCTTTGAGCAGGCTAATGAGTTCATCTACTGCAACAGTACTGTCTACATTTCTCTTTACGATTTCTTTGCCTTTATATAAAGTTATTTTGCCCGGCCCACTTCCTACATAGCCAAAATCTGCATCTGCCATTTCCCCGGGACCATTAACTATGCATCCCATCACCGCTATTTTCAAGCCTTTGAGATGGTGGGTTACATTTCGGATTTTAGCCGTTGTCTCCTGCAGATCAAACAATGTTCGGCCACAACTGGGGCAACTAATGTATTCTGTTTTAGAGATGCGGGTACGTACCGCTTGTAGTATGGAAAAAGAAGTGTTGTTTAAAAACTCCATGTTGTTCCGCATGGGAAGGTAAGTTCGGCCGGTTACAGCTTTATCTATTATTAAAGACGCATCATTTCTTAACCAGATGCCATCGCCCATACCATCTAAAAACAAAGCGCCTGCGCCAATGCTAAAATCAATAAGTTGTTTGTCAATTGTACTTTGACGGCTTTCTACTGCAATAACTACAGGCACCGGCATAGACAGGTTCATGAGATGAGCAATAAAATCTCTCAACACCTGCACTGGATTTTCTGCATTGGCGTATGCACAAAACACCATGGTATCATCGTGTTTTACTGCTTCAAAAAAATCACTGTGGTCAACTGTTGCATCAAGGCTTATAAAATTTTGCGTAGCAGAACGATGCTGTGCCGCCCGATAACTATGTTCATCATAAAGCGGGAAAATATGAGATGGGGTTCCAAGT
The DNA here is from genome assembly GCA_002400445.1 of Chitinophagaceae bacterium UBA4412. Classification (GTDB taxonomy): domain Bacteria; phylum Bacteroidota; class Bacteroidia; order Chitinophagales; family Chitinophagaceae; genus Ferruginibacter. Next base: position 19,581 of record DGQO01000180.1, read on the forward strand.
TGTACCCATGTTTTATAGTCGCAGACTACTTTTAAAGTTCCGGGTAGTGCAAAATTCACTTGCTTATCTGCAGTATATAAATAATCTGCAGCAGCATCTGCAATATGCCATTTATCTGTGAGCACATCGTAAGTATATCCAATGGCCTGCAGGTCTTCTGGCAGAATCTCGGCCTTTTGCATGAAATCGGCAAATACTACAGGCACTTGCGCAGCACCAATATTTTGTACCGCATTTGTTTTCCGGCGCTTGTACTCAAAAGGATTGTAAGGCAATTTTTGTTCTGCCGATGATGTTGTATTCAGTAGCTCACTACTCCCGGCACGATTTGCGTAGCGTTCCACCAGGTCATTGCACACGGGGATTTCGAATTCCGGATCTTCTGTCAGACTCACCCGGATGGTATCACCAATACCATCTTCAAGCAGGGTGCCAATACCAATTGCACTTTTTATTCTGCCATCTTCACCATCACCAGCCTCTGTTACACCCAGGTGCAAAGGATAGCATTCGCCAAATTCATCCATCATGTGACGCACCAGCAAACGATAAGCCTGCACCATTACCAGGGGATTACTGCTTTTCATGCTCAACACAATCTCATGATAATTTAGACTGCGGGCAATGCGTAAAAACTCAAGGGCACTTTCTACCATGCCGTTTGCGGTATCACCATAACGGCTCATGATTCTATCACTCAGGCTACCATGATTAGTGCCAATACGCATGGCTGTGCCGTGTTCCTTACAAATATTTACAAGAGGTGTAAATCTTTCCCTGATGCGTTCTATTTCTTCAGCATATTCCGCATCAGAATATTCAATTTGTTCAAACTTCTTTTTGTCTACATAATTCCCTGGATTCACCCTTACTTTCTCAATGATACCTGCTGCAATCTCGGCTGCATTTGGCGTAAAATGAATATCTGCTACAATGGGCGTTGTATACCCCTGCTGCCGCAGAGCTTCTTTTATGGGCAGAAGATTTTCGGCTTCTTTTTTAGAAGGTGCTGTAATACGAACAAGTTCTGCCCCAGCCTCAATACACCGAATGCATTGCGCCACGGTATCGGCGGTCAGCATAGTGTCTGTAGTGGTCATCGTTTGCACCCGGATCGGTTCATTACCGCCAATGAAAAGATTACCGATGCGCACCCTGCGGGTGGGCAGGCGATGATAAGTATGGAGAGATTCGCAATAAAACTGCATAATATAATTTAAGTTCTGCAGGCAAATTTAGGAAAGCTTAAGCAGGATAAAGTTTCAGCAAGATCACCAATCTTTCTCAGGCTTATTGGCTGATGCGCCATTTACTTTACGGAGTTTGTCCTGTAAGTTTTTTTCTTTTTCGAGAAGGGCTTTGAGTTTTTCTTCTGCCTCCTCCTTATTTATTTTTGACTGCTGCGGCTTTTGCTGCTGCTGTTTATTTTTATCCTTATCTGGCTGATCCTGCTTTTTTTTGTCTTTGTCCTTGTCTTGCTGCTGTTGTTGTTGTTTTTGCTGCTGCAAAGCTTTTTGTAAATTTTGCCTGGCGTCTTCATTTTGTGGATCTAAGCGCAGCGCCTGCTTATATGCTTCTATACAGTCTGGTATCTTCTTACTGTTCTGGAGTACCACACCTTTATTAAAATAAGCATTACTTTTTTTTGCCGGATCAGAAAGTTGTTGAATGGATTTGTCATAAGCACTAATGGCCTCCTGCGTTTTATCCGTTTTGTACAATGCGTTTCCTAAGTTGTATTGCGCTACTTCATTCTCCGGGCTTGTTTCCAACACTTTTTCATAATCAGTACGGGCACCGGCATAATCAGATTTTTTATACCGGTCATTTCCTTCTTTGATCAATTGCTTATCACCCTGTGCAAATGAAGGTGGGCCAAGCAAGAGTACCAGGAATACAACTGCCGCTCCTTTTTCCATTTGCTTCATCATTTTCGTTTCAGATACAAACAGTTCAACGATCAATAAGAGCAGGGCAACTGCCAGGAAAATTTGAAAAAAGTTCCGGTAGTTCATCAATGATTCTTCTGTTACCGTGCGCTGGTGCAGGGTTGCAAGCTGGCTGGTAAGGCTTGCTACCACCTGCTCTGTACTGCTATAAAGCAGGTAGCTGCCCTTACCGTTTTTTGCCACCGACTGCAATAAACTTTCGTTCAATTTTGAGACAACGGTATTACCCTGTTCATCTGTTTTAAACTGCCCGGTGCTGGCATCCATAATGGGAGAACCAGTTGTAGAGCCGATTCCTACAGTATAGATTACAACACCCTCTGCCGCCATTTGTTTAGCAATATCGTTTGCGGTCTCATCATGATCTTCTCCGTCCGTGATAAGCACTACAGCTTTATATTTTTTTTCCTGTGGGTTGAAAGAAGCAAAGCACATTTTTAACGCATCGCCTATAACCGTGCCTTGTGTGGGCACGGATTGCGTACTGGCAGAAGAGAGATACATTTTTGCTGCAGCAATATCTCCCGTAAGTGGCATTTGCAGGTAAGCTTTGCCCGCAAAAATCACAATACCTACCCTATTGTTACCCAGCTTATCTATTAACCTACCCAGCATTTGCTTTGCCCGGTCAAGACGGGTGGGCTTCACATCCTGGGCAAGCATACTCTTGCTCACATCGAGCGCAATCATCACATCAATGCCTGTTTTGGNNCACAAGCGCCAGTAAAAACTTTTTTGTAAACGAAGATTTTTTGTAATTGCCCATCAATTGCTCCACCAGTTCAGGATCACCAATACGGGCAAGGCTGCGCTTCTTCTTTCTTTTAGCAAAGAAAAACATGAGGATAAGTACGGGAATAAGCACCAGCACCAGCAATAAATATTGATATTGAAAAGCAGGCATTTGCACTAAAATAAATTGTTTTACCAGCACACAATGTTAAAATGCCCGGGGCTACATTTTGCCCTGCAAAAAACCTAAATCTTTTAGGATATCCCTGGTTATATGCAGGCGAGCTTTTGGCAGATCTATTTTTTGGTTGGGCGTTTTTACGAGCGTTACAAAGAAATAAACATGCCGGTTTTCTTCAATCCAGCCTGTAACCCAGCCGATCTGGCTGCTATCCTGCGCTATTCCAAGACCCGTTTTATAACTGAGCTTATACAATGTATTATCTTCTTGCAGCATTAAGGCACGCACCATTTCCTGCGTGCTTTTTCTAAAGGGCAGTTGATCAAAGTACAATCGCTTTAAGAAACCAAGTTGCTCATCAGGAGAAATTTTAAGGGAATTNNCGGGCAAGTTCCTGGAAATGCGATACACTGCTGAGCCTGAAAGCCTGGGCAAGGGTTAGATCCTGGTTTAATTCCGGTGTGCTTCTTCGTTGCCCATCCCATTTAATTTTCATTGAAGTGTCTGTGGCAATACCGGTTTCCAGCGCAACAAGCGCATTAAGTATTTTAAAAGTGCTGGCCGGCCCCAGGCGCTGCGTATCCAGGGCCATATTGTACACGGTAATACTTCCATCTGCATTATCCAGCATCGTAAATGAACCCTCTACACCTTGCGCTTCAAAATATTTTTCTAACCCGTTATCAATCCTGGCTTTGTTTACAGAGCAAGAACTGATAACCAAAAAAGTGACTATTAAAAATAATGCTGACTTTAATTTCCTCTGATTTTTCATGTGGCAATTATTTAACTGGTTTACCGGGTTTGCTATTCAGATGCGCTGCAGTGGCATCCAGGGCTTCATAAAATTCTTCTCCAAACTTGCGCACAAGTGGTTCTTTTAAAAACTGATACACGGGCACTTTTAATTTTTTACCCAGGGCGCACGCTGCTTTGCAATGATCTTCCCTGGGTTGATAATTTACATATTCCGTTTCGCCGTCATTACTTTGGCGCACAATTACTGGAAACAAATGACAGCTAATAGGCTTTTTCCACTTTACACTACCATCTAAATAAGCCTGCTCTATTGCACATTTTACTATCCCATTTACATCCCGGAAGCCATAAACACAAATAGCACCGTTGATAGTAGGTGTAACCCATCCAAATTCTTTATCAAAAACATACCTGCCCTGTCGCTCAATTTCCGCAATACTTTCTGCGCCAAGATATGGCAACACTTCTGGGAAAGCCTTATCTATTTCCTTGAGTTCTTCTTTTGCCAGCGGGGCCCCTGCATCACCATCTACACAGCAGGCTCCTTTGCAGGCATTTAAATCGCACACAAAAGCCTCCTTTAATACTTCATCACTAATGAGTGCATGATCAATTGCTATCATAGCGCAAAAATACAACACTGCGCTTCAAGGAGGTTCCTAAAAATTTTTCCAGCGGAATGTATTGAGAAGATGCAGAATATCCTGCTCTAAAAACTGCTGCACCGGTTGGATGGAGTCGGCATTTGGCGTTGCATTGAAGTAGAGGGCGCCCCGCAAAAAATTTTTGCTGGTATCGCTCACAAAAAACTGGCGGGCAGTAGCAGCATTGCCGCCCACTTTAAAATATATACCGCTTATGCCATTGGATGTATGAAAAACGCTATCGGTAATAGAAGAGGCCACGGACTCGTTTTTATTGGTAAGATTTACGGCATCATTTACCATTTTCTCAAAATAGTTAATACCCAGAGAATCTTTGTAACCACCGCCAGGCTGTGGCACTTTATAAGTAGCCTGGCCTCCTATTATTTTATAACTTAAAAATATACGTGCATTAAATTGTGGAAAGTCAATATTCCTCCAAAAAGGATTTTCGGGAGTAGCATCAAAGTAGGTACTGTCTTTAACGATCTCGGCATATACGGGATACTCGAATGAATAAGGCACACCTGGCTCATCAAAAATCTGGTAAGCCCGCTGCGGAAAATCAATGCGATAAAAACCGGTTTTTTTTGATGTATAGGTGCTGTTACATGAAAGCAATATCGCAAGAATCATCGCAAATAAAGTGCTGCCAAAAATGTTTTCTTTCTTCATTCCTCTGTTAATGATGAAGGATTAATGCTAATTTTTACGCTGTCAATCCTGTTTTTACTGATCTGGAGTGGAACAAACGTAAAGTCGCCACTCTGCAGTGTGCTGTTTACCTGCGGAAATTCCCCGGCAATTTCAAGCACGAGGCCTGCTACCGAATCACTGTCACCCCGTATAGCATCAAAGGTATCTGCAGGCAGTTTCATTGCCTTGCAGGCATCATTGATCATAAATTTACCCTCAAAAATGTAGTTGTAATCGTCCAGTTTTTTATTCACGCTTTCTTCATCGTCGAATTCATCTTCTAACTCCCCGATAATTTCTTCCATGATATCTTCCAGCGTGGCAATGCCCGAAGTACCTCCAAATTCATCTACCACGATGGCAAAGTGCATACGCTTATTTCTAAATTCCTGCAGCAGATCTTCTATTCGTTTTTGCTCATGTATAAAATAAGGTGTACGTACCAGCGGATGCCAATCAAAATCATCCCCCTCGTGTAAGTGGGGCAGCAAATCTTTTGTTTGCAAAAGCCCGGCAATGGTATCTAAACTGCCTTTGTACACAGGCAGTCTAGAATAATGCAGCGCACTTACTCTTGCTATCACCTCTCCAAAACCAGAACTGTAGTCAATACCACTCACATCCATACGAGTGCGCATAATTTGCTTCACCTCCGTATCTCCAAATTTGCGTATGCCTTTTAGAATTTGCTTTTCTTCCATACTTGCCTCATGATCGGGTAAAAGGTCAATCGCAAAATCCAGGTTGTGATCATCAAGGGCGGTGCTACCCTCTGTATTCAGGTTTTTGCCAATTCGATCTGTAAATTTTACAATACGCTTGCTCAGGCCATAAAAGAGACTGTTGAAAACTTCTATCGTTAATGAGGCAGATGCAGCAAAAAAAACTTTGTGATGCGCTGCCCAAACTTTTGGCAGTACTTCTACAAAAAGCACCAGCAGTATGGCGATGATGGCGGTCTTGATGACGAACAGGCTGACAGGGGAAAACGCCTGTGGTTCGAGCCATTCCGAAAGCAGGAAATTGGTAACTAATATCGCCCCAAGATTTACAAGAACGTTTGCAATGAGCATGGAGGCCTGCAAAGTTTTCGGTTGCTCCAGTAATGTTACAATGCGCCGAAATGCAGGCTGCTCTTTGGTTCTTAAATTATTAATGTCTTTTACAGTGAGCAAGAAAAACGCCACTTCACTACCGGCAATAAAAAAAGAAAGGATGTACAGGCCTGCAGCTATAAACAGCAGCACTACAGTAGCACCGGGCGTTAAAGAGGTTAAAAGGGTGCACTTTAAGAATAATAAATCGTGCAGTGCCGAATGATAGTCCAAGATGTGTTGTTTTAATGAGCAATCATTGCGTGCCGGGGTTGGCGGCCTGTTGCAATGTTATTTAAAAGGGTAGTTTTTCGTCGCCGGGGTCACCATGAGACGGTGGTATTTCTGTATCAGTTGGCCCAGGATTTTCAAGATTTTCAAAACCTTGTGTATTTTGAGCGCCATCATTTCTTTTATCCAGCATTATTAAATTGTCTCCCACGATTTCTGTTGCAAATTTTTTGTTGCCTTCTTTATCTTCCCAGCTTCTTGTTTTGAGGCGACCTTCTATATAAACGAGACTACCCCTGTGCAGGTAGCGCTGTGCAAGTTCGGCAAGGCCTCTCCAAAGCACAACGGTATGCCATTCCGTTTGTGAAATTAATTTTCCGCTCCTGTCTTTGTAGGTTTCTGTAGTAGCCAGGGAGAATTTTGCAACTGCAATATTTCCCTCAAGGAATTGAATGTCCGGATCTTTTCCCAGGTTCCCAATCAGCATAACCCTATTTACCCCTCTCATATAATAATGGTGTGTTTTTGAATTTAATTGTTTTCACTAAAACATTGTGCAACAAACTTAAAGATACAAACTTTCTATTTTCCGTTTTTGGCTTTGCAATTGAACTTTCGGGTATTTGCTTTTGTGAGATTTGAATTTATAAAGCTGTTGATAACCCCAGGGAAAGCTATTTTTTGTAATTGATCCAAGGGTATCCATTCTCCTTCCTCCCAGGAAAACTTTGCTTTGAGCCTAAGCTGAATAAAACTGGCGAAAATATTTTGGTGGGTGAGCTGTTGCCGGAATCTATCTGAAACTTCTATAACAGTAAAGTTGGTTTTAAGTAATTCCGGGATCTCATTTGCAATCAGTTCATCCAATTCTCTCGCTTCTGCTGTTTCTATCAGATAAAACTCATGCAAGCCTTGCCAAATATCTTTTTTCCTCCTCTCCATTACGTACACTTTATGCTGCCAATGAAGAATAAGGAAATAAAACCACCTGTCTCGTCTCTGAAGCTTTTTGATTTTTAATGGCAAAGTGAGCACCAAATTGTGCTGCCACGCATAGCATTGCTTATGCAGCGGGCAAGTTTCGCACAAAGGGAGTTTTGGCTTGCAGACAGTTGCTCCGAAATCCATAATCGCTTGGTTATAAGCACCTGGTGCCTTCTGCTTTAGACTTTTGTCAGCAAGCTTCTCAATCCTTAGCGCACCTGCGGGAGCATCCACAGGCTGCTTTACGCCATAAAAACGGGCGAGCACCCTTTTCACATTACCATCTACCACTGCATATGGAAGGCCGTAAGCAAAAGATGCGATAGCTGCTGCAGTATAAGGACCTACGCCTTTTAAAGTCCTGATGTCTTGCAGGTTGTTTGGAAACAAGCCATTAAAGTGCAGCATTACCTGCTGAGCGGCTGCAATCATATTCCGGCATCGGCTATAATAACCGAGGCCCTCCCACATCTTCATTAAATCCTTCTCCTTTGCAGCTGCAAAGGACTGTATATCAGGGTACTTTTCTACAAAACGAAGGAAGTACTCTAAGCCTTGTTCTACCCTTGTCTGCTGTAAAATGATCTCGCTGAGCCAGATTTTGTAGGGGTCTTTCTCACCTTTCCAGGGCATTTGGCGGAAGTTTTCCTGCTTGTGCCAACGCATTAAAAGTGTGGTAAAAATTTTAGTCTCCGGTACAGCGGACATAGATATACAAATAACTTATTTACAAACTCATTGATTATCACTATATTATTTGGCTGTTTTCAAGAAAATCCTTAACTTAACTCTTTAATATTATTTCTATGAGAAAGGCAGATCTAATCAGTAAGATTTCTGACAAAACAGGAATTCCAAAAGTAGATGTTTTAGTTACGCTGGAAACCATGTTTAAAGAAATTAAATCTACACTTGCTAATGGTGAGAACCTTTACATCCGTGGATTTGGCAGCTTTATTATTAAAAAGCGGGCTGCCAAGATTGGTAGAAACATCAAGAAGAACGTGGCAGTCTCCATTCCAGAGCATTTCATCCCAGCTTTTAAGCCGGCAAAGGAATTTGTGCAGGACATTAAATCTTCCCCCAACATAAAAGAAATTCCCAAATTGGAAGATGAAAACGAGGCTTAGTGGTAAATTCGCGGCTCGCTTTAAATAAGTTCAAAATTTAGCCGTGAAAAAAAAACCAATTATTTTCCTGGGATCTGCCCTGGCAATCGCCCTGCTCCTTTTTGCTTTTGGTCGTACCACTGAGGTTAAAAAGCCTCATGCGGAATTCCCTGCCCCTACCTCAAGGACTGCTTTCTCTATGGGTCAGTACCTCGATAGCATGCAAAATAAACTTCCTGCATCCCAATCTGCACAGGTGGGTAGTTTAAGGCAGCTTAGTGAAGCTGAAAATACAAACGATAAAAAGATGGAAGGTTACAATCGTCTTGCAGCTTTTTGGAAAGACAGTGCAAGAAACTTTTTGCCTTATGCCTACTATATTTCTGAAGCTGCTAAGTTGGATAATTCGGAAAAAAACCTCACCTTCGCAGCCCAATTAATTTTGGAGGGGATGCGTGGCGAGCATGACGAGCGGATTTTAGCCTGGGAAACCAGTACAGCCATTGAGTTATTTGAAAATGCATTGCAGAAGAACCCCAAGAGTGCAGACTTACGCATTGGCCTGGGAAGTGCATATATTTTCGGCACAGGCCGGGGAGGTGATCCGCAGGAAACGATGAAGGGTATACAAAGTGTACTTAGCGTGGTGCGGGAAGACTCTACAAATATGAAAGCACAGTTTGTACTAGGCGTAGGTGGATTTGTATCCGGCCAGTATGATAAAGCAATCGACCGATTTACTAAGGTAGTTGCAGTACAGCCTAACAACCTGGAAGCAGTAGCTTTCCTGGCTGATGCCTATGCAGCTAGTGGAGATAAAACCAACGCAGTAAAATGGTATGAAGTGAGCAAGCGACTTGCTGCTAATCCGGATTACACCCGGGAAGTGAATAAGCGCATTGAACAACTCAAGTAATAAATAGAAAAAATTAAACTGATTTTTAAAAACAAAATTTAAGTAACATGCCTTGTGGTAAAAAAAGGAAGCGCCATAAAATCGCTACACATAAGCGTAAGAAGCGTTTGAGAAAGAACCGCCATAAAAAGAAATAATCTCTTTTTATACGGTGCCGGTAACTAAAAACTACCGGCACTCACATCTATATGCATGTAAGGCACGCTCCCTGAGCGTGCGCTTACGTGCCGTTTATATTTCTATGCAGGTATAAACGGTCTCAGAAAACATTCGACACATTGACTAAGGAGCTCATCATTAATGTATTGCCGCAAGGGGTGGATATCGCTTTGCTGGAAGACAAAAAACTGGTGGAGTTGCACAGCGAAAAAGCTGATGCCAACTTTGCTGTGGGAGATCTTTACCTGGGCAAAGTGAAAAAACTGATTCCTGGCCTTAATGCTGCGTTTGTAGATGTTGGATTTGAAAAAGACGCTTTTCTTCACTATACTGATCTTAGCCCTTACGTTCGCTCCATTCTTAAGTTTACGCATACGGCCATGAATGATAAGAGTGAGCAGGGTGCGGATTTTACAAAATTCCAGGTAGAACCCGAGATTATAAAAACGGGTAAGATTACCGAAGTATTGAACGGCAGGCCGAATATTCTCGTGCAAATTCTTAAGGAGCCGATTGCAGCTAAGGGCCCTCGCCTGAGTTGCGAACTCTCCCTCGCTGGCCGCTTCGTAGTAGTTACACCTTTCAACGACATTGTAGCTGTTTCCCGCAAAATTCACTCGTCTGATGAACGTAAAAGGCTGCAGAAGCTCATTGAAGCCATTAAGCCTAAAAATTTAGGCGTGATTGTGCGCACTGCAGCAGAAGGAAAACATACGGCCGAAATGCATGAAGACCTGCTAAGCCTGGTGGCCACCTGGAAAACCATACAAACAAATCTTAAGGGCGCTGTGCCGCCGGCAAAGATCCTGAGTGAGCAGGGAAAAGCTGCCAGTATTTTGCGTGATTTGCTCAATGATGATTTTAATCGCATTGTAGTAAACGACAAGAATATATTTGCAGACACCAGGAATTATATTCAGCGCATCTCCCCAGACAAAACAGACATTGTTTCCTACTATAATAACGGTACTCCCATTTTCGACAATTTTGGTATAACCAAGCAAGTAAAAGCTGCTTTTGGCAAAACAGTAAACTTGCCAAGTGGCGCTTACCTTATCATAGAACATACCGAGGCATTGCACGTTATTGATGTTAATAGTGGCTATAAAAGTGTAAGTAATAACCAGGAGCAAAATGCCTTGGAAACCAACCTGGAAGCGGCAGAAGAAATTGCCCGACAGCTTCGTCTCAGGGATCTTGGAGGCATTATCGTGGTCGACTTTATCGACATGAAGCTGCTGGAAAATAAGAAAAAACTGGCAGATGCCATGGACCAGTTTATGCGGACAGACAGGGCTAAACATGCAGTTCTTGCTATCACTAAATTTGGCCTGATGCAAATTACACGGCAGCGCATGAAGCCGGAAATGAACATCAACACAAGCGAAGTTTGCCCAAGCTGCCAGGGTACCGGCAAAATATCAAGCACCCTCATCTTAGAAGATGAAATTGCTAAAAACCTGAGTTATCTTATTATGCAGAAGCATAAAGGAATGACTATAGAAGTGCACCCTATCCTGTACACCTACCTAACTTCTGGCTTTCCAAGCCGCCGGCTTAAATGGCGATGGAAGTATAAGCAGAAAATAAAAATCAAACCAAACAGCAACAATTACCTCACGGAGTTTCGTTTTTTTGATGAGCAGGACGAGGAAATTAAATTATAAAGCTTTGAACTGGTTCAAAGTTTTAAACTACCTGCCGGACATTTTCTGCTTCGTATTTGGGATGGCGAGAAAAATGAATCTGCCAAATTTATCATCCAGTAAAATCCTAATCGTATATAAAGAGCCCTTGTAAAAAAGAGGGTATTTTACATATGCCTAATTGAATGAATTAAGCGTAAGTCGTCAGTCTTGCCCACACATGTAAGATTTAAAGAAATGGCTAAATGCAGCTATGGAGATATTTCAGGCAATTCTTATTTAAGTTTTATGCTTATATATTAAAGCAAACCGGCTCATAAATAAATAGGCTGCTCTTTGGGAGACAGCCTATCATAACTCAACAATTTTATTTATTAATGCTCATGATGGTGCTGCATGCCCACCAGTTCATCGGCCGTTACTTTCTTTTCTGCAGGATTTGTTTGTGCCGCTGCAAAATCAAAAACTTTACTGGTGATGAGCCGGCGATAGGTAGCTTCAATTTGCTTTTCGTCTTTCATCATCCGATCAAGGTAACTGTCCAGCCAACTTAAATCACCATCCATATTCATCTGGCCAAAATAACGCATTACTTCTCCCTTCATACTATCCCGCAATTCTTCTGCACCCACTTCCAGTTTATTTTCTGTAATCAGCCGATCGCTGATTAATGTCCATTTCAATTGACTGCTAAAACTCGGGAACTCCGCCTCAGCCTGTTCTGCAGTTTTCGCTTCTTCTCCTCCTGTTTGTAACCAGCGCTTCAGAAAAGATTCCGGGAATTCCATTTTTGTTTCCTCTAGCAAGTAATGATATAACTGATCATGCAATTGATTGCTGCTTTGGGCATCCCAATAAGCAATCATCTCTGTTTTGAGTGCGGCCTTCACCTCATCAAGTGTTTTATACTCTTTACCTGGAAAAATTTCTGCAAAAAAGGCTTCATCTAATTCCCGCTTTTCTACCAGGCCAATTTTTACAATCTCCATTTTAAAATAACTGCTCATAGCTTCAGTAGAATGTGCATCAATGCCCAGGTCGTGACCAAGCGCATGTAATTTTTCGCCTTCAAAAGCTACGTTTAGTTGCTCAATAATACTATCGCCCACTTTCATACCCATGAGCTTTTGCTGCACCGCTGGCGTAAAATATTTTAAGATTACAGAATTCTCCTTTACAGCGCCGGTTTCTTTTGGTGCGCCTGCTGCATCCGTTTCCGTAAAAAGAATATTGAGCACATTTTCTTCATTTTCTATTACTTCCGGCTCCGTCATGTTTCCGCCTTTAATCTGCATACGGGAAATTTCTTCATCCAGCATAGCATCTGTTACTTCCACCACATGTTTTGTGAGCGGCGCTTTTGCCAGGTCTGGAATTTCAAAAACGGGTTTCAACCCAATTTCAAAATCAAAACTTACGTCTTCAGGCTTGTTCATATCCAGGCCGCCAATATCGTTGGTGAGCGGCAGGGGCTGCGCAAAAATTTCAGGTTTTTCCGTATTGAGCCAGGTATGTAATTCCCGCTCTACCGTTCTAAGTACTTCATCAGAAAAAATGCCAGGGCCGTACATTTTCTTAATCATGCCTGCAGGTACCATACCCTTTCTAAAACCGGGGATATTAGCCGTTTTGCTATACTCCTTTACCTTTTTTTCAAAGGCGGGGAGGTAATCTTCTTTATTAATTTTCACCGTGAGTTTATCGGTTAATAACCCGGTGTTCTCTCTTACAACTGTTGCCATGGTTTGCGTTGAAATTTTAAAAAAGTAAAAAGTTGATAAGAAAAGCGTTTCATGCGAGCCAAAAAGCTGTAACATTTCAACCTCTTAACTTATCAACTTTGCCTGTGCGGATGATAGGGGTCGAACCTACATGGATTACTCCGCTAGATCCTAAGTCTAGTGCGTCTGCCAATTTCGCCACATCCGCAGTGCTATATTGGGCGGCAAATGTAGGGCATTACTCATAATAAAACAACCGGGGAATAAACTTATCCTGTGAAATTTCCGCAAAAAGCAGGGCAAGTACCTGATTGGCCCGCCATGCTGAAACGGGAGCCTTATTACACCGCAACAGGGAAGACGTATTGTATAAGCTTTTGAAAAAAAGACGCTGGCTGCACAGTGCCTTACTATTTTAATTTAAATTCGTAACCATTCATGCAAACACAAGAAATACTTCCCTTATACGCCGCCTCCGAAGAAGAGGAAAAAAAAGAGATTCTTCGCCAATACCGTGGACTCCTCCGTGTGCTCAAAACAAAGATGAAACCGGGGGATAAAATCCTGCTGCGCACTGCGTTTGAAATGGCTGTAGAGGCCCATAAAACCATGCGTCGTAAGAGTGGCGAACCTTATATCCTGCATCCGCTGGCCGTGGCCAAAATATGTGTAGAAGAAATTGGCCTTGGTATCCGAAGTACGATTTGTGCACTGCTGCATGATACGGTAGAAGATACAGACATTAGTCTCGATGATATCAGCCGGGAATTTGGCCCTGAGATCACCCGCATTGTAGATGGGCTTACCAAGATTTCAAGCGTGATGGACGCTAACACATCTCAACAGGCCGAGAATTTTAAAAAAATCCTGCTTACGCTTACAGATGATCCAAGGGTAATCCTGATAAAACTGGCTGATCGCCTGCACAATATGCGCACGATGGACAGTATGAAGAGGGAGAAACAACTCAAAATTTCCTCTGAAACCGTTTATGTATATGCGCCCCTTGCACATCGTATGGGCCTGTATTCTATAAAAACGGAAATGGAAGACCTGGCTATGAAATACATGGAGCCAGATACCTATCGATACATTGCCCAAAAACTACAGGACACCAGGCGGGAACGAAACCGCTATATCAATGATTTTATCCGCCCGCTAAAAGGGAAACTGGAGAAAACAGGTTTCAGTTTTGAAATATACGGCCGGCCAAAAAGCATTCACTCCATTTGGAATAAGATAAAAAAGAAGGGCGTTTCCTTTGAAGAAGTGTACGACCTCTTTGCCATAAGAATTATTGTAGATGCTGCGCCTGAAAAAGAGAAAGAAGAGTGCTGGAAAGTGTACAGTATCATTACAGATGCCTACAACCCTTCTCCAGAGCGGCTTAGAGACTGGCTGAGCAATCCCAAAAGTAATGGCTACGAGGCCTTGCATACCACGGTGATGGGGCCACAAGGTAAGTGGGTAGAAGTGCAAATACGCACCAAGCGCATGAATGAAATTGCAGAAAAAGGCCTTGCTGCACATTGGAAATATAAAGAAGGAACCAATGATGAAAGTCGCTTTGAAAAATGGTTTCACCAGATAAGGGAAGCCCTGGGCAACCAGGATAGCAATTCCCTGGACTTTTTGCAGGATTTCAAGACCTCTTTTCTTACAGAAGAAATCTACGTGTACACGCCAAAAGGAGATGTAAAAATGCTGCCTGTTGGTGCTACTGCACTCGACTTTGCCTTTAGCGTACACACGGCGGTAGGCAGTAAATGTATTGGTGCCAAAGTGAACCATAAACTGGTGCCCATCAGCCATAAACTGCGCAGTGGCGATCAGATTGAAATCATTACGAGTGCTAAACAGAAACCCAATACGGAGTGGCTGAACTTTGTAGTAACCAGCAAGGCAAAAGCTAAGATTAAAGACACTCTTAAAGAAGAAAAGCGCACCATTGCAGAAGATGGGCGCTACATTCTGCAGAGAAAAATGGAAGCAATGCATGCTTCCATGAGCCAGGCAAACCTTGAAGAATTGGCCACATTTTACAAGTTGAATAGTTCACTCGATCTGCTTTATGAAATTGCCATCAAGAAAATTGACCTGAAAGAGCTAAAAGAATTTACGGTGCACGGCGATAAAATTATGGCTCCGAAGCCGGTAAAAATCCCGGAAGAAAAACCCCTGGTGGAAACCCCGCATCGCACCGCTGCTGCTAAGAAAGATGCAGAATTGATCATTTTTGGGGAAAGCAGCGATAAGATTATGTACACCCTGGCAAATTGTTGCAAACCTATTCCAGGCGATGACGTGTTTGGCTTTATCAGTGCCGGGGAAGGATTAAAAATTCACCGCACCACTTGCCCAAATGCCACAAGGCTGATGGCCAATTATGGCCACCGGGTGGTAAAAACCAAATGGGCAAAAAACAAAGAAATTTCATTCCTTACCGGCCTTAAGATCGTGGGGCTGGATGATGTGGGTGTGATTCATAAAATTACCAACCTGATAAGCGGAGAAATGAAAGTAAATATTTCTGCCATGACCATTGAAGCAAAGGATGGTATTTTTAGGGGCAACGTAAAAATGTTTGTACATGATAAGGAAGAACTAGATGACCTTGTGGATCAATTATTGCGATTGCCCGGCATTGAAAGAGTAGATCGATATGACACAGAATAAGCCAGTTCCAAAAACTGGACATTACAAAACCATCCAAAAAATAAACACATGCAAGAGTTAATTAACCAGCTTACCAGTAAGGCAGGCATTTCTACGGAGCAAGCAGCAAAAGTTTTAGAAACCATTAAAGAATTTGTAAAAGAAAAATTTCCCATGATGGGCGGGGCTGTAGATAACTTACTAGGCGGCGATGCCACACCTGGTACTACCGCTGCTGCTGCAGGAGCCCCGGGTTTCCTCGATAAAATCAGCGATATGATTCCAGGCGAAACGGGTGAGAAAATTGAAAATTTTGCCAAACAAGCAGCCAATAAAGCAGAAGATGCCTTTGATGATGTGAAGGGTAAAATTTCTGGTATGTTTGGAGATGACAAAAAATAATTTGTATCCCTTTTTAATGAATGATTTTTTAAAACAGCACGCAGATTTGTGTGCTGTTTTAATTTTATACACTACCTGGAAATGAATTTGCGTCTTGCAAAAGCCTTTCATAGATCTGGTTAAGCTGCCGACCCACACTAGCGTAACTGAATAGCGCTTTAGCGTTCTCTGCAATGTCTGCCCTGTTGTAACGGCCCTGGTTCACATACATGTTTTCCAAAGCTTCCAGCAATGCAGCTTCATCTTCATTGACCACTAAAATGCCGTTCTGTGCTGAGATCACTTCTGCAATACCTCCCACCTTTGTACTGATGACCGGTACAGCGCAGCAAAGGCTTTCTAAAATTACACAAGGCAAATTTTCATAGCGGCTAAAGAGCACTAGCGCATCAGCGGTACGAAGAATTCGGGCTACCTCATCATAATGCACACTGCCCGTAAATTGTACGATTTGCTCAAGGCCAAGGCTTTTAGCAAAACCCATAATTCCTGCTGGAACAGGCCCCACCATGAGCAACTCCACATTATTATGCTGCTTTGCGAAAGCGGCAAAACTGCGCAACAACCCTTCAGGATTCTTTTGATAATACATGGTAGAAATATGCACAAAGCGAAATGTTCCTGCATCGCTTTTTCCAGGCAGATAATAAAACTTTTCGGTATCCACCACATTGGGCACAACCGTAGCTGGAAGCGGGCCAGCAAAAGCTATTACACGTTCCAGAAGACTTTGGGTTACAGGAATAAACATGGCCGTGTGCCGAAGCACTTTCCGTACAATGAATTTAAAAACCGGGTTTCGCTTTTTAAAATATCCAGGGTCTTCCGGGTAGTAAATTGTCCAGTGTTCGGAAAGGCAGTAAGGAATTTCCCATTGCTTGCTCAGTAGCATGGCCGCCCAGCCACCCCGTAATACGATATAAGCATGCAAGAGTTTGGGTTTGCCAAATTGATGTATAATTTGCGCAGCGTATTTTTTAAGCAATTGTAAAAAACGGAGATTGGAAACAAACGGTGCAGCTACATGGGTGGAAGCGGGATACACAACAATAATCTCCGCAAGAGTTTGGGATACTTGCATAAAACGCTCCTCCACCTGTTTTAAATTCCCCGTAAGATCTTTAGTGATATAAAGCACTAACTGTGGCACGTATAAGCTGGCTGCAATTACATGGCGCTGATTAAAGTCGCCGGGTGATGCGTCTTGCCAGGTAGGATACCATCCGGGCAGTACGAGCACATAATCCTTTCCCGAAAGGGTAAGTTCTTTAATGTGCGACAGGCCATTGCTCATATGGTAAAATTAATGCACCCGGTGTGCATCCTGAATTTAAGGAACTGACTTTGCCAGATATGGAAATGCTAAGGGTTTAAAATTTCCCGGCTGATGACTAATTTTTGAATTTCGCTGGTACCTTCTCCAATGGTGCATAATTTACTATCCCGGTAGTATTTCTCCACGGGAAAATCTTTAGTATAACCATAACCGCCAAAAATTTGCACGGCATCCGTACTCACTTCTACAGAAATTTCGCTGGCATAATATTTTGCCATTGCAGCTTCTTTGGTCATAGGAAGGCCTTTAATCTTTTTATCGCAGGCAAGATTAATCAGGAGTTCTGCAGCTTCAATTTTTGTAGCCATATCTGCCAGTTTAAAGGAAATACCCTGGAAGCTTGCAATCGGTTTATCAAATTGATGCCGCTCCTGTGCATACTGCAATGATGCTTCATAAGCGCCTTTTGCAATACCGAGTGCGAGTGCAGCAATAGAAATACGGCCACCATCAAGCACTTTCATCGCCTGCTTAAATCCTGCGCCCACTTCTCCCATGCGGTTTGCATCAGGCACCACACAATGGTCAAATACCATTTCTGCAGTTTCACTGGCACGCATGCCTAGCTTATTTTCTTTTTTGCCGGCGCTAAAACCAGGCGTGCCTTTTTCTACAATGAACGTGGTAGAATTATCACGGGTGCGAGGTTCACCGGTACGACAAATTACGACAGCTACATCACCACTTTTGCCATGGGTGATCCAGTTTTTCGTACCGTTGATAATCCAATTATCACCATCTTTTACTGCAGTGGTTTGCATATTTCCTGCATCGCTCCCGGTATTCGCTTCCGTAAGGCCCCATGCCCCTATAAATTCTGCAGTAGCCAGTTTTGGTAAATATTTTTCTTTCTGTGTATCGCTGCCAAATGTAAGAAGATGACCAGTGCAAAGCGAATTATGCGCAGCAAGGGAAAGCCCAATGGAACCACACACTTTCGCTATTTCCTGGATGATTACACTGTATTCGAAATAACTTAAACCGGCACCACCATATTTTTCCGGCACTAAAACGCCCATGAGACCAAGTTTGCCCATTTCTTTAAAGACCTGAACAGGGAATTCCTGTTTCTCATCCCATTCCATTACAAAGGGTTTGATGTATTGCTGCGCAAAATCTCTTGCGGATTCGGCAACATGTTTGGTAGTATCTGATTGTTGAAAATTCATAGCTTAGGCAATCGTTGAGCCGCAAAAATAATCGTTTTAAAACGGCAGCCAAGCAGAATAATATAAGATAAACTAAGAGATCACTCGAAGGCGAGGTAGGGCGCAATTTTTTCTAATTGCTTATCATCCAAAATCATAATCTTGCGCAGGTCGCTCAGCTTTTCATAGCGACCATGCTGTGTGCGATAGGCAATAATAGCATTGGCCAATTGGTAGCGGATATAAGGATGAGCTTTTAAGTCATCTAAAGAAACCGTGTTTAAATTTATTTTCCGGAGTTCCCCGGAAATAGAAAACATCCCTTTTATTTTTTGAAATATGGAATCTTGCAGGCCAAAAGTCTCTCCTACCTGGTCAACGCTATAAAAACCTCCTAATTTCTCCCGGAAATTTACAATCCGATGGGAGAGTTTAGCACCAATGCCGGGTAGCTCCTCCAGCATAGCGCTGTCTGCATCATTCACATTCATGACGCTTATTACTTTCTTCTTTTCAAAAACGGCACTTGATTTCTCCGCCATGGTATTACCCTCAATTTGCACAAAAGGAATGAGCCGCTCTGCCTCGTCAGGGAAAAGGCCCCACACCTTGCGAATATCTTCGGCCTTATAAAACCGGCCACCCTTATTGCGAAAATTCATGATGGTAGTGATCGTCTTTTGCCGCAGGCCAAGTTTCTTCCACCCGGCTTCATCAATACTATTTGGATCGAAATTAAAACCCATGATTTTTTTATCCGTTGCGTAACGAGTGTAGGACTGTTTCTCCGGATAATCATAAGGCTGGTAATTATCCCGCCGTTGTTGATCGTTCTTATAGGCTGCCGCTTGTTTAATTGCCAGTTGCTGCAAAGGCGCTACATCATTTTCCTGCATGAGGAGATGGGCAGGAAACAAGAGGGCATACAGAAATGGACTAATGCAACAAAGCGCTACGAGCACAAACAAAAACAGCGTGCCTCGCCGCTCCTTGCGGGTAAAGTATAAAAAAGAAGTAGTTGTATAAGTTTGAGCGGCCATGGCATAAATCTACAACCCTTCACAGGCCCTTGTCAATACCCGATACTGGTAGTTTTTTAGAGAATTTGGAGAGAAAGACCGTCGTAGGCGAGGTGACGACCTTTGGGCAAGGTGCCGCTCACGAGCGCATGTGTCCCCAATTGATGGCTGATATGCGTAAAGTAAGCCTCGGGAACGCCCAGTTCATCAGCCATATCAATGGCTTCCTGCAGGGTAAAATGAGAAATGTGTTTTTTATGTCGCAAGGCGTTCAACACTAATATCTTACTCCCAACGATCTTTTGTTTTTCTGCGGCATCAATGCGGTTTGCGTCTGTGATATAAGTAAAATCTCCAAAACGATACCCAAGTACGGGCATGTGGAGATGCCAGGTCAGGATGGGTTGCACTGGAATATCGCCCACTAAAAATGAATTGGTGGGCACATCATGCAAGCTGATATCTGGAATCCCTGGGTATTTATGTTCGGCAAAAACGTAATAAAATTCATTTCGCAAGGCTTTTTGGGTAATCTCATTGGCATATACATCTACGGCAGCATGATTAAAGAAATTAAAAGCCCTGATATCATCCATGCCGGCAATATGGTCTTTGTGAGGATGGGTGTAAAGCACGGCATCCAACTTAATTACTTTGGAGCGCAACATTTGGTACCTGAAATCGGGCGTTGTATCTACTACAAGTGTTGTAGTCTCGCTTTGTACCAGGATGCTGCTGCGAAGCCGGTTATCCTTCGGATCTGCAGATTGGCAAACTTCGCAGTTACATGCAATCATCGGTACGCCACTGCTGGTACCCGTACCTAAAAAAGTTATGGTAAGCGGAGGAAAATGCACGGCGCAAATTTAAGCAATGCAGGCTATATACTCAATGAAGCGCTGCAAACTAAGCTGGCTGTAAATCTTTTAGCAACTGTTGCAGGCTTATTTCTTCCAACACCATTTTACGGGAGCCATGTTCCTCATCATACCACTTAATAAGGCGAATAAATCCATCTGCAATTTCTATCCCGGTGATGTCTCCATCGTCAAAACAGCAGCAGCCTGTATTGAAATAAACGGGTCTCAGAGTTGCATGTTCGTCCGGGTGATGCACATCATTGTTAGGATGCGAAAAATACCGGCCGGAGGCGAATACCGGGCTATGCGTATGACCCGTAACGAGCAGCATATTTTCCTGCTGCCGGCCCCACTCATACATAAATTTATTATGCAGATTTTTTAAAGAAAAGTCTTTGCTGGCACTATTTACATTGATGCGCAAAAAACGCTGCAGCGGCATCCAGATATGCGCAACAATCCAGGTACTCACTGCATTATTATCACTCATTAAATCTCCCTGGTGGCCATGCGTAAGGAAAACTTTGAGGGGTAGTTCCAGGTCTGTAAACTTAAGCATGGCAGCTTCATACACTACCGGCACGGGGTGAAAATATTTTTTCAGGTAAAAATCTACCGCAAATTTATCCTTCCAGATGATATCATGATTGCCAAAAGTTTTTGTGTAACGTTCTGTACTAAAGGCTGACTCTGCGGCCAGCGCCGCTTCATTAGAAGAAAGAATATCAGGCATGTTGAATTTCCAGCCTTCTTCGCTATCTCCGAGGTTAATAAAATGAAAACCTTCTTTTTGATAATGGGTGAGCGCAACGAGATAATTCAGCTCACTGAGTTTAAAATCGTCTGCCCAGGTTCTATTTCCTTTGTGCTGATCGCTAAACACAATGAATTTATCTGTGGCACTGCTTACTTCTATCGTTTTTACCGCATTCTGCTCTTCAGAAAGTCCTTGCTTATACAATTCTGAAAGCGACTTGAGCACGGTCTCTTTTTTAGGTGCAGCAGCCAGTGTATTTGCCATCCAGGTAAGCGGCCGCTTGAGCAGGTATTGTACAAATTTTCGCATTATGGTATCCTAACCAATTTTATGCTGAAAATATTTACCGATAACGGGCATTTTGGCTAATTCTGCGGCTTCAATTTTTGCCACAAAAGCCGTGAAGCCACCCAGCAGAATTACGGCGGAAAGCAGGGAGAACCAGAGAGCGCCATTGATCCAATATACCAGTGCCGCATGAACAAGGTAAAGCAGCACTACTAATAGTATATAGGAGATGAGCTTTTTCACCTGGTAGGGCACGGGATAATGCTTTTGCCCCAGCAAGTAGCTGGAAACCATCATAAATAAATAGCAGGAAAAAGTAGCGATTGCAGCGCCGGTATAATGTAATATGGGAATGAGAATAATGTTCAGCACTATGGTGATGATGGCGCCACCGATGGTAATCATTGCACCATATTTATTTTTATTGGTGAGTTTATACCACACACTCAGGTTGTAATAGATGCCCAGGAAGATATTTCCTAAAGCCAGCAGCGGTACTACATCTAAGCCATGTGCCCAGCTTGGATTAGTGAGGTGGGTAAATACCCAGCGAAATACATC
>DGQO01000180.1:41535-43112 GCA_002400445.1 Chitinophagaceae bacterium UBA4412
ACATCATTTACCATACCGCCAAGACCCACAATAATGAGCGGCATACTGTATTTCATTACTTCCATCCACAGCACCTTGTCAAACTTTAAGCGGATATCTTTCATTTCTCCCGACAAGAGCAAGAGCGTAAATATGCTACCACAGAGATTGCCGAGCAGATAGTAGCCCAGCCCTACACGATCATTGTAGATGAGGCTTACCAGGCTATCTGGATTCTTCTTTACCATTGCCGGTGCGATGCCAATAAAAAAGATAACCACCAGGAGGTTGATGACGATGCCGGCTACCCTCGCAAAAGCGTACTTGCGGGGCTTATTTTCCTGGCGAAGGCGGGCAAAAGGAAGCACATTAAGATTATCTACGGCAATAATGGCAATCATCCAAAGCAAGTATTCAGAATGATTCTGCAGATCGGCAGCATTGGATATTACATTTCTAAAAAGCAACATGAGCACCGTAAAAAGAATGGTACTGCAAAAAAGAGAAATGGATAAAGTGTTATAGAGTTTTTGCCGGTCGTGGGTTTGAGAAAAACGGAAATACGCTGTCTCCATTCCGTAAGAATACAACACATTTAAAAAAGGAATGATGGTGTAAGCCTGCACAAGATCGGCGGTGTGGGCAGGCATGGCTACAAAAAAAGGTAAAGCCATATTCATCAGGTAACCTAAAAACCTGCTTACGATTTGGGGGATACCATACCATAAGGTTTGCCCTGCCAGCTTCTTAATTGTACTCAACCCTTGCTATTTTTTTTCAAATGTATGTGAATGTGATTGCTAATGAAGATAAAACACCGGGCCATCCGGATTAAAACGTTTGCTTTTTGTAAATGAGGTATCGGTAAGTGTGTATAGAAAATAGGTAAGTTCGTTGCGCTCCAGTTTGCTAAGTTTTATTGGCTTTTGCAAGGCCGTATCCAGCCCGGATAAGTTTTGGTTTAATTGTATATAATGATCTATTACCTGCGGCACAGAGAAAACACTCCCATCATGCATATAGGGAAAAGTGAGCTGCACATTTCTTAAGCTGGGCACTTTAAATTTCAGAGAATCTGCAGGCAACCCTGTGATGCGCATCCGGCCGGCATCGTTGAAGCGATTCAACTTCATTCCATTGTTTCTAAAACTGTTATCTGTGAATAATGGCTCTTTATGACAGGAAGCACAAAACGCCTTGAAATGAGCATAACCTTTCGCTTCAAAGCGAGTGAAAGTATCCAACCCATTCATCACCCGGTCATACTTACTATTTGCCGTAATGAGGCTGCCCGTAAACTGCGCAAGAGCCCGCAGCATTCGCTGGCTATTTATCCTGGCATCGCCAAANNATGCCACCATCCCAGTGGTAATAAGTCATCCAGGCCAGGTTCATTAATGCCGGTGCATTACGGGTAGTAAAAGAATTATTTACGCCATGGCTAAGGTCATGATCAAAGGTGGCAAAAGCACTAAATGGTTGATGGCAGGGAGCACAACTCACTTGCTTATCTGCACTGAGCCGATTATCATAAAACAATTTTTTACCCAGTTGAAAACCTTGCTCTGTGAGCCTGTTTTTTGCAAAAATATTTTGTG
>DGQO01000202.1 GCA_002400445.1 Chitinophagaceae bacterium UBA4412
GGTGGTGGATGCACGGGTGAAATCGTGAGCAATGAAGGATTGATTTTTACCAATCACCATTGTGGCTATGGTGCCATTGCCGGTGCAAGCAGCATGGAACATAACTACCTGCGGGATGGATTTTATGCATATAATAAAGACCAGGAAATTAAATCCAGTCTCACCGTTCAGTTTCTTAATCGCATTGAAGATGTAACTGCGCAAGTGGAGGCTGGCCTCAAAGGATTGAGTTGGGATGAAAGAGTGAAAAAGCTACCAGAGGTGTACAAGAGCATCACAGATAAAGTGTATGACAAAGAATTAGGATTGGCTGGCCGGGTTTACAGCATGTTTAAAGACAATCAATACATCATGTATGTGTACCAAACTTACCGTGACATCAGGCTCGTGGGTGCTCCGCCAGAAAGTGTAGGAAAGTTTGGCGGCGATACAGACAACTGGGAGTGGCCCCGCCACACCGGTGACTTCTCCATTTTCAGGGTATATGCTACCAGGGATGGCAAACCCGCAGAATTCAGCCAGGACAATGTGCCGCTGAAACCAAAACATTTTTTACCCGTAAGCATCAAAGGAAAAAAAGAAGGTGATTTTGCCATGATCTATGGCTACCCCGGCGGCACTAACCGCTACGAAACCAGCTATGGCATCAAATTAAAAAATGAAGTGGAAAATCCTTCTCTCGTTGCACTTAGAGATTCCAGGTTGAAATTTATGCATGCAGAAATGATTAAAGATCCTGCCGTAAAATTAAAACTGGCCAGCAGCTATGCAGGTATTGCCAATTATTGGAAATTCTTTGATGGCGAAACAAAACAACTTGAAAAGTTCAAGACTTACGAACAAAAGCAAGCCTACGAAAATAAGTTTGCAGCCTGGGCAAAAGGCAAGCCTGCATATGAGAATATCATGAAAGATTATGCAGCAGCTTATGAAGCCTGGACGCCCTATGCAAAACAAAGGGTGTACCTGCGGGAAGGTATCCTGGGCTCACCACTGGCTGGTTTTGCCTCCTCCCTCATGGGCCTGGAAGCTGCCATGGTAAGAGCCGGCGCTACTGATGCCGACGTAAAAAAGGCAGCCATGGCTGCAGACGCACAACGTAAAAATTTCCTGGGAGAAGAAGATTTGCCCAGCGATGAAGAAATCCTGGCGGCTACGGCAATGGCTTTTTATAAAGACATTGCTGCAAACCAGCACCCCATTGGTTTTTATGAAGACATTAAGGCTCGCTACGGTAGCCTGGATGATGAATCAACTTTTAAAAAATGGGCGGCAGATGTGTTTAAAAACACCATGATCCTGGATAGCGTAAAGTGGAATGCCTTCTTAGATAAACCGGATGCTGTAGCCCTGCAGGCAGATCCTGCATTTGCCTATGCTTCTGCATTTATCAAGAACTATAACTTGAAGTATTCATCTTTCTTTACCAATTTCAACAACAAGAATAATGAACTCGGTCACTTGTATATGAAAGGTATTATGGACATGAATCCTGCGGCCGTAAAACAAATGTATCCCGATGCAAACTTTAGCATGCGGGTGAGCTATGGCAGTGTAAAAAGTTACAATCCAAGAGATGCCGTGCATTACGACTTTGAAACAACCAGCAAGGGTATCCTGGAAAAATATGTGGCAGGAGATTATGAATTTGATTTGCCTGCAAAGCAAATTGAATTGCTTAAGAAGAAAGATTTTGGCCAATACATTGATAAGAACCGAAACGACCTGGTAGTGGGCTTTATCACTACCAACGATATTACCGGCGGAAACAGTGGCAGCCCCGTAATGGATGGTTACGGAAACCTTATAGGGCTGGCTTTTGACGGCAACTACGAGGCTTTGAGCCACAAAATTGCTTTTGATAAAGATCTCAACCGCACGATTAATGTAGACATCCGTTATGTACTCTGGTGCATTGACAAATTGGGTGGAGCTAAAAACATTATTAACGAACTAAAACTGGTAAAATAGTTTTCGTTCAAAAGTACATATAAAGTATCCCTTGCAAATGCCCCGTATTGGGGCATTTGCTTTTTGAGGCATTGATTTTGTTCATCTCATTTGCATAAAAACCTATGCTATGACTTCATCTGTACGTATCCTCATTATTGCATTTTGTTTTTTATTGCCAACTGGTTCTTTTGCGCAGCCCACCGTGGCTTATGAACCAGTTACGGCCGGTCTTAGTAACCCGGTAGATATTGTTTCGGCGCCCGGCGATACCCGCCTTTACATTGCACAGCAAAATGGCCTTATCCGTATTTGGAATGGTACCGCTCTTTCTACTTTTGCAAACCTTGGCAGCTTACTCACCAGTCCTGCCGGCGGAGAGCAGGGTTTGCTAAGTGTGGCTTTTCATCCTGGTTATGCGAGCAACCGATATTTCTTTGTGTGGTACACCGATGTAAATGGCGCAGTTACCCTTGCCCGCTACCGCAGGGATGTAACAAACCCCGATATTGCCGACCCCGCAAGTGGCCAGGTTTTGCTTCGTTACGCCAAGCCCGGCTCACCTTACTTTACAAATCACAATGGGGGTAAGCTGAATTTTGGCCCTGATGGAATGCTTTATGTAGGCACCGGAGATGGGGGCAACGGCGGAGATCCTTACAACAATGCACAAAATGGCAATTCTTTGATGGGGAAAATGCTGCGCCTGAATGTAAACAGTTTTGCCACCAGCGCACCCTTCTATGATATTCCGGCAGACAATCCTTTCCTGGCCCCCGGTGATGGAATCCTGGATGAAATTTATGCCATTGGGTTGCGCAATCCCTGGCGCTGGAGTTTTGACCGCAGTACCGGGGATATGTGGATTGCAGATGTGGGCCAGGGTGCCTGGGAAGAAGTAAACTGGCTGGCGGCTGGCAGTACTTCCGGCGTAAATTATGGCTGGCGTTGTTATGAGGCAAACCATGTGTACGGCAGCGGCTGCAGCCCGGCAGTTACAGATACCATTGCACCCATTTTTGAATATTCGCATAATAACGCAACGGGCGGTTATTCCATCACAGGAGGATATGTGTACCGCGGTGCGGCCTATCCTGAACTGCAGGGATATTACATTACCACAGATTACATTTCTACAAATCTTTGGCTCATAAAACCCAATGCCAGCGGCGGTTTTGATGTAAAGCAACAGACAGGTATGCCCAATAATATTTCCAGTTTTGGCGAAGCAAATGACGGTAGTCTTTATGCGGTACGCCGCTCTACTGGCACCCTGTATAAAGTGATTGCCACCGGTGTGGTGCCTGTAACGATCAGCAACTTTACTGCAAGGGCAGAACAAGGATACGACCTGCTTACCTGGAATAGCAGTGCGCAGAGTGCAACGGCCTTATACCATATTGAATATAGCAGGGATGGCAGATCTTTTTATCGTGCAGGAACTGTACAGGCAACCAATAATAACAGGGAACAGCAATATACTTTCAGGTATAATAACAACGAAACAGGCAATGTATTCTACCGATTGGCTATGGAAACAGCAGACGGAAATATTCGTTTTTCAAACGTATTAAGACTGCAGAAAAATGCTGCAGGTGCTGTGGAAGTGTACCCCACGGTATTGCAAGGAAATAGCCTGTCCATTACATCAAAAAATCCTTTGGATGATATACGGTTGCTCAACATCAGCGGTGCCGTGATGTACCAAAAAAGTATGCACCGCTTCACCGGTAGTACGACGCTGAATTTACCGAACCTCGCAAAAGGCCTGTACATTTTGCGACTTACCGGAGATGGATCTTTTATCCATCAAAAAATAATTGTACAGTAACTACTGCAGATCAAAAAATGAAGCCTTCCGATTTTTTCGGGAGGTTTTTTTGTAGCATTGCAACCATAACTAAAGAACATGGCAGTAAATATCATTGAGTTTAAAGCCCGGGTGCCGGATCCGCAAAAAGTGGAGGCGTTGTTGAAATCTCTTCATCCTGTTTTTAAAGGAGAAGACCAGCAGGTAGATACTTATTTCAACAGTGCAGAAGGCCGGCTCAAGTTGCGGGAAGGCAATATTGAAAATGCCTTAATCTGGTATAGCCGACCCAACGACCGTGGTCCTAAAAAATCTGAAGTGTTGCTTTATGAACCGCACCCTGCCTCGCATTTAAAAGACATGCTCCTTAAAGCGAACGGCGTAAAAGTAGTAGTGAATAAGCGGCGGCGNNCAGTTTATAGAAGTGGAAGCCATTGATGCCGCTGGTGATTTGGGCATAGAGAAATTACAATCGCAATGCGATCACTATGCACAACTCTTTGGCATAAAGCAGGAGCATTATATTGATATTTCTTACAGTGATATGCTCATGAAGCAGCAAAAGGGAACCACCTCTTTTCCCGTATTGACCACAGACAGATTACTGCTGAGGCAAATTGTGCAGGAAGATATTGAACATGTATTCCGTGGTCTATCTCACCCGGAAGTGACCAAATATTTTGCAGTTTCTTTTCATACCCTTGAAGCAACGCAGGAGCAGATGGATTGGTATGCCAATATGATACTGCAGGATACCGGCCGCTGCTGGGCAATCTGCTCCCGGGATAATGAAACTTTTTATGGCGTATGCACGCTCAACTTTTGGGATAAAACACATCGCAAGGCGGAAACCGGCTATTGGCTATTTCCAGAATTTTGGGGCAAAGGTTTTGCACTCGAAGCTATGAACAGGGTATTTGATTATGGCTTTAATGAAATGCAACTCAACCGTATTTCTGCCGAAGTGGAAGATGGGAATCCTGCGAGCGCAGCTATTTTAATCAAAACAGGATTTGAATACGAAGGCAAATTAAAAAACTGCGAAATCAAAGACGGCAAATGCATCAACCTGCAATTGTATGCTAAAATGAATCCCAACCTCGTAGCAGACGCTGAAAGGAATGCGTAACTTACCTGGCGAATAAAAATGATTATGAATACAAATAATACAGATTTAAAACTGGCCGTATTGATTGATGCGGATAATGTGCCTTACTCCAATGTAAGAGGCATGCTGGAAGAAATTGCCCGCTATGGTACACCTACTTTTAAAAGGATTTATGGCGATTGGACCAAGCCAACCCTTTCAGGATGGAAAACGGTACTCCTCGAAAATGCCATTACGCCTATTCAGCAATACAGTTATACTTCCGGGAAAAATTCATCAGACTCTGCGCTGATTATTGATGCGATGGATATCCTGTACACCGGGCAGGTAGATGGCTTCTGTATCATCAGCAGCGATAGTGATTTTACCCGGCTGGCAACCCGCCTGCGGGAAGCCGGCAAGCAGGTTTTTGGTATCGGCGAAAAGAAAACGCCTTCCGCTTTTATCTCTGCTTGTAATAAATTTATTTTTATAGAAATTCTGCAGAAAGAAATTAAAGAAGAAACGCCTGCAAAAGCATCACCCAAAAAAGCAAAACCAAAACCGCAGGAAAAAATTGCCATTCCGCAAAATGTAAAGCGGCTTATCATCAATAGCATCAGCGATCTTGCAGATGAAGATGGCTGGGTTTTCCTGAGTTCCGTAGGAAATCATATGCTGCGCAAAGAACCTTCTTTCGACTCCCGCAACTATGGTTTTAAAAAGCTGGTAGACATCATGCGCAATATTGATCAGATTGAAATCCAGGAAAGATCAAGCGGCAAGGGAAGTGCAGCGCATTGGTACGTAAGAGTAAAGTAACAACATGAAACGAAACTTCGCCGCATATTTTGAACTCATCGCCTGGATAGCATCTTTAGTGATGCTGGCTTGTATGCAGCCTGCAACAGACACACACTATTCGCTTTGTGCATTTAAATGGCTGGGGTTTTCATTTTGCCCCGGATGCGGCCTGGGCCATTCAATAGCTTATCTTTTTCATGGAGAAATTGCAGCCTCGCTGCATGCGCACCCGCTCGGAATATTTGCAGTGCTCGTATTGCTGCACCGCATTTATACTTTAACGAAAAGGAAATTTCTATTTTTTACTCCCTAAAACAATTGCCATGCAAACATCACCAAATGGTGTAAACCCCACGCTCATGAAATTACTTTATGACACTACGCCTGAAGAACTCCTGCAAATAGATGCGATGACCAAAGGATTTACAGAACAACAACTTCAGCAGTTTGTAATGATATACCGGCCAAGAAGAAAAGATGAGCAAACCATTTTAATCACTTGCCTGCTGGGTTTAATTTGCTGCGCAGGCATTCACCGTTTTCTTTTGGGGCAAATCGGCATGGGCATTTTATATCTGTTCACCGGTGGGCTATGCCTCATAGGCACCATTGTGGACGCTATTAACCATAAACAACTCACGCTGGAGTATAACCAAAAGATGATTGGAGAAAGCCTGAACATGATGACGATGATACGCAACGGGTCTTGATAAGTGATGCGATCATCGCATAGCAGGCTGGTGATGCGAGGGTTAACATGACATAGTGGAACACATGGCAAATTCATGAACTATCGCAGCAATCCCCTATCTTCGCCGCAGTTCATTTAATCCGCGGCATTATCAGCCAGTAAAATATTCTCCGTAATAGCTGCCCGCAGCATACTTGTTTATTAATGATGAAGTCAGGCTTCATTTCCGCACACATTTTTTAAAATACAACATTGTTATTTACAGACTTAAACATTATTAAGCCCATCCTTGATGCGCTTAAAGAAGAGGGTTATACACAACCCACCCCCATTCAGCAACAAGCCATTCCCCACGTATTAGCCGAAAAAGATTTACTCGGCTGTGCCCAAACCGGCACGGGTAAAACCGCCGCTTTTGCTATTCCCATCCTGCAACTTTTGGCTAGTCCAAGAACGATGTTCAGCAGTGGAAACCGACCCATCCGGTCGCTCATTCTTACACCTACCAGGGAACTCGCCATACAAATTCAGGAGAGCTTTAATGCTTATGGCCGCCACCTGCGTTTAAAAAATCTTGTCATTTTTGGTGGTGTAAACCAGGGTCCACAGGTAGATATGCTGCGCCGCGGCGTTGATATTTTGGTAGCCACCCCCGGCCGCCTGCTCGATTTGTGCAGCCAGGGGCATGTGAATCTTAAAGACGTTGAAATTTTTGTGTTGGATGAAGCAGACCGTATGCTCGATATGGGTTTTGTGCACGACGTAAAAAAAGTGATTGCCAAATTGCCCGTTAAAAAGCAAACACTTTTCTTTAGCGCAACCATGCCTTCCGAAATTCAATCTCTTGCCGATAGTATTTTACGCAATCCCATAAAAGTGGCCGTGGCACCTCCAAGTACAACAGCCAATACCATTGAGCAATGGTTATATTATGTAGAGAAAAACGATAAGAAAGATTTGCTCCAGCATATTCTTGAAGATGCATCCATAGAAACCGCTTTAGTATTTACCCGAACCAAACACGGTGCAGATAAAGTGGTAAAAGACCTGCATAGAAAAGGTATTTCTGCCGAAGCCATCCATGGCAATAAATCTCAAAATGCAAGACAGCGTGCCTTGTCTAATTTTAAGAACAGGGCCACAAGGGTACTTGTAGCTACAGATATTGCTGCAAGGGGAATTGATATTGACGACCTCACGCATGTAATCAATTACGAGATACCAGAGATACCGGAAACCTATGTACATCGCATTGGCCGTACAGGCCGGGCGGGCGCTAATGGCATTTCCTTAAGTTTTTGCGAAGCAGAAGAAACGGCAGACCTAAGGGATATTCAAAAATTGATTGGCAAGCCCATTCCCGTACAGGATCAGCATCCTTACCATACCGTATTCACACAGATTCTAAGCAGGCCACCGCAAGGACAAAACCGCCAAAGCAGGCCACAAAGACCACAGCGGCCAGCAGGCAATAGCCAGGCTGCAGCACATAGAAAAGGCCCGGCCAAACCAGGTCATGAAAGAAAAGAATTTAAGCGGAAAACCTTTTAGAAATGGGTAAAGCATAGCTGTGCCTGCGCATAATTCTTTAACTTGTCTTTTTATAAACTGATTACCGTTTTAATATTTTAAAGATGTGGACAGCACTTACCAATTGCAGTAAACAAATTACGGTACATACAAAATTGAAAGAAACCGATGAAGGTTTTGTAAAGCTGTATGAAGTGGTAAGCATCGAGTTTGACCAGTTTAAGCTTAAGCTGCTGGAGAAAAATGGAATGGTACCTGTGGTAACTGTGCAGCTAGATCTCTCCTGTGATCAACTCAAAAAATATGGCTTTGAGGCAGAAGCTGAAACTGTTGCCTGAGCCCTTCTTTGAAAGGCTTCGGGAATAGAAGCCATAAAATACCTTTCCTTTTTCAACCGATTATAAACCTTCCTGTATGTATCAAACCGCTGCACGCATTTTGTCGTTTGCATTCTTATGTATTTTATTAGCCTGTAATCAGCAAAACAAAACTGCCGGAGATGCTGCAAATCTTGCTGCGTTTAATGCCGACAGCCTGAAAGCAGACTTGGCCATATTGGCTTCGGATTCCTTCCTGGGCAGAAAACCATTTACCGCAGGAGAAACAAAAACTATCGATTTCTTACAACGCAGATACCAGGAAATAGGATTAGAACCAGGCAATGGAGATAGTTACCTGCAAGCCGTTCCCATGGTGAGCATTGAGCCCACTGCTGCACCGCTGATGGAAATAAAAACAGCCAAAGAAAAATTTACCCTGAAAGCTTTTGATGATTATGTGATTTGGACAGAAAAAACAGATAGCATCATTAACCTGAGCAATACGCCTGTGGTGTTTGCGGGCTATGGTGTGGTGGCGCCAGAATATCAATGGAACGATTATGCAGGCTTGGATGTAAAAGGAAAGATTGTGTTGGTGATGGTAAATGATCCGGGGTACTGGGTGGGCGATAGTACTTTATTCAAAGGCGAAGCCATGACGTATTACGGCCGCTGGACCTATAAATTTGAAGAAGCTGCCAGGCAAGGTGCAAAGGGATGTCTTGTTATTCACAATACAAAGGCCGCCAGCTACGCCTTTGCTGTACCGCAGAATAATTTTAATACTGCCCGGCTGCAATTGGACACCCGGGGCCAGGGCATTCCCTTTTGTGATGCCATAGGTTGGATCACGGAGCCGGCAGCCAATAAATTATTTAAGGCCGCTGGGTTGGATAGCAGCCTTTTGAAAAAAGCAAATCTGCGTGGCTTCAAAGCTGTACCGCTGGGTATGGAAGCCAGTACCAGCATGAAAGTAAAAGCAACCTACAATAAATCATATAATGTTATTGGCAAAATTACCGGCAGCACACATCCTGACGAGGTGATTATTTACACCGCACACTGGGACCATCTCGGCATCGGCCGGCCAGATGCCACGGGCGATTCCATTTACAATGGTGCGCTGGATAATGCTTCCGGCACAGCCGGACTGATCGCATTGGCAAAGGCTTATAAGCAATTAAAAAAGCAACCCGAAAGAACAGTCGTTTTTCTTTCTGTAACCGCAGAAGAACAAGGATTACTCGGCTCTAAATATTATGTGCAAAACCCGGTGTTCCCGGTGGCCAAAACGGTGGCCAATATCAATATGGATGTATTGAATCCGTTCAGCCATACCAATGATATGATCGTTGTAGGCCAGGGGCAAAATGACCTGGAAGATTACCTGAAACAGGAAGTAGAAAAAACAGGTGGTTATATCGCTTATGATCCTCACCCGGAATCTGGTGGATATTTTCGCTCTGATCATTTCAATTTTGCCAAAGCCGGCATACCGGCATTATATGCGGAAAGTGGTATAGACGTAGTGGGCAAAGGAAAAGAAGAAGGCATGAAACGAGCAGAAACCTATAACAGCGAGCATTATCACAAACCTTCAGATACTTATGATCCTAACTGGACGATGGACGGTGCAGTGCACACTTTAAATTTCCTCTTCCTCGTGGGCAAGCGCATTGCCTACAGTAATGAATGGCCGGCATGGAAACCCGGATCAGAATTTAAAGCGGTGAGAGAAGAGAGTGAGAAGAAATGAGGTGGGGGATGAATAGGTTA
>DGQO01000196.1:0-210 GCA_002400445.1 Chitinophagaceae bacterium UBA4412
GATATTTTAGCCTATGTGTGAAATAAAAGAATGGCGAATTTGCAACGTCATCAACACCTGCAGGTGCAACAATACCAAGTGATAAAAGCAGGTGAATTGTTGTGCATCCTTCACCTGCAACAGAATCAAAGTACCAGCTCATTCCTCCACAAATTACAGCAGCAACAGCAGCCCCTATCACCCTGTTTCTTATCCGGAAAATAACCGAAA
>DGQO01000196.1:293-2430 GCA_002400445.1 Chitinophagaceae bacterium UBA4412
CCAGGATCGAAACCTTTAAAACAAACATACAATCATGAATAAATCCTTAAGAACTAAATGCCAGGTTAGAGATGAAATTTATTTGAGTGGCCTTATGCTGGACCCTGAAGACAGTTGCCCGGATGTGCTGATATATGCATTTTATTACAGGCCCGAAGACGATTACCTGATACCCGTTACCTATCGCTGCCCGTTCTACCTCATGAAACAACTTATAGGTGTGGCAGGCAGTGTAGGCAACGAACTCTCCTGGCTCATCCTGGATTATGCTATGGATATAAACTTAACTTCTCCGCAGGTTATAGACATAGGGCGCATCTATGGCAAGCTGTTAAAAATAAAAGACCTTTCCATCAGCTACCACGAACCAATGAAAAAACATAAAAAAGGAAAATGGGCGCAGCCGGATTGGGAAACAGACTTTGTAATTGCAGAGGTTCGGATACAGGATGAATCTTATGCAACGTTTGTAGGGCCTGCTGATATTCCTGATGAAACTGCAGAACTCATGGAAACATTAAGTGAACAGTGCAGCAGCTTTTTGCAGCTATTGAGTGATGGTATGCCCATCCCGCAATCCGAAAAAGAAACAGCATTCGGGAAAGACATGATCTTCAACCTGGCTGCGGCTTACCAGCAAATAATGATGGAGTGCATTCACGAAACAAAGGCATAAGGCAAACCAGGCAAGAAAGTACCTTAGAAAAAGGATTGTTCACAAAGCTGAATGAGCAAGGGCAGTCCATGCTGCCCTTGCTTTCTGCTATGCCCTTAATAACAAAGCAATAAGTTGTTTGAACGCTTACCACGTTCTAAGCAAAGAAATGAATAGTTTCTAAAAAGCAAACTTCAACTGCAGGTATATATTTCTTCCCGGCCTTGCAATATTGCCCCAGTCCAGGTGCTCATGGTAATTTTTATCAAAGATATTTTCCACGCCGGCCTGCAATTCTACCACACGATCAAAACATTTGGTTTGATAACCCAGGCGCACATGCCATAAAATATAAGGAGGCGTTTCATCTTCTCCCGCTGTTGCATCAAAGCGATGCTGCGCTGCAGCAATCTCTGTTTCCATTTGCGAAAAAAAACGGCCTGCCTGGTAGCGCAGCGAACTCACATTTTTAAGCGGCGCTATGCCCCGCAAGGCCTTGCCAGCATTATCCTTTGCGTAAGTGTAACGCAGTGTACTCACAAAGTCCATCGCAGGTATGGGCTTGAGTACCGCACTCGCTTCCAGCCCGGTAATGATGGCATTTGGCAGGTTAGTATAGGTTCTTACGCCATTGGCACCTATCGTCATCACACTAAAACCAGGCGCTGCTTCAGATGCAATAAAATCAGTGACCCGGCTAAAGAAATAACTCAACTGCAGGCGGTTTTTTCTGCGGCTGTACGTTACCGATACATCCGCCTGCAGGGCCTTTTCCGGCAGCAGGCCCGGGTTGCCTATGTAATCATATCCATCCCCGGCATTAAACAAATAAAAACCATAACGCTCGCTTGCCGTGGGCACCCGCTCGCTATAACCGAAGCTGGCACTCCATTTCAATGCAGGATTCAATTTCTTTGTCACTTGAACCGAAGCGTTTTTTAAAAAGTTTTCTTTAGCCGCATCGGCAAATCCAAAAATACTTACCTGGTCTTTTGCTTCCTCTGAATTGAGGTAAGTGTGTATGTAATCTATCCTGGTCGTCAACTGAATTTTAAAACTGCTGTCTGTTTCTATGGTCCAGGCAGCGCTCAGGCCGTACTGGTTCTTTTTATTATCCGGCCAGGTAAGCATATACATGGGTAGCTGCCCCGCCTGGTACATCGTCATGGAAGCCTGCAGGTAGGTACTTGAACCATCAGCCCGCAATTGCAGGCTTTGCTTTTTGCTCAGTTGCATAGCTGCTTCCGCAAAGGCGCCCACCGTTTTGCTCAGGCCGGGCATATCCATGTGCATGGGCACATTGGGGCGGCGGGTATCATCCATAGCATGCTTCACCTGGTTTGCATACGCTTTCACCGTAAGTTTTTGCAGTAAGCCAGCGGGGTCTTCATGCACAAAACTTAAAGCAGCAATGCGTGCAGCAGCTTTGCCCACATCCATGGGAAGCGCCGGGTAGCCTATGTTCCAGCCATCATCAAGAAT
>DGQO01000196.1:2535-4471 GCA_002400445.1 Chitinophagaceae bacterium UBA4412
ACTGCACCCGTTATTTTTTGTGGATGCAAAAAGTCTGGCTCCGTCATTTTCATATTGATGCTTCCACCAATGGCCGAGCCGCTGCTGGCGCCATGGGCACCCGTTTGCAGCTCTAAGGAAGCCAGGTTTAGCGGTTCGATATAAATGGTAACCGGGTCCATCTTATCCGTGCAGGCGCCATGGATGCGCATACCATCCAGCAGCACATTTATTTGCCCGGCATTAAAAGAACGAATGGAAGGCTCCATACCATAAGCACCACGGCGGGTGAGGGATACCTCGGGCAGGCGGCCCAGGATATCTTCCAGCGTGGCGGCATCATTTCGTTTATAAAAATTTACCAGCTTCTGCTGCGCCCCGGTTTGCTTATTCGCCAGCAGCACTTCATCAAGGTTGATGATGCGCAGGCTATCCTGAATGTCGCTATCCTGTGCCTGAGTCTTTGCACAAAGCAGCAATACCAGGCCGGCAACAATTATTTTTCTCATAAAAAAGAAGTTCAAAAATCTAAAAATGACGGGCATGCTTTGCGGTAAAAAACCAACCGCCCTGTCTTTAAAATTCAATCTCAAAAAATTGCGTAGAATCTGCCACGGCAGCACCCACCATAAAATCGAGGTTCAATTTCCAAAGGCCCGTCATCGTAAAATTCACCTTGCCTTTGTAATGACCATTACCCACCGACACCGGGTTCACATTATTAGGTGAGCCATGACCCATGGTGGGCATTTCAGGCGTAAGGGCAATGGAAAAATTATTTACGGCCGGGTAACTCATCATGGTTTCTTTTTTAAAAATGGCCAACTCAAAATCGTTAATGCCCACCTTAGGTTTTGCAGGGCCCATCATCGCCACAAAATATTTACCGCCATCATGCTGCGCCGTAAAACTTTTCATGGTAGACTTTGCAGGTTCCACCACCGTTACCGGGAAAGTGAATGCACCCGTTTTTGCCTGGTTGGTCACTTGTACTTTTACCGTCCAGTTGCCACTTGTAGAAGGCATAATAAATACAACGCCGCAGGGGAACAGGCCATTTTGCGCCTGGGCCGATGCCGGGTTTTCAAAAGGAGAAGAATGCTGCATGGTACCCATATCCATCATGGGCATTAGTTGTATCGTGGCATTTTCTATTTTATTTCCGCTGGCAGAATCCGTTAAAGCCAGGAAAAAAGAAGTATAACCAGTATGGATGCTGGCCGTGCTGGCATATACCGTAACCTTAGCGGCCGCACCGCTGGCATAGCCATCCGTAATTTTTACCAAATCTGCTGTGGGTGAGCGTTCCGGCGTTTCGCTTTTATCGCACGACATCATAGAAATACAAAGGCATATAGCTGCCAGTGCCCGCGGGGCACAAAAAAAGAGTTTCATAAATGAATGAATTATGTTGAAAATAAATACGGGAATACGGGCCTGCAATGCCGCAGCATCAGGCCCTTACACATCATTCAGGAAACAGACGGCGGATGAAAAATATCCTGCAGGTGGGTGAAACTATATTCGTCCGCATAAAGGCCATAGCCATGAGGGCGCACAGAAAAATAAACAAGGATTTCTTTGCATTGCTTTACAATAAATGGCGCAGGCTCCACCGGCTTTTTCACCGGCACCGTGGCATGATCGCCAGCCTCATTTTCGGCCTGTGTTATTTTTTTCTTGAGA
Organism: Chitinophagaceae bacterium UBA4412; assembly: GCA_002400445.1. Taxonomy (GTDB): domain Bacteria; phylum Bacteroidota; class Bacteroidia; order Chitinophagales; family Chitinophagaceae; genus Ferruginibacter. Next base: position 4,201 of record DGQO01000196.1, read on the forward strand.
TAACACTTGCCATTGCAATGCATTTTTTTATTATTCTTATTCTCACAAAGCACATTGGCCACATAGCTTTTATTAGCGTAATACCATACATATACCAGGGCAGTATGCGCCAGTTGAATGGTAAAAACGAGCAATAAAAAAGCAGCAGCTATTTTCTTCACGCCGCAAATCTAAGCCCGGTTGAATGATGAAAATATGATTAGGCCCATAAATATTTTTAAAGCGCCACAAACAGCCCTTTTTTAAAGATGATCCTTATCAGTTTAAAAAG
>DGQO01000142.1:0-3357 GCA_002400445.1 Chitinophagaceae bacterium UBA4412
TGCAACCCACAGGTACTTCCAGCTATTCATCAACGCTTATTCACAAAATCTTGTAAGTAGCTGCAGGTATTAAATGCCTGCTTATAAAAGGACGTTTTACTGTACTCTCTAACCAATGCAGGAAAATATTTATTTTGCTTAAACCGCGGAAAATATTCCTTTTGTGCCGCATCATATTTTTCCCAGTCAAAACTGAAGTCTTCGTATTGCGGCTGCGGCACTTGCTTCTGCGCACATTTGGCCATCATAAACATGCACTTTGCTTTAAAATTGGCATCCGTTGATTTTTCCATAGCCAATTTGAAATATTCCTCTGCTTTGAAACAGCCATAATAATTTCGCTGAAATTCATTTGCATTTTTAGGAATCATGTAACCATCAGAACCACTGCGATAATAATCTACCAGTTCCCAGGCATAGCCATAATAAGTGATGTTATAAAAACCAACCGCCATCTTGTACAAATGCCGGGAAGCATTTAATTTATCTGTTTTGACCAGGCCTTCCAGCCGCTTCATCTCTTTAGCAAAAGCCAGCTTGGTAGTCGTTACTTTATCATAGGGCAACCGCTCTGCCTGGTCATACAGCAAATCAAGAAAAGGATTTTTGGCAATTCCTTTTTTTGCAAGGTTTCCTTTACTAAACCAATTGATGGCTTCAGAAAAATTTTGATCTCTTAAAAAAGCCGTGCCGGCAAAGTCAGTTACCTCTGCCATGCGGATGGTATTGTTGCGCACAAGGAAACCATCAAAACTAGTAAGGCTCTGTGTTTGCATTAACTGGTAAAGTTTTATTACGTCTTTACTCTCCAAATTGCGGTGCATAAAATCAATTGCACTGCCAGATCCATTCGGCGCTACGATAGCATCTGCGGCACCTACTGCCAGCACTTCCTTATCTATATCCCCTTGCGCATGGTATCGCTTGGCAAAAACTTCGCTCATTAAATTCCGATAAAACATCTGCCATACAGATGGCGTATTGTACCAATCGTTTTTTGTTTTAGCTTTTGTAGCTTTTGCTTTTCCATACAACCATTGTACGGCAGGTAAAATCTTCGCTTCAAAAGCAGCATCTACCTTTTCTGTTTCATTTACAGCAAGCAACAAGCTCACCATCTGCCATTGGTCTTTTACTTTGGCGCTGAGTTGCATCTTAGCCGCAGATTGTAAATATTGGTTTGCTTTTGCGTAATCGCTTAGCATCAGCGCACAATAGGCAGCACCGGTTTCAAATAAACCATCGTTTACCGTTTGCCTCTTTTGCGCAATGGCGTGCAAGGTTTCCTGTAAGGAAGTGATCTGGCGAAACCCAGCATTCAACAAAGAATCGGTGCGTTCGTTTTCCCAGGCATAATAAAATATTTTACCACCTGGTTTTTGAGCAAGAGACGGCGTATAATAAGTGTTCTCCAGCTTATTGATCTCCCGTACAGCCAGTACTGGCAGCACTTCTGCTGCAGGACTTATGGAAAAGATTTCTTCTAAAGTCTTTGTTTCAGGCTCAATACTGCCCAGGGCAAACATGGCCAGCATATTTGCTTTCTCGTCGTTGTTTCTGCATAATGCTAAATAATCCTGCCGGGAATGCTCCGCATTTATACTCCACCTAAAGCTCATATAATTGGAAACTTTCTTTGCATCTGTTTGTGCAAAGGCTTTGCTAAAAAGATAGGCGGCCTGCGGCAAATCACCCGTATGAAAAAGTGCACCGGCTTTAAGTGCAAGGCTCATTGGCTGCAAAACGGATTTTGTTTTTACAGGGCTCACCAGTTCATCATAATATTTGATGGCTTCAGGATATCTACCGCTGTAGTGTGCCAGGCGGGTAACCTGGTAACCATATTTCAATTTAAAAAAATCGAGCTTGGCGGCATTATACAATTGTAATCCGTTACGCATGAGCTTGCCCATTTTTATCGAATCTTTAGACTCGGGCTCCCAGTTGTCTGTTCCGTCTGTTACAAAAGGTTCCACCTGCTTTGCATAGAGCAAGTAGCCGAGGCCTTCCAGATCTTTCTGCCTTGTAAAATAAACAGCCATCGTATTGCTCTGCAAACCCGCCGGCAATTTTACGGCTGCTTTTTTCTCTATGCTATTATACAATAGCTGCAAATCTTTAGGGGTGGCCTGGAAAAGTATTTGATTTACATCTGCAAGCAGCACGGGTGCGCCACAGTATTTTGCCCACTCTTCTGCTAAGATTTCTGTGGCAGGAGCAGCTTCATCTTCATTAAACAGAAACACATAGTCTGAATAATAAAAAGGCTTGTACACTTTCGAATCGGACAGATCACGATTAAAAAACGTGGTGTAATAATCATAAGGATCTACATCCGGTCCGCAGCCGATGATATTTTGTGGAAATGCAACGACAACCGCACTAACGCAGGCTGCGAAAAATATTTTCAATTTCATTAGAAGGGTATTTATTTAAAATTAAGGGATCTAAATGATACAAGGCTACTGTGCGGGCATTGCCGCCAAGCCTGGGCTGCAATAGTTGCGTAACTTTCATGATGTCTGCATAACTGCTCTCTTCAAAACGAAGTTCATCTCCCTTTAAAAAATCAAACTGCGCCAGGGAGGTATCTTTCAATAAAGTAAATCGATTATCCTTCTTCTGAGCTGCCAGCCCTAACTTTCCGGAATCAAATTCCCGCAATAAACCTGCATACTTACCCCGGCGATACAACACATGCCAGCTAAAAAGCGGTAAGGCCACATCGAGTAAAAGCGGGTAAGCGTCAAGCTTACCAATATATTTTGAAAATTCTGCCGGATCAATAATCGAATTTCGGGTTTCGATGTTTTTTAGATTTCCCATATTATAACACATCAGCATGGCCCGCTTTACCGGAGGTATTCCTGTTACCGATGCATATTTTACCTGGTGCAAGCGCAGCGTAACAGAAAAAGTATGGATGGTGTCCAGTTTTTGGAGCTCCTCTAAAATACTAAAATAGCGGGCACGAGTAAGTACCGTCCAGTCACAATCTATTTGAATCTCCTTTACACTGCGTCCTTCCTGCTGTGCATCAAGTTTTTGTATCAATTGCAAAATTTGCCTGGCCAGCATGAGACACTGGCTGCTGTTAATGCGGGCAATACAAAGATTGGTAATAAAGACGGTGGGCACAATTTCCACTTGCTTAAAAAAAGCGTGGTCCTGCACACGCAGCATGGCTACCGGCAAAGGCTGCTGCGATTCCTCATCCCAATCCACATCAAAATATTTTACATACAGCTTCTTTACATTCCATTGCTGCAGCAAATCCTTCTCGGGATCGCCTGGCTTGAATGTCGTTTTCCAATGATAAAAAGCAGGCGTTATTTCAACCGGCGGGCGAACTTGTCG
>DGQO01000142.1:3367-4475 GCA_002400445.1 Chitinophagaceae bacterium UBA4412
GTTGAATATGCTATCCCTTCTGAAATTGCCTTTACTTTTGCAGCCTTATGACAAATGAACAAAACATTTTTGCTGCGCTCATTGCGCATTGTAAAGAGTACGGCTACATCTTTCAAAGCAGCGAAATCTATGATGGACTTGCTGCTGTGTATGATTATGGCCAGAATGGTGCACAACTGAAAAAAAATATCAGGGACGAATGGTGGAAGAGCATGACCCAGATGCACGAGAATATTGTAGGTATTGATGCTGCAATTTTTATGCATCCTACAACCTGGAAGGCTAGCGGCCACGTAGATAATTTTAGCGATCCGATGATAGACAATAAGGATAGTAATAAACGGTACAGGGTAGACCACCTTATTGAAGCACATGCAGAGCAACTGGCTTTTGAAGGAAAAAAAGAAGAAGAGTTTGCTTTGCTTAAATCAATGGATGATCTCCTGGCTGCAGATGATTATGCCGGCTTAAAAACGCTGATAGAAGACCATAAAATTTCCTGCAGCGTGAGCAAAACCTGTAACTGGACGGATGTGCGGTTGTTTAACCTGATGTTTAAAACGGAATTTGGTGCCGTGGCCAGCGACAATCCTGAAGACAATATAGTGTACCTGCGCCCAGAAACAGCCCAGGGAATTTTTGTAAACTTTCTCAATGTGCAAAAAACAGGCAGGATGAAAATTCCGTTTGGTATTGCACAAACCGGTAAAGCATTTCGTAATGAAATCGTAGCACGCCAGTTCATCTTTCGTATGCGGGAGTTTGAGCAAATGGAAATGCAATTCTTTGTGCGGCCCGGCAGCCAGCTTGAATGGTATGCACACTGGAAAGAAGCCCGCAAACTCTGGCACCAGAGTATCGGTATTCCCGCAGCCAAGCTCCGCTTTCATGACCATGTGAAACTGGCGCATTATGCCGATGCGGCCGTAGATATCGAATACGAATTCCCATTCGGCTGGAAAGAACTGGAAGGTATTCACAGCCGCACAGACTTTGATCTGAAGCAGCATGCTACTTTCAGCCGTAAGAAAATTCAATATTTTGACAATGATATAGATGCCGCCACAGGGAAGCCTTATGGTAACTACACGCCTTTCGTAGTAGAAAC
>DGQO01000142.1:4527-5894 GCA_002400445.1 Chitinophagaceae bacterium UBA4412
GAGATTGCCCGTACGCTCATGAATGAATGCAAGCAACATTTCATGTGCTTTTATGAAGAAAAAGATGCTATCGGTAAGCGTTATCGGCGGATGGATGCTATCGGCACACCATTTTGTATTACGGTAGATCACCAAACAAAGGAAGATGAAACCGTAACCATTCGGTATCGGGATGATATGCGCCAGGAAAGAATCGCAATGGCTGATGTACGCAGCCTGATCCTGCAAAAAATAGGATAAGCAGTGCCGTGAGGGCAACAAGTCTTTGTAGGAAAATTTTAATTTAACGTCTGTAACATGCAGCACTTGGGGCTAGATAGCTATCATGTATTAAACCCCATTCTCTAACTAAAACCCATTTCATGAGAATTATTTTCTTTGCCCTCCTGTTTTTTACGGGGCTTTCTTGTTTTGCCCAGGAAAATACCGCCTCCGCCTATCCGGGACAAACCAGTTTTTTTGCTGAGCTCGGCGGACCTGGTATCCTCTTTTCCGCAAATATTGATCGTCGTTTTACAAAATCTAATCTTGGCTTTGGTGGCCGTATAGGTATTGGTTTTGTGACCGGCGATGAATACGATAACAATAACGGTAACTATAATTATAAGATGCGTTCTGTGCTTACCGTTCCTATTCAGCTTAACTATATTTTTGGCAAAAGCAACTCCGTAAATTCTTTTGAAGTAGGCGGTGGTTTAACCATCGTGGGTAAAAAACTAAATATTCTGGATTTTTACGATGATGAAAGGAGTAGTTTGTTCGGCACCGCTTCTTTCATGTATCGCCGGCAGCCGGCAGAAGGCGGCTTTTCGTGGCGCATTGGATTTACTCCACTCATAGGTAGAGGATACATTCAGCCATTTGGTGCTGTGAGTGTAGGCTACAATTTCTGATAAGCTTTATAGAATAAATTTTTTGCCGGTATCCTACATACCGGCTTTTTTATGGTAAGCGATTGAAGTTTTTTCTACTTCTCCTTTTCTATGATTTAAATCAGAATACCGAATGAAGTAGGTCAATTATGAACATGGTGGTTCCGAGTACTTTTAACCCCTCGATTTTAACCACAAATTTATTACCATCATGTCCTATAATGACATTACCAAACCAGCAGACCTTTTTGGCCATGCAGATGGTACAGGCCCATTGAGAACAAAAAGGCCTCTTTACGTAGACTTTATGCCGCCTTGCAATAGTGCTTGCCCCGCCGGAGAAAACATCCAGGCCTGGCTTTCCTATGCACAAGCAGGTGACTATTTTAATGCTTTTCAGCAGATTATTGAAGACTGTCCGTTCCCGTCGATCATGGGCCGCATATGTGTGCGCCCTTGTGAAACAGGATGTAACAGAAATCATATTGATAAGAC
>DGQO01000142.1:5911-6844 GCA_002400445.1 Chitinophagaceae bacterium UBA4412
CTTGCGAGAATGGGTCATACGGTGGAGATTGCAGAAGCCTCAGGTGCAGCCGGTGGTTTATTAGAATTTGCCGTACCATCTTACAGGCTGCCAAAAGAAATTCTTGCGGCAGAAATAAAAAGAGTGGAAGCCATTGGTGTAAAAATTCACTTGAATCATAAAGTGACGGATGTGCTGGCTGAAAAAGCTGCAGGTAATTTTGACGCCGTTTTCCTGGGAACCGGTGCCCACCTTGGCAAGAAAGAAAAATTTGAAAATGATGGTTCCGTACCGGTGCATGATGCTTACAACTTCCTGCGTCTTATGCATGAAGGCAATACGCCCAAACTCGGAGAACATGTACTTATATATGGTGGCGGAAAACTGGCTATGTACCTGAGCCGGGTGGTAAAACGCCTGGGTGCAACACCTACCATTTTATATAGTGGAGATAGAAAACTGATGCCGGCTTACGATTATGAAGCTGATGACGCCATTGCAGAAGGCGTAGATTTAAAACTGCTGCGGAGTATTAAATCTATCAGTAATAACACCTGCATTTCCGAAGTAATGAAAGTGGAAAAAAGCAAGGCTGTTCCTACTGGTGAAACAGAAAGCTATCCTGTGCATACTATATTGATGGCATTGGGCCAGGATGCTGATACTGCATTTTTAAATGCTGTAGAAGGTATGAGTTTTAAAGAAGACGGCACACCTATATTGAGTGCCGACCGTATGACCGGCCACAGTGGAATATTTGCCGGCGGCGATCTCATCCCCGGAGAACGCAGTGCAACCATCGCCATTGGTCATGGAAAAAAAGCTGCCAAATACATGGACGCTTTTCTAAACAGCAAAATTTTTCAAAGAGGCGATAAGCATCCTACCGCCGGCTACAGAAAGCTGGTGATGTGGTATAAAACACATGCTCCGCAAAAAGAACAAGACAAACTG
>DGQO01000122.1:0-970 GCA_002400445.1 Chitinophagaceae bacterium UBA4412
GATGTTTCCTGATGCGAAATTGAGAATTATTAATGCTTTGAAAGCAAACAACCAGGTTGTGGCCATGACAGGAGACGGGGTAAATGATGGTCCCGCTTTAAAAGCGGCGCATATAGGAATTGCAATGGGAAAGAAGGGAACAGAAATTGCCAAACAGGCAGCTTCACTCATCCTGGTAGAAGATGATTTATCAAAGATGGTTGATGCTGTGGCAATGGGCAGGAAAATTTATACCAATCTTAAGAAAGCTATTCAATACATCATATCTATTCATATACCGATTATCCTCACCGTTTTTATTCCTTTAGCATTGGGTTGGATTTATCCGAATATCCTATCTCCGGTACACATCATTTTTTTAGAACTCATCATGGGGCCCACTTGCTCTATCATTTTTGAGAATGAACCCATGGAGAAAAATACGATGATCCAAAAGCCACGACCATCTGCGGATTCGTTTTTTAGTTGGAAAGAACTTACCACAAGCATCATCCAGGGATTGGCCATTACTGCCGGCGCTTTATTTGCTTACCAGTATGCAGTGCGCCAGGGATTTAACGAGGCGCATACAAGAACCATGGTATTCACCGTTTTAATAGCTGCCAATATTTTCCTCACCCTTGTGAACCGGTCTTTTTATTATTCCATATTTACCACACTCAAATACAAGAACAACCTGATGCCATTAATGATTGGCATTACCATTTTTCTGATGGCGCTACTATTACTTGTACCGCCATTCACAGCCTTTTTTGGTTTTGAAACACTGAATCTTATACAACTATTCACTTGTATTGGAATAGGATTCGTTTCAGTTATTTGGTACGAGTTCGTAAAGCTGAAGAACTGAACTTAGCGTTTTCTTGTTTTTGCAGTCATCTAAGATGATGTGCTGCGTATTTGTACAATGCATGCTAAAACCGGGCCTTAAGAAAGCAGGCACATGATAAAAGCCTGCCAGCCTAAAATG
>DGQO01000122.1:1009-3045 GCA_002400445.1 Chitinophagaceae bacterium UBA4412
GTTTTTGATAAGATTAGCTACCCATGCAGAAAGTAAAGGAACCATAATGGCAGTGATCAAAAACTGCCAGTAATTTTTAAGGAAGTCACCAGCCTGCGTGACATAACTTTCTGGCTTGGCAAAAATCGTTACGGGAATATTCCGGGCGGGCAGAGAAACCGTCTCCCCATCTTTTTCTATGATTTGAATAGACAATTTTAGTTCCTGCTGGCCGGGTTTAAGCGGTGTTATCTTCCATTGCCATAAAATTTTCTTCCGATCCGTTTTAAAAGATTGCACATCATCTCCCAGGGCTTCAATATTAAAGGTGCTCTCCAGGCGGCTACTGCCAAAGGGAATTAAGCGGGCTTTCATTTTACTGCCAAATTCCATCAAAGTATCCAGCTTTATATTTTCTTCCGTGGTTTCAGATTCGTCCAGCACTTCNNAGAAGGTTTTTAAATTTTTTGCGAAGCGTCTCTTCAGGCAATTGATCCAGGCGGCTAATGTCTGTGGGTTTCTTTGTATCACTGCCCAGGGCAGCTCCATCTTCTACCGGCAATACGGCCGGCGGGGCATCTTCGAGGGCTGGCCTGCCAGGCGGTAATTCTGTTTCGGTAAGTACTTCTGTACTATCGCCTTTTATAGGATTACTTTTTTGATTACTATGGCAAGCCGCACTTATCAATACGATCAGGAATAAGCACAATCTTACAACCACCGTATTATATTCTTCTGCCGGATTATTGATACGGAGACTTGCCATGCTGAACATATTGATTCGTTTAAAAGTAGCCAGCTAAATTATCTTTTTTATTCAATTTCTGTAGCGCTTCCACCGATTAATATGTAGTAATCCAAAGTGATTATTTCATCGCTGTATAACTTGTTGCATCTTGAAAAGTTAAGCCCTGAACATATAATATTTTTTTATAAACTTTCATTTTTTTTAGTTTATTTTATTGCTCCATTTCCTGCACGCTTCGTGTACCAAAAACCACTTTCATTTTACAAGGGCTCATTTATTTTTTTAAAGAAGAAATTCTTTTCATCAAAATGCCAGGCTTGTGATGAAGGTTGTTTTTTCAGGCTTGCAACAATGGTCAATACCGAAACATACAAATTCAGTTTCACCTTAACCAGAAACACATTACCATGGCTAATTCACCCAAACTTTTTTCAAAACAAAACCTGGTTCCCTGGCTGCTCATCATCGGCGGAGCCTTACTCTCTTTTACAAAACCCATTACGGGAATGATTCTTCCGGCAGAGCTGGAAACGAAGATTCAACCCGCACCGGTTATCATGCCTGCCGTGTATAAAGTATATGCAAATGAAGACGCCCTGGAAGGCAAGTACAGCCTCTTTAAAATGAGCCTTAAAAATACCAGCAGCCACGCTGCAGAAAATGTGGAAGTATCTTATGAAATACCCGGAATAGCAGAAAAAAAAGTGTTTCAGAAAATTCCAAAAATTTTACCTGGCCAAACAGTGGTTGTGAACTGTTATCCAAACTTACCGCAAAGTATTGTAGATCGTACAACGAGTTCTAAGGAAGAAGTGAATATCGTGGTGAAGGGGAAAAATATTAAAGACATTGAAAACAGTTTCCCCATCACCCTTAAAGGAAGAAATGAGTTTGTGTACACTTTCATTCCGGCAGATGAAATCAGAACTGCTGCCGAGACATTTGATAACAAACCATTACTGGCATGCTTCATTACGCCGGAAGATCCCATCATTAAATACCTCACACAGAAGATCCAGGAAAAATTGCTAAAAGGGGAAGCTGCTTCTGTAGAGAACAAAGAAGCAGAAGGCGTAAGGGTGATGCTGGGTATTTATGAAGCTACGTTACGCAGCCATTGCGTGTATAGCGGAACAAGTGGTGTACCCGAAAAAATTGGCGATGCCAGTACCATTACACAAAGCATACGACTGCCCCGGGAAGTGATTACCGGGCGCACCGGCCTTTGTATTGAATTGTCTTTATTACATGCGAGTGTGATGATGGGTGCAGGGATGGATCCTGTAGTGTACCTCGTGCCGGGCCACGC
>DGQO01000122.1:3092-7028 GCA_002400445.1 Chitinophagaceae bacterium UBA4412
TGTAAGAGAAGCTATAAAAAACGGAGCGGTGGCCATGGAGTTGAAAGACGATAATTTCCTTCGTCAGAAAATTGATGAGTTTGCCCAAAGCTTTGATGGCAATGCTATCGCCACCAATATTGCTCCGAATACTGGTGTGGGTACAGATGGCGGCGGTGGCAACAATGGTGGTGGCGGTAATGGAGGTGGTAATGGTGGTGGCGGAAACGGTGGTGGTGGCGGAAACACCGGTAATACCAATGTACCCAGCGGCTACAAAGCCTATAATGGTGTACTCAATTTTGCTTATCCAGGCAGTTGGAGAAAGCTACCCCGCACACAATTTACAGCACCGCAAAATGTGGTCACTTTTGCCAATAGCGCTAATACCGTAGATGTAGAATTGTATAATTTTCCTGGGTACAACTCTGCAAGTCAAGCCATGAGTGCGCTTGCGCAAACGATCAGGCGAAACGGGTCGCAGTATGGTATAGACATACAATACCAGCAAGCCGGGCAGTCTGGCGGTTACAGCATCTTTAAAGGAATGACCGGTAATGAAAGCATTGTAATCAATTGGGTAGGTGCTTTTAAATCAACCGGAAATGGCATCGCCGGCATTACCATAGGTGCGCAGCAAGGCGTAAATGCGGAAGCCACTGCTACTAAAATTTTAAATACGCTCCAATAAAACACCCGTTAACTCAAGCCAAAAAATTTTTAGGATGAAAAAATATTTCCTGTTTACCATCGCCCTCTTTATTTCATGTATCATCAATACCGCATTTGCACAAGATCAGCAAGACCCCGGTTACAAAACCATCACAGATATTACTGTGGATGAAATCGGTGATGCCGTGTGCGAGTTTAAAACAAAATACAACGCCCAATGGTGGGACTTTTTTACAAAATCAGTAGGTGGCAACACTTCGATCATTAAGAATAACCTGCTTAGAATTTTTCCGAAGTATGAACTCACAGATTTTAATTACACCCAGGATGCAGATGAGCGTACCAATACCGTGAAGTTTAAAATACTGGGTATGATGTACATTAATAAAAATGGAAAATGGACTGCAGATCTCGATCAAAAAAATCCAGATATCACAAAAGTTTCCGACAAAGACTTCCTGCTTATAGAACAGGGTAATCAATTGAAAATTCATTTGCCGCCAGGTACGGAGGGGGCAAAAATTGAAAAGGATAGTTTCGGCGAAGCGGTACTCACTTATCCTGCAAATGAAAGCGGTGGTTTTGGAAAAATTTTCCTGATCGGGGGATTGCTCATGATGGCTGCGGGAGGTTTCTTCCTGTACAGAAACATGAAGCAGCCACAGGTGAAAATAAAAACGCTGTACGAGCCTGTGCCCGTGAAGGAGATTCCTTCCTCCCGTCCGCAGTTTACAGACGAAAAAATGCCACCCCTTTCATCACCGCTGAACAACCCACAGCAACGGGATTATACACAAGACAACCATGAGTAGCCAGGCAAGGCCTAACGAAGAAGAAACCCGGGCAAACCACAAGCGAAAAAAAATCATTGATTACCGCGACCTGGTAAAAGGTGATTTCTGGCGCTACTTCCTGCGTGCCATCTGGCTCTTCTTTCCGCCCATTTTATTTCTTTTTTTTGCATACCTGTGTTTCTGGAAATTGCCACAGGGGCAGGATGTAATGATCATCACTTTGGAAAACAATAAAGTCTTTGGTCTTTTCCTCCTAGCACTATTGTTTTGGATGATTATTACCTGGTACACCACAAGGCTTACTGCCAAGGCCAAAGGACTTACGGACGATGATGATCACCTGCTGTGGATTACACTTCGGGTGCAGGGCCCAAGACTGCTGGCGTTCACCTGTGTAACTATTGTAATCCTGGCTTTTTTTCAATTGCCTTATGATAAAACCCCGCACTTGCCCACNNGATGAAATGAGCCTGGAGAAAAAGCAACGTTTCTGGCAAACCATTCGGTTGAGTATCTATGTAGTGATGGCGGCGGCTACTACCATTGTAGTGCTCTATCGCTGGGTATGGGGCCTCATTATTTTGCTACTGGCTTACCAGGTGGCCTTCATCATCATGATACTCATTCGCCGGAATATTATTGANNGGTCAGTTGGTTACAGACAAAGAAGACCGGCAGTATTTTATTGCACTCAATATCACTAGTTTTTTTGCGGCCATTATTTATTTCAGCACTATTTTTTCTGTGCATTTTTCTACCTGGATTGGGTCTTTTCCTTTTTTGCTCCTGGCATTTGGTGTGCTGGTGGGGTTGGGCAATGCAGTGGCCGTATTAAGCGTGCTGGCAAGATTCAACTTCCATGTACTCTTTGTTACACTTGCATTTTTAGTAGGCCTTATATCGGAGCCGCATTACACACGCCTGGATAAAAAACTAAACACCGCTGCACGCTTTGACCAGCGTCAAGACCTGAAACAATATTTTGACAACTGGTTGCAGGATAGTGCTCGTAATGCGCAATTGATGGATAGCAATGGAAAGTTCCCGGTATATTTTGTAATGGCTAATGGTGGTGCATCCCGGTCTGGCTATTGGGCCAGCAGCGTGCTCTCCCGGCTCGAAGATGAAACAGGCGGAGCTTTCTCCCGACATTTATTTTGCCTGTCTGGCGCATCTGGCGGCAGCGTGGGCAATGCAGTGTTCTTTTCTTTACTGCAAAATAGGAATGCCCTTCTTGCTGCAGATACCAGCGGCGCAGCTTTCCTCAATGCCACCCGGCAATACCTGCAATCAGACTTTCTTACGTTTACCCTTGCCCGCACTTTAGGCCCGGATATTTTCCGAAATTTTATTACGCTGTACAATGTGAATGACCGGGCATCTGCCCTGAGTTTTGCCCTGGAAAATGCTGCAGGTAAGAAAGTGTTCCTGGATAAAAAATTTGCTACGCCCATGTCTTCGATCATGACGCAAACTGGCAAACCCTATGCTCTCCCGCTACTCATGATCAATACCACCCGTATGCAGGATGGTAGTCCCGGTGTGATAAGCAATATCAAAATTGAAGATCCTGTTTTTAATAAACGCATAGATGTGCTAAGCCTGCTCAATGAAAAAAAAGATATGACATTGAGTACGGCTGTTGTGCTTGGTGCAAGCTTTCCTTACTTAAGTCCGGCAGGTCGTATCGATCATAAACCCTGCGATACCTGCAAGGTAATACCCAGCTATTTTGTAGATGGGGGTTACTTTGATAATTCAGGAGCAGGTGCCGTATTCGAAACCATTTTTGCATTAAAGCAATGGCTGGATGAACCTGCTTACCTTAAGTATAAGGATAAACTTGAGTTCGTGATCATTCACATCACCAATGATGTGCTGGAAGATGCTGTACTGGATAAAGTGAACCCATTTACCAACGACCTGGCCGCCCCTGTAAAAACCCTGCTGGGCGCTTATGGCACGCAAACTTCTGTGAATGATTTCCGGCTGCAGAAATACATTGCCAGCATTAATAGAGAAGAAGTGGGCGGAGCGCATTACAAGCACATTTCTTTATACCGTCCTAAAGACAGCATGCAATACACTATGAGCTGGGTGATTTCCAGGTATGTATTGCGGGCAATGAACGAGCGGCTGGATCACAATGCAGAATTGGATAGCCTTACGCACTCTTTAAAAACCACCCTGCGCTGATGACAGAAAAACCAAACAATATTATGTCAACTCATCAAGTGACCTTTTGTACAATGCTCATGAGCATTGCACTGCTCCTTGCGGGCTGCGGAAGTTTAAAAAATTCCCAGGTGGCAGCTACCGAAAAATTTGCACTGGCCACAAGAGGCATTTGCAGAACACCGTCTGACATCTATTACCGCATCAGTTTTTTAAAATCTGAATCGCAAAACCTGCAGCTCAGCAGTATCTTAGCCACCAATGATTCTACGAATGAAAGTCTCGCATTGCTCCGGCAGAACTTTGAGGAGCAGGG
>DGQO01000122.1:7110-7608 GCA_002400445.1 Chitinophagaceae bacterium UBA4412
CAACAATTGGGCAAGATGAAGCTGGGTGCTTTGCAAAAGAAATATTTAGTGCAAGCCATACAAACAGCCCATGAACCTTTTGAAAATATTTGCAATGATTTTATTACCCTCGATTCATTAAAGCTTGCGGGCGAAATAGCGAACCTGCCCGCCTACCTCGATCATAACTATGCAAACTTTTTAGAAAATATCCGGGCTTATGAAGCCGCTGGAAATAACCCNNTTTTTTTACTACAGTTCTTATACGCCTATTTACAATAATTGGCTGAACCAGGTGAATGAAGTAAAAACGCTTACGGCAACATCCATGATGGCTTTCCGGCAACTCAAAGCTACTTATAACGAGCTGGAAGCCTTTGTGAGTGGCAGCGGTAAAGCCCAGGATTTGCCAGAACTGGATGCACTCATAGATCGCTATGAAGACTTGCGGGATTCGTATAGAAAATTTGATAACAAGCGTTCAAAATTGACCATGGCCGGCTTTGATCACTAAAAAAA
>DGQO01000122.1:7741-8331 GCA_002400445.1 Chitinophagaceae bacterium UBA4412
GTAAAAAAAGAAATGAATGGCCTCTCTGTAACGCAATATAGCATGCAGGCCAGAAACCTGCGGGCCAAAGCATTGAACCAGCTCAACATCCTGGAGAATGCACTTACCCGGCAGGCGGATGCTGTGCTCCTGGCAAACCTGAAACAATACACTTCAAAGCTTGATGAAATCAATAAACAAACAGAGGCCAATACGGAGAACCTTCATGAGATGAGCGATAAATTGATGCGGGTTGGGGTGATTATGCAAAATGTAACCAATGTGCTTACGCTCTGTTTAAGCAAAGGAATTATTAAGCCGGCTACGCCTAAAACAGCCACAGCGCAGGAGGTGAAGTCAGCCACAAATTAAGGCAGCCCAATTGAAGGAATTGTTCCTGTCGTGCTTTCGCCCGAGCAGCTTTCTTTGTAACTTTGGCCATTCATGCCTTTTAACTTACAATCTACATACGAGCCGGCGGGCGATCAGCCCTCTGCCATTTTACAACTTACCAATGGTATCCTCAGCGGCGAGCGATACCAAACACTCCTCGGTGTAACCGGCAGTGGTAAAACTTTTACCATGGCCAATGTAATCCAGAATGTGCAGCG
>DGQO01000122.1:8493-9128 GCA_002400445.1 Chitinophagaceae bacterium UBA4412
GGAATTATTCGCATTGCCCGTGGGCAGGTACTATCCCGCCAGGGATTTTTACACGCCCTGGTCAATTCATTGTATAACCGGAGCCAGGGAGATTTTACCCGGGGCACTTTCAGGGTAAAAGGAGATACCATCGATATCAACCTGCCTTATGTAGACTTTGGTTATCGCATTAGTTTTTTTGGCGATGAAATTGAAAGCATCGAAACGCTTGAACTCCGCACGGGCAAACGAATTACCGAGGTAGAGAACGCTGCCATCTTTCCGGCCAATTTATACATCGCTCCAAAAGATATGCTTACGCAGGTGATTCATGAAATACAGGATGAAGCCGCTGCGCAGGTAGAATACTTTACACAAAGTGGAAAATATATTGAAGCGCAGCGCATCAATGAACGGGTAAATTATGACCTGGAGATGATCAGGGAATTGGGTTATTGCAATGGCATTGAAAACTATTCCCGCTTCTTTGACCGGCGTACGCCGGGTAGCCGGCCCTTTTGCCTGTTGGATTATTTTCCGAAAGACTATATCACCATTATCGATGAGAGCCATCAAACCATACCGCAAATAAGTGGGATGGATGGCGGCGACCGAAGCCGCAAACTGTTGTTGGTAGATTACGGTTTTCGTTTACC